>JBILED010000068.1:0-12315 GCA_044352305.1 Gemmatimonas sp.
AGCCCATTGGCGACCTGCACCTCGACGTGAATGGCGATGGCGTCGATCCCCAGGACGGCGACGGAAGCGGCGGTGGCAAGCATGGCCCCATCTTAGGGGTGATGCGCGCCAGCGCCGTCACCCGCGCTTCGCCGCTGGATCGTGGCACCGCATCCCCGGAACGCCGCAGGGCCTCCGTGAGCGATCCGCGGGACCCGTCCCGAGAATCAGCGCGCCGGACGCCGCAGCACGCGCCCCGCGCGGGCGCCCGTGGCGCGCCCGCCGTCCACCGCCACCACCCCGTTCACCAGCACCGTCTCGATCCCCACCGGGTACTGGTGCGGTTCGGTGAAGGTGGCCTGGTCCTTCACCGTGGCGGGGTCGAACACCACCACATCCGCCACCGCCCCCACGCGGAGCACGCCCCGATCGGCCAGCCCCAGGCGGGCCGCGGGCATCCCCGTCATCTTGTGCACCGCCGTGGGGAGCGCCAGCACGCGCTGCGCCCGCACGTACTCCCCCAGCACGCGGGGGAAGGTGCCGTACGCGCGCGGATGCGGGTGGAGCTCGCCGGGGCGCGAGAGCCGCCCGTCGCTGGCAATCATGGTGAACGGCGACTGCATGATGCGGCGCACGTCCCCCTCGTCCAGCACATGGTAGATGGCGTTGCCGCCGCCTCGCTCCATCGCCTCCAGCACCAGGCGCGCCCCCTGCTCCGCCGTGGGCGGCACGCCCCGACGCTCGGCCCAGTCCCGCAGCGTCTTCCCCTCCAGCGAGCGGTCCCACGGCACCCGCGAGAATTGCACCCGGGACAGGTCGCCGCCGCCCCGGTCGTTGAGGATGTTGTCCACGATGCCGCGCAGGATGCTGTCGCGCACCGCCGGCACCGCCAGGCGGGCGCGGAAGGCCGTGTCACCGCCGGCCATCGCCCAGCTGGGCACCAGCACGCCGATGCCAGTGTGCGTGGCCGTGTACGGATACTGGTCGATGAGCACGTCCGTCCCGGCGCGACGCGCGCTGTCCACCATCGCCAGCGTGCGGACGCTCTGCCCCCACATCTGCTGCCCCACCGCCTTGTGGTGCGTGAGCACCACGGGGATGCGCGCCCGGCGTCCGATCTCCAGCGCCTCGCCCACGCCGTCCAGCAGGCCGATCCCCTCCTTGCGCAGGTGCGACGTGTAGATCCCGCCGCTGTCGGCCGCCACCTGCGCCAGCGCCACCACCTCGTCCACCGTGGAATAGGTGCCCGGGAGGTATAGCAATCCGGTGCTCAGCCCGAACGCGCCGTCGGCCATCCCCTGCGCCACCAGCGCCCGCATCCGCGCGAGCTCCGCCGGGGTGGGGGCGCGCGCCGCCATCCCCAGCACGGCGCGCCGCACGTCGTTGTGCCCGATGAGGTACCCCACGTTGATCCCCACCGTGGCGGTCCGCACCGAATCGAGGTAGGGCGCCAACGGCAGCGGGGAGCCGCCGTCGGGACCGCCCAGCGCAAAGGTCACCCCCTGCCGCAGCGCGCTCTCGGCCAGCGGCATGTCCAGCAGCGGCTCCAGGTGGGCGTGCAGGTCCAGGAACCCCGGCGTCACCATCTTGCCGCGCGCGTCGATCACCCGACGCGCGCCCGCCGTGGGCACCGCGGGGGCCAGCGCCACCACGCGATCGCCGCGAATGCCCACATCCAGCCGCTGCGCTGGCGCCCCGGTGCCATCCAGCACCAGCCCGCCGGTGATCACCACATCCAGCGGGGGCGCCGACTGCCCGTGCACCGCGCCCGCCGACAACGCCACCAGCACGGCCAGCGCACCGGCCGCCCGTGCGGCGCGCGTCACGGTGCGGGGCGCCGCCAGGGTCACGGCACCCCTCACGGCACCCCTCACGGCACCCCTCACAACACCCCTCATTGCACCCCTCATTGCACCCCGACCAGCTCCACGTCAAACACCAGGGTGGCGTTCGGGGGAATCGGCCCCGACCCGCTGCGGCCATACCCCAGCGCCGAGCCGATCACCAGCTTCCGCTTCCCGCCCACCTTCATCCCGGCCACCCCCTGATCCCACCCAGGAATGACCATCCCCGCCCCCAGCGTGAACGAGAACGGGGCGCCGCCCACGTTGGTGTCGAACCGCTGGCCGTTGATCAGCCAGCCGGTGTACGTCATCCGCAGCACGCGCCCCGACACCGCCTCGGCGCCCGTCCCGACGACGAGATCCTGGATGTACAGCGCGTCCCCGCGCTTGGTCATCGCGGCGATGTTCACCCCCAGCGCGGGGGCATAGGTCTCCACCGCGGGGTTGGACGGGATGTCGGGGACGGAACTGGCATCGCTGCAGCCGGTCAGGAGCGCCAGCGGGGTCAGCAGCAGGGCGCCGAGGGCGCGGAACGTGGCACGAGGCATGGGCAGACGGGAGGCAGGCGGGAAGGCGGCCCCGCCAACGGCGGGGTGCGGCGCCGCGCGCCGACAGGCCACCGGACCGGGGCGACGAGCGCGCGCAGCCTGTGAAAGATAGCCGCAAACCGCGCGCATCGGTTGCGCCGTGGCACCGCGCCCCGTAGCCTGCGACGTGAGTTCACCCCATCCCCCCTCCTCGCCGGTCCCCCCCGAGACCGCCGATGCGCCGCGCCTGCTGCTGGAGCTGGCGGCGGCGCTGCACGCCGCTGGCACACCGGCCCATCGGTTGGAGGGCGCGCTGGCGGCGATGGCCCGCCGCCTGGGGGTGGAAGCGGCGTTCTTCTCCACCCCCACCAGCCTGATGGTGGGGATCGGCGCCCTGGACGAGCAGCGGGTGCACCTGCTGCGGGTGGAGCCCGGCGAGCCCAATCTGGCGCTGGTGGCCGGGTTGGGGGACATCATGCAGGCGGTCATTGACGGCCGGTGCGCCCCCGCCGACGCACGCCTGCGGCTGCGCCGCCTGCAGGCGGAACCACCGCCCTACCCGGCGTGGCTGGGGCAGCTCGCCTTCGTGCTCTCGTCCGCGGCCGTGGCTTGCTTCCTCGGGGTGCGCCCGGTGGACGTGGCCATTGCCGCGCTCCTGGGGCTCGTCACCGGGCTCGTGGCGTGGCGCGCCGGACTGCACGAAGCCACTCGCCCCATGGTCGTGCCGCTGGCATCGTTCCTGGTGAGCGCCATCGCGCTCGCGCTCGACGGCGCGCTGCACGGCACCGCCGGCTTTGCCACCACGGTGGCCGGGCTGGTGGTGCTTCTCCCGGGGCTCACCTTCACCGTGGGGCTCACCGAGCTGTCCACGCGGCATCTCTCCTCCGGCACCGCGCGGCTCAGCGGCGCGCTGGTGACCTTCCTGGGGCTCGGCTTCGGCGTGGCGCTGGGCGCACGCCTGGGGAGCACCCTGGCGCAGTGGCTCGTCCCGCTGGCGGGGCGGCTTCCCGAGGCGATGGTCGCGGCCACGCTCCCCGGGTGGAGCACGGCGGTGGCGCTGGTGGTGGCGCCGCTGGCCTTCACGGTGCTGCTCCGGGCGGCTCCGCGGGATGCGCTCCCCATTCTGGTCACCTGCGCGGCCGCCTACCTGACCGCACAAGAGGTGGGGGACGCCCTGGGGGAGGAGTTCGGCGCGTTTGCCGGGGCGGCCCTGGTGAGTGGCGGCAGCGTCCTGCTGGCGCGCTGGCGGCGCGGGGTGGCCATGGTGACGCAGGTCCCGGGGCTGCTCATCCTGGTGCCGGGGAGCATCGGGTTTCGCAGCGTCACCGCGCTGCTGGGGCAGCAGGTGGAGGCCGGGATTGCCACCGCCTTCCAGTTGGCGCTGGTGGGCATATCGCTGGCCGCCGGGGTGGTGGCCGGCAACGCGGTGACGTTCGTGGGGCGGAGGCGGGAGCGCTAGGCGGCCGCCTCCGCGGTGCGCACCGCCGTCACCGTGCGCTGGTACGCCGAGCGCCCCCACCCCAGCAGCAGCAGGGTGGCCGTCATCCCGACCACCGCCACCACCGCCAGCGACCACCGCACCGCCCCCTTATCCCCAAACAGCTGGTCGGTAAGCAGGGCCACCGCCGCAGGACCCACGGCGCCGGACACCAGGTTCTGCACCAGCTGGTACAGCGCGCTCCCCTGGCCGCGCAGCGTGGCCGGCATCGCCTCCGCCACCGCCGCGTTGGCCGCGCCCCACGGCATGGCCGCGAACAGGTTCACCGGCACCAGCAGCGCGGCGGCCACGGTCGCCGAGGGGACCACGGGATAGCTGCCGGCGCATACCAGCATCCCCAGCGCGGCCAGCATCCCCACGCGCAGCGGGGCGTCCAGCCGCCCGCGGCGCGTCCAGGCATCGCTCAGGCGCCCGCCAAGCAGCACCCCAACCGGCCCCACGGTAAACGTCAGCACCCCCTGCAGCGTCCCCGCCTGCTCCACGCTCCAGCCATGCGTGCGCATCAGGAACGTGGCCAGCCAGAAGGCGATGCCGTAGTTCACCGACGCCGAACAGGCATACCCCAGGCTGAGCGAGGCCATGGTCCGGCTGTGGGTGCGCACATGCTGCCACACCGCGGCCAGCGAGGCGGCGCCCGCGCGGCGCGGCGCGGTGTCGGCCATCCGCGGCTCGCGCATGGTGAGCGCCAGCAGTGCCACCAGCAGCCCCGGCAGCCCCACCAGCAGGAACACCACCTGCCACGGGTAGATGCTCCCCAGCAGCGGCACCGCCAGCATGCCCGGCGTATCCAGGCGCCCCACCACGTAGGCGCCCAGCGCATAGCCGATCCCCGACCCCGCGAAGGTCCCCACCATGTACGTGCTCATGGCGATCCCGCGCCGCTCGCTCGGGAAGGCGTCGGCAATGATCGACACCGCCGCCGGCGACAGCGTGGCCTCCCCCACCCCCACGCCAATGCGCAACAGGAACAGCTGTGCGTAGCTCCGCGCGCCGGCGGTGCACGCCGTCAGCAGGCTCCACACCGCCGCGCCCAGCGCCACGATCCGCGGCCGATGCCCCCCGCCGTCCACCCACCGGCCAATCGGCACCCCCAGCAGCGAGTAGAACACGGCAAAGCCCAGCCCGGCCAGCACCCCCAGCTCGGTGTCGGTGACCTTGAGATCCCGCTGGATGGGGGTCACCAGCAGCGCCAGGATCTGCCGGTCCACGAACCCCGACACGTTGGCCAGGGTGAGCACCGCGACGGCATACCAGGCGTGGAACGCCGAAAGGCGGGGGGTGCGCGCGGGGGGCGGGGGAGCCGTCATGCGGGAAAGCTGGACAGGGGCACGCCCATTTGCACAGGGGCACGCCCTGCCGCCGCCACCAGACACCATCGCAGGACATTCCCGCGGTACATTCCCGTGCATGCCCCCCCCCGTTCCCCCACCCTGGCCCGGGCGCGCCCCGAGCGTGGTGACTCCCGCGTCCGTGCCGGGGGGAGTGCTGGCTGTCCTGGACCTGGCCGACGCCCCGGCGTCGCCGGACGACGCGGCGTTGGCCGCGCTGGAGGCCACCGGGTGGTTGCATCCGGAGGAGGTAGCCCGGGCGTCCGCGTTCCCGTTGCCTCGTCGCGGCAGTTGGGTGGGGGGACGCCTGGCACTGCGCCACGCCCGCCGCACGCTGGAGCCGGCCGCGCGCGATGCCGCCGTGTTGGCCACCGATCGGGGGGGTCCGCTGCTCCCACCGCACCTGGCGGGCTCCATCAGCCACAAGGGCGCCCGGGCGTTGGCCCTGTTGGTGCGGGCTTCCCCCGCCATCCACGCCGTGGGGGTGGATGTCGAGGAACGTCCGGCCCCCGACGCCCCCCCCGCCCCCGACCTGGCCCCCCGCATCCTCACGGCCGCGGAGCAGGAGCGGTTGGCGGTGCAGGCGCCGTCGCCGAGGGCGCGCCGCGATGCCACCCTGGTCGCGTTCGCCCTGAAGGAGGCCGTCTACAAGGCCATCGACCCGGTGGTGCGCCGCTACGTGCGCTTCACCGAGGTCGAGGTGGCGCTGGGGCCGCCGGGCCCCGTCGCCGTCCGCCTGCTCCTCCCCGATCCCCCGCTGCGTGGCGCCGCCGTCACCGCGTCGTGGAGTGTGGAGGGTCCCTGGATTACCGCCACTGCCACCCTGCGCCGATGACCATGCCCCGCAGGCCCCGTCCCGTCCCCCGCCGCGGCGCCCTGTCCCCCGGCACCATGCTGCTCCTCGCTGTGGCGCTGGGGTGTGGCGCACTGGTGCTGCGACGCGCCGCCGCGCCGCCCTCGGCGCCGCTCTGGCTGGCCGATCAGCCGCCCAATGGCGGGCCCACGGTGCGCGAGGCGCTGGGGCAGTTCGCGGTGCACGACGCCAACGGGCGCACCGTCCCCGTCGTCCCCGCCGGCGAGCCCGCCATCGTGATGATCAGCTCGCGCACCTGCGTGTGGTGCAAGCGCGTGCTCAAGGACCTGGGGGAGATGGCGGCAGGGCGTCCGCTGCCGCGCCTGCGCCTCCTCACCCTGGAGGGCGCCGGCGAGGGCGCCCCCATGGTGGCCAAGGAGCGCATCACCGGCGCCGTGCTGCTGGGGCCCGCGGCGGGCGCGGACCAGGTGCAGCTCACCTTCCGCTATCCGGGCACCCCCACCTTCCTGGCCATCGACCGGCGCGGGCGCGTGGTCCGCACGCTCCCCGGCTACCCCATCCGCGAGGAGTTGCGCCACTGGTTCGCGGTGATGGCGGGGGACCAGGACACCCCCTGACGCTGCTCGCGTCAGCGCAGACGGGCCAGGCGGCGCGCGTCCAGCACCACCAGCACGGCGCACAGCGTGATCGCCACGGCCGACACCACGCACCACGGGCAGAAGCCGCGCAGCACCACGAATTCCCCGTATTTGAGGCGCACGGTGAACAGCACGGCGGGCCAGATCAGCGCCTGCATGAGCCGGTTGGGCCACCGGGCGTCGGCCCACCGCTCCTGCGTCCCCGCCAGCGCGGCCAGGAAGAGCGCCGCATACCCCACGGTGCCAATCAGCGCCACGTCCACCCCCAGGAACCAGCCGTAGCGGCTCCCCTGGACGTATGCACAGCCATGGCCGCCGCCACACGCCAGCGACCCGGCCAGGCCGATCTTCCAGAGATGGAGGTACAGCGCCACCAGCCCGGAGATCAGGCTGGCGAAGGCAATGCCCATCCGGTGCGTCACGAGGCGTCCTGGCGTGCGTGCTGGCTGGAGAGTCGGTCCCGCCCCGCCGGGGCAGGCGGGGATCTATCGCGAAAGATGCCCTGCCCCTACCTTCGCGCGCCATGACTCCCTCCCCCACCCCCGCCGCGGCAGCGCCCCCCGACGCGGCCGCGCTCGCCCGCGCCCGCTGGCGCGTGGCGGCCACGCTCACCGCCGCCATGGTGTGCGTGTACTTCGGCTTCATCGCGCTGGTCGCCTGGCGCCGCGACTGGCTGGGGGCGCCGCTGGGCCCCGGGCTGTCGGTGGGGATCGTGCTGGGGGCGCTGGTGATCGTCGCCGCGTGGGTCCTCACCTGGGTGTACGTGCGCTGGACCCGGCGCCACTATGACCCGGCGCTGGCCGCCCTGCGCGCCCACCGCGAGCGGGGGCGCGCGGCATGAGCCCCCTCGCCTACCTGCAGGGAGCCGCCCCCCCGTCGTTCGGCACCCCCGACGGCGTGGCCATCGGCTTCTTCATCGGCTTCATCCTGCTCACGCTGGGCATCACCGGCTGGGCGGCGCGCCGCACCCGCACCACCGAGCACTTCTACGCCGCGGGGCGCAGCGTCACCGCCACGCAGAACGGGATCGCCCTGGCCGGCGACTACATGAGCGCGGCCTCCTTCCTGGGCATCGCCGGGTTGGTCGCCACCTCCGGGTTCGACGGCCTGATCTACTCCACCGGGTGGCTGGTGGGGTGGCCCGTGGTGCTCTTCCTCATCGCCGAGCCGCTGCGCAACCTCGGCCGCTACACCTTTGCCGACGTGGTCGCCTCCAGCCTGGAGCCGGTCCCCGTGCGCCTCGCCGCCGCGGGGGGAACGCTGGCCACCATCACCTTCTATCTCATCGCCCAGATGGTGGGCGCGGGGAGCCTCATCCGCCTCCTCTTTGGCATCCCGTACGAGACCGCCGTGGTCATCGTCGGCGCCGCCATGATGGCCTACGTCCTCTTCGGGGGGATGCTCGCCACCACCTGGGTGCAGATCGTCAAGGCGGTCCTTCTGCTGGGGGGCGCCGCGGCGCTGGCGCTGCTGGTGCTCGCCCGCTTCGACTTCGATCCGCGCGTGCTCTTTGCCGCCGCCGCGGAGGCGCAGGGGGCCGCCGTGCTGGCCCCCGGCAAGCTGGTCAGCAACCCGCTCGACGCCATCTCGCTGGGGATGGCGCTCATGTTCGGCACCGCCGGGTTGCCGCACATCCTGATGCGCTTCTACACCGTCCCCGACGCCGCGGCGGCGCGCAGCTCGGTGTTCATCGCCACCGGGCTCATTGGCCTGTTCTACCTGATGACCTTCGTGCTCGGCTTCGGGGCGATGGTGCTGGTGGGCCCCGATGCCATCCGCGCCATCGACGCCGGCGGCAACATGGCCGCCCCCATGCTGGCCGAGCTCCTTGGTGGCCGCCCGTTCCTGGGCTTCATCGCGGCGGTGGCCTTCGCCACCATCCTGGCCGTGGTCGCCGGCCTCGCCCTCTCGGGCGCCGCCGCCATCTCCCACGACCTCTGGTCCAGCGTCGTGCGCCGCGGCGCGCCGCGCCCGGGGGAGGAGCTGCGCGTGGCGCGCCTCGCCACCGTCGCCCTGGCGCTGGTGGCCATCGCGCTGGGGATCACGTTCAAGGGGCAGAACGTCGCCTTCATGGTGGGGCTCGCCTTCGCCATCGCCGCCAGCGCCAACTTCCCGGCGTTGGTGCTCAGCGTTTTCTGGCGCCGCACCACCACGGCGGGCGCGGCGGCCAGCATGGTCGTGGGCACGGTGGCCACGCTGGCGCTCATCTACCTGTCCCCCGCGGTGCAGGTGGACCTGCTCAAGCGGGACGCGGCGCTCTTCCCGCTCAAGAACCCCGCGCTGGTCACCATCCCGCTGGCGTTCGCGGTGGGGGTGCTGGTGTCGCTCCTGCGCCCCGATCCCGCCGCCGCCGCCCGCCACGCCGCGCTGGAGCCCCGGCTGCTCCTGGGCGACGAGACGGCCCCCGGTGCCTGAGCCGGCCATGACCGTGCCCGGGGAATTCCAGGCGGTCAACCCGGCCACGGGTCGTCCGGGGCATGCGGAGCCATCGCTCACCGCCGAGCAGCTCGACGCGCTGCTGGCGGGGCTGGTGTCGCAGCAACGGCGGTGGCGCACCACGCCGTTGCCCGGCCGGGCCCGCTTTGCCCGGGCGCTCGCGGCGGCGCTGGAGGCGGCCCACGAGCCGTTGGCCCGCGCGGTCACGGACGACATGGGCAAGCTGCTGGCCGAGGCGCGCGGCGAGGTGGCCAAGTGCCGGGTGCTGTGCGAGGTGATCCCCGCGCTCGCCCAGGAGGCGCTGGCGCCGCGCGGGCTCCTGGACGACCACACCGGCGGCGCGGAACTGGTGCACGAACCGCTGGGGATCATCCTGGCCATCATGCCGTGGAACTTCCCGCACTGGCAGGCGCTCCGGGCGGCGCTCCCGGCGCTGCTGGCCGGCAACGGCGTGCTCATCAAGCCGGCCCCGGGGGTCCCCGGCGCGGCGCGCGCGTTGGCGGACGTGCTGGCGCGCGCCAACGCGGCGCTGGAGGCCGAAGGGTTGGGGCCGGCGCCGGTGGCCGTGGCGTGCATCCCGCGCGAGGCGCTGGACGCCTGCATCGCCGACCCGCGCATCGCCGGCGTCACGCTCACCGGCAGCACCACCGCCGGGCGGCAGGTGGCCGCGCAGGCGGGCGCGCACCTCAAGCCCGTGGTGCTGGAGCTGGGGGGGAGTGATCCGTTCGTGGTGCTCCCCGACGCCGACGTGGCGCGCGCCGCGCAGGTGGCCGCGGCGTCGCGCACGTTGAACGCGGGACAGTCGTGCATCGCCGCCAAGCGGTTCATCGTGTGCGAGGCGGTGTATCCCGCGTTCCGCGACGCCTTCTGCCGCGCGATGGCCGAGCGGCAGCCGGGCGATCCGCTGGATCCCGCAAGCCGCATGGGGCCCGTGTCGTCCTCCGTCGCCCGCGCGCGGCTCGCGGCGCAGGTGGCGCGCGCCCTGGCGGCCGGCGCACGCCTGTTGGTGGGGACGCCGCCCGAGAACGGGGACGACCAGGCGGCCGGCTGCGCCTTCCCTCCCACGGTGCTGGAAGCCGACCGCCCCGACCTCCTGGCGCCCGACGAGGAGTGTTTCGGCCCGGTGGCGCTTCTGCTGCAGGTGGCCGACGAGGCCGCGGCCATTGCGGTGGCCAACGCCACCGCCTACGGACTGGGCGCCAGCGTGTGGAGCGCCGATCCGGCCGCCGCGCGCCGCGTGGCGGCCGCGCTGGACGCCGGCATGGTCACCATCAACGACCTGACCGTCTCCGACCCGCGCCTCCCCTTTGGCGGCGTCAAGGCCTCGGGGATGGGGCGGGAACTGGGCGCGCTGGGGGTGCTGGCCTTCACCAATCCGAAAGTGGTCCGGTGGGCGCATCCTCCGGCGCCCCCTCGATGAGGCGCCGCCACCACGGACGGTCGTCCTCGGCCCGCCGCTCGGCCAGCACCACGCGCCGCCACGCCTGACGCATCGCCTCCGCATCGGCGAACCGCGCCTCCACGGCGGGCGCCAGCCCCCCCCGCAACCACTCCGTCAGCGCCTCGGAGAAGCCGGCGGCCTCCACGGGCGCCGGCAGGTGCCCCGACAGTTGCCGCGCCAGGATCACGGGGGCCGGCCCGTCGCCGAAGGGGGGGGTGCCGGTCAGCACGAACCAAACGATGCTGGCCAGCGCAAACAGGTCCGTGGCGGGCCCCTGCGCCTCCCCCAGCAGCTGCTCGGGCGCCGCAAAGGACGGCGTCCCCGACGTGCCCGTGCGCTCGTCGCCCAACGCGTACGCGATCCCGAAGTCGCCGATCCGCCACTTCCGGTACCGGTCGATCAGGATGTTCTCCGGCTTGAGGTCGCGGTGCACGATCCCGTTGGTGTGCGCCGCCTGCAGCGCCTCCAGCACGTCGTCCACCTGGGGGGCGATCTCCTCGAAGGGGCGCGGACCGCTGCGCGCCACCAGCTGCGCCACCGATCCCCCTTCGGCCAGCTCCATCGTGTACCACGTCACGTCGGCGCGCGTGTCCGAATCGTAGATCGGGACGATGGCCGGATGCGCCAGCTGCGCCGCCAGCCGCGCCTCGCGCCGGAAACGGGCCACCGCCACGTCATCCTTGGCGATGTGCGGGTGCAGCACCTTGATCGCCACCTCGCGCGCCAGTGACAGGTCGCGCGCGCGCCACACGCTGCCGAACATCCCGCTCCCCAGCGGCGCCAGGATCTCGTAGTCGTCGGCCGTGGCCCAGCGCAGCCGCGCCTCGGGGGTGTCGGGGACGGCCCGGTCCTCCTCCGCGTCGATCAGCACCGGGCGCACCTGCACATGCCGGTCCACCTCGCGCAGCATCTGCGCCACGCTGGCGTGCCGCCGCGACGGATCCGGATCCAGCGCGCGCGCCACCACCACCGCCAGCGCCTGCGGACAGTCGGCGCGCAGCAGCTGCAGGGGAGGCACATGCTCCCGCGGAGGCGTCTCCCCCGTGAGCATCGTGAACAGCAGCGCGGCCAGCTGCCACTGGTCCGAGGCCATCGACGGCTGCCACCCGGTGGCCTCCCACTCGGGGGGCGACGGCGAGAACTGCGGGTCGGGGTGCACCCCCTCCGGACGCGCCTCGCGCGGCAGCACCCACTCCCACCCGAGCAACCAGAGGCGCCCGCCCGGGGTGAGCCACACCGTGGTGGGCGACACCGCCCCATGCGGCACGCCGGTGTCGTGCAGGTAGGCGAGGGCGCTCCCCGCCTCCCGCAGCACCTGGAGCGTGAGCGCCACGGTGTCCGGCCCAAGGCGGGCCACGCGCGACCACACCGTCTCCCCGCTGATCCACCGCCGCAGGTACCCGGGACCGCGCAGGGTTTCCTCGTGCGACGCCCAGTAGTGGTAGGTCGTGGGAATGGACGGATGGTTGCGGTGCGCCAGCGCCCGCGCCTCGTGCCGGAGCCACTCCCCGTGGGCGGGGTCGGGGGCGCTCACCAGCGACAGCGACCGTCCCAGCGCGTCCACTACCTCTTGATAGTGCCGGTGCTCGCGACGCAACGCCTCGTCGCCCCACGACCAGCCGGGCGGCAGCACCCACTCGGCCAGATGCGGTGCGGGAGACGAGGTGGGAGTGTGATCGGCGAGGCGGCCCGGGGTGGACATGTCGTAGTGTAACGGATTCGGCTGGGCTCAGGTGTCAGGCGCGTCCGCCGGGCAGCGGGGGAGCGTGAGCCGTGCCGTGGTTCCCGTCCCCGGGACACTCTCCAGCAC
>JBILED010000274.1:0-3562 GCA_044352305.1 Gemmatimonas sp.
CGCCCGGGGCGTCGGCGTGCGCCCCGATCCAGAAGCGCAGGCACCCCGAGAGCACGTAGGTGAACTGCTCGTTGTGGTGGTCGTGCGCGGGGACGATGGCGCCCTGCTTGAGGTACACGTGGGCCAGCATCATCCGGTCGCTCCAGATGAGGCGGCGGCCGATGAGCGGGTTGAGCTCCTCGACGGGGAGCGACTCCCACGACTGCAGGCGGACGTCGGACATGGCGAACGGGGTCAGGGGTGATCGGGGGGGGCCGGGGGGCCCGGGAGCGGGGCCGCGGCGTCGACAGCGGGAACCGCCGCGGCGGCCGCCCGCCGTGCCGCCTCCTCCGCCTTGCGGTTCTCCTTGCGCAGGTCCCAGAGCATCATCCCCAGGATCACGAAGGCGCCGCCAAACTGCACGCCGAACTCGAAGAGGAACATCGGGTTGGTGAACGACTCCACGGGCGCCTCCGGCCAGGGTGAGGGAGAATGTATGCGGAACCGCGCCGGGGTGGGCGGCCGTTCCCCGGCAGCCCCGGGGCGGTGTCCCGCCGTCCGTTCCCCATCCGCCGCGCGCCTCTTCCCCGCTTTCCTCCGAGCCGCATGTCCTTCCCGTCCGACATCGCCATCGCGCAGGCCGCCCGGCTGCGCCCCATCACCGACGTGGCCGCCGACCTGGGGATCCCCGCCGACGCGCTGCACCCGTACGGCCGCCACATGGCCAAGCTCCCGCTGGAGCTGGCGGCCCGCCCGCCGCGCGGACGCCTGGTGCTGGTCACCGCCATCAGCCCCACCCCGGCCGGCGAGGGGAAGAGCACGGTGAGCGTGGGGCTGTCCCAGGCGCTGCGGCGGCTGGGGACGAACGCCGTGCTGGCCATGCGCGAGCCGTCGCTGGGGCCGGTGTTCGGCGTGAAGGGGGGCGCGGCGGGGGGCGGCTACGCGCAGGTGGTGCCGATGGAGCAGATCAACCTGCACTTCACCGGTGACTTCCACGCCATCGCCGCCGCGCACAACCTGCTGGCCGCGCTGGCCGACAACGCGGCGCACCAGCGCACCGTGCCGGGGCTGGACGCCGGGCGCCTCACCTGGCCGCGCACGATCGACATGAACGACCGGGCGCTGCGGCAGGTGGTGACCGGGCTGGGGGCCGGCAACGGCGTGGTGCGGGAGGGGCGCTGGGTGATCGTCCCGGCCAGCGAGGTGATGGCCATCGTGGCGCTGGCCGCCGACCTCCCCGACCTGCAGGCGCGCCTGGCGCGCATCATCGTGGGGAGCCGGGGCGACGCCACGCGCGCGCCCATCCGGGCCGCCGACCTGGGCGCGGCCGACGCGATGGCGCTGCTGCTGCGCGACGCGCTGGCCCCCAACCTGGTGCAGACGCTGGAGGGGGGGCCGGCGCTGGTGCATGCGGGCCCCTTCGGCAACCTGGCGCACGGCTGCAACAGCCTGGTGGCCACCCGCGCGGCGCTGGCGCTGGGGGACGTGGTGGTGACCGAGGCGGGGTTCGGCTCCGACCTGGGGGCGGAGAAGTTCTTCAACATCAAGTGCCGCCTGGGGGTGCTGGCGCCGGCGGCGGCGGTGCTGGTGGCCACGGTGCGCTCGCTCAAGATGCACGGCGGTGTGCCGCTGGCGGCGCTGGACCGCGAGGACACGGGGGCACTGGAGCGGGGGCTGCCGCACCTGGCGCATCATGTGGCCAACGTGCGGCAGCATGGCGTGCCGGTGGTGGTGGCCATCAACCGGCGGGCCACGGACACCGACGCCGAGGTGCGGCTGGTGGCCGACGCGTGCGCGGCGCTGGGAGTGCCGGTGGCGCCCACGACGGTGTTTGCCGAGGGGGGTGCGGGGGGGGAGACGCTGGCGCGGGAAGTGCTGGCGCTGCTGGCTGGCGCGCCGGCCGCCTACCGCCCGCTGTACGACGTCGCGCGCCCCATCGCGGAGAAGGCGGAGGCCATCGCGCAACGCGTGTACGGCGCCGACGGCGTGGACTTCACCCCCGCGGCGGCGCGGCAGGCCGCGTGGCTGGAGGCCAACGGGATGGGGGAGACGCCGGTGTGCATGGCCAAGACGCAGTACTCGTTCACCGACGATCCCACGCGGCTGGGGGTGCCCACGGGGTTCCGCCTGACGGTCACCGAGGTGACGGGTGCGGCGGGCGCCGGCTTTGTGGTGGCGCGGTGCGGCGACATCATGACCATGCCCGGGCTGGGGGCGGTGCCGGCGGCGGTGCGCATGCGCCTGGCCGCCGACGGCACGGCCGAGGGGCTGTCGTAGCAGCCCCCATCTCCCCCTCCTCCACCTGCACCTGCACCTCCCGCCGCACCACCAGCACCTCGGTCTTCACCCGCCCCGTCGCACCTCCCCCGTCCCCCGCGTGGCGTCCGCCACCGCGCGCACGAGGGCGTCCACCCGGTCGCGCGGCACGTCCAGCTGGTAGGTGGCCTCGGCCGCGAAGGTCTCCGCGCGCACCGCCGCCTCGTGCAGCGCCCACAGCGGCTGCACGGCGCCGATGGCGGCGTACCCCACCCGCACCGTGAGCGTCACGGCCTCCACGCGATCGCGGCGCGGCAGCGTGGCCAGCGCCTCCTGCACCGCGCCGCCGTAGGCCCTCACCAACCCGCCGGTCCCCAGCTTGGTGCCGCCGTAGTAGCGGGTGACCACCGCCACCACGTCCCCCACGCCGCCATGCAGCAGCACGGTGAGCATGGGGCGTCCGGCGGTGCCGTGCGGCTCGCCGTCGTCGCTCATCCCCACCTGCCCGGTGCTCCCGGGCGGGCCCACGACATACGCCCAGCAGTGGTGCGTGGCGTCGGGGAACTCCTCGCGCACCGCGCGCAGCACCGCCTGGGCCTCGGCCACGGTGGGCGCGGGGGCCACCGTGGCGAGGAAGCGGCTGCGATCGATCACCTGCGTGACGCGGTGCGCGGCGGCGGGGACCGGGTAGCGCACGCGACGCGCGGGGGGCGCGGGGTCAGGCGTAGGGGCTGTCGTCGCGGCGCGGCGCGGCCGGCGCCGGGCGACGGGGCCCCTGCGCGGGGCGCCCCGATCCCTGCGGCGGACGCCCGCCGGCCGGCCGGCCGCCAGCGGCCGACGGGGCGGGACGCGCACCGGCCGGGCGCGCGCCCTCGGGCCGTCCCCCGCCCCCCGGTCCGCGCGCCGCCTTGCGCGCCGCCGCGTCCGCCTGCCGCGCCGCCTCGGCGGCCTGGGCCGCGGTGCGTCGCTGGGCCTTCTCGGCCGCGCGCGCGCGGTCCTCAGCCTTCCGCTTGCGGATCTCCGCAATGCGCTCGGCCAGCGGCACCTCCAGCTTCTCCTGCGGCCGCGCGGTGTAGTCGAAATCCGGCACCGTCACCCGCGGCAGCGCGCGCTTGATGGCGCGCTCGATCGCCTTCAGGTCGCCCTCCTCGTCGGGGGCGACGAAGGTGAACGCCTCCCCCGTGGCCTCCGCGCGCGCCGTGCGCCCCACGCGGTGGATGTAGTCCTCCGGCACCGCCGGCACGTCGAAGTTCACCACGTGCTCCAGCGCCTCCACGTCGATCCCGCGCGCGGCGATGTCCGTGGCCACCAGCACCTGGTACTGCCC
>JBILED010000069.1:0-12285 GCA_044352305.1 Gemmatimonas sp.
AAGAGCATGGCGACGAGGTAGAACTTGACCGAGAAGCGGTCGCGGGCGTCGCCGAGGGGGACCATGCCGGATTCGTACGGCTGGACCTTCACCGGCGTGGGCTGCGGGCGCACGGTGAGGTGGGCGATGCCGAGGATCAGCACCGCGTTGACGAGGACGAATCCGAGGAGGAGGAGGACCGGCAGGTAAGGGCGGAGCATCGCGAAGGCGGTGGGGCCTGACAGTCGGCGGATGCACTCGTGAAATGATTCACAAAGCGCGACGGGAAGCTACAAGCGGGACCAGCGGGCCTCAACGGGGAGACGGCTCGATTGCGTCACGAGTAACCGGCAACGCGATTTTTGTCGCGCCTGCGGTCGCTGGGCCGAGTTCCCGGCGGTCCCGTTGCCTTGTGCGCGTGCGTCCCGCATACTCCCACACAGCTCCCGAGATCGGACCGGGTGGTCCGGTTCGCTTTCCTCCGCGCCCTCCCCTTCCCCCCTGCCCCGCCATGGGACTCTGCTCCGACCGCTGGATCACGCGCATGGCGCGCGAGCACGGCATGATCGACCCGTTCGAGGACCGCCAGGTCCGCGAGGGGGTCATCTCCTACGGCGTCAGCTCGTACGGCTACGACATGCGCGTGGCCCGCGAGTTCCGGATCTTCACCAACGTCCTCAACTCGATCGTCGACCCCAAGGCGTTCGACCCCCGCAGCTTCGTGGAGTTCGAGGGGGACGTGTGCATCGTGCCCCCCAACTCCTTCGCGCTGGCGCGCAGCGTGGAGTACTTCCGCATCCCGCGCGACGTCCTCACGATCACGGTGGGGAAGAGCACGTACGCGCGCTGCGGCATCATCACGAACGTCACCCCCTTCGAGCCCGAGTGGGAGGGGTACGTGACGCTGGAGATCTCCAACACCACCCCGCTCCCCGCCAAGATCTACGCCAACGAGGGGATCGCCCAGGTGGTGTTCTTCACCGGCGACGAGCCGCCGGCGGTCAGCTATGGCGACAAGAAGGGGAAGTACCAGGGGCAGCACGGGGTGACGCTCCCCCGGATCTGAGGCGGCTGCCACCGGAGACAGCGGGGGGGCGGCGCCGTCGCGGCACCGCCCCCCCGTGCACATCGGCACCCCGCGCGCGCGGGGCGCGCGCGCTCACCCCGCCCCGCCGGTAGCCGCCCGGGGCTCCTGCCGCCGGGCGCTCGCCGTCAGGAAGTCGCGGTGCATGTGCTTGATCACGTCGATGCCGATCTCCTTCGGGCACGCCTCCTGGCACTCGCCGGTGAGCGTGCAGTGGCCGAACCCCTCGAGATCCATCTGCTCGACCATGCCGAGGACCCGGCGGTCGCGCTCGGGCTGCCCCTGGGGGAGCAACCCGAGGTGCGAGATCTTGGCGCCGGTGAACAGCGAGGCCGAGGCGTTGGGGCACGCGGCCACGCACGCGCCGCAGCCGATGCAGGCCGCCGCGTCCATGGCCTCCTCCACCACGTCCTTGCCGATCAGGATCTCGTTGGCGTCGCGCGCGCCCCCGGTGCTGGCGGAGATGTAGCCCCCCGCCTGGATGATGCGGTCGAACGCCCCGCGGTTCACCACCAGGTCCTTGACCACCGGGAACGGCGCCGCGCGCCACGGCTCGACGGTGATGATGTCGCCGTCCCGGAACGCCCGCATGTGCAGCTGGCAGGTGGCGGTCCCCTTCCACGGCCCGTGCGCCTGCCCGTTGATCATCATCGCGCACGACCCGCAGATCCCCTCGCGGCAGTCGTGCGCGAACGCCACGGGCTCCCGCCCTTCCATCGTGAGCTGCTCGTTGAGCATGTCGAACATCTCGAGGAACGACATGTCGGCGCTCACGCCGTCCAGGTCGTAGCGCTCGAGCTTGCCCGGCGCCTGCGACGCCGGCTGGCGCCACACGTTGAGCGTGATCTTCATTACTTGTAGCTCCGCGTGGAAAGCTTCACGTTCTCGTACGCCAGCGGTTCCTTGTTCAGGATGGGGTCCTGCCCGTCCCCGGCGTGCTCCCAGGCGGCCACGTAGGCGAACGCGTCGTCGTTGCGCTTGGCCTCGCCCTCCTCCTGGTACTCCGTGCGGAAGTGCCCGCCGCACGACTCCTCCCGGTGCAGGGCGTCGCGGCACATGAGCTCGCCCAGCTCGATGAAGTCCGCCACGCGGCCGGCCTTCTCCAGCGACTGGTTCAGCGAGTCGCCGCTCCCGGGCACGTTGACGTTCCGCCAGTACTCCTCCTTGAGGCCCTGGATCAGGCCGATCGCCTTCGTCAGTCCCTCGCGGTCGCGCGCCATGCCGCAGTAGTCCCACATGACCTTGCCAAGCTCCTTGTGGAAGGAGTCGACGGTGCGCCGGCCCTTGATGCCGAGGAACCGGGCCTGGCGGTCGCGCACGGCCTGCTCCGCCGCGCGGAACTCCGGGTGCGCGGCGTCCACCTTCTCCAGGACGTTGCTGGCGAGGTAGTCGCCGATCGTGTACGGGAGGACGAAGTACCCGTCGGCGAGCCCCTGCATGAGCGCCGACGCCCCCAGGCGGTTGGCGCCGTGGTCGGAGAAGTTCGCCTCGCCGGCCACGTGCAGCCCCGGCACGTTGCTCATGAGGTTGTAGTCCACCCAGAGGCCGCCCATGGTGTAGTGCACGGCCGGGTAGATGCGCATCGGCTGCTCGTACGGATTCTCGTCCGTGATGCGCTGGTACATGTCGAACAGGTTGCCGTAGCGCTCGGCGATGGTGGGCCGCCCCAGGCGCCGGATGCTGTCGCCGAAGTCGAGGTACACGCCGAGGCCGCCCGGCCCCACCCCGCGCCCGTCGTCGCACGCCTCCTTCGCGGCCCGCGACGCGATGTCGCGCGGGGCCAGGTTGCCGAAGCTCGGGTACTTGCGCTCGAGGTAGTAGTCGCGCTCCGCCTCCGGGATCTGCGACGGCGCCCGGCGGTCCCCCGGCGCCCGGGGCACCCAGATGCGGCCGTCGTTGCGCAGCGACTCCGACATGAGCGTGAGCTTCGACTGGTGCTCCCCGCTGACCGGGATGCAGGTGGGGTGGATCTGCGTGTAGCACGGGTTGGCGAACGCCGCGCCCTGGCGGTGCGCCCGCCAGGTGGCGGTCACGTTCGAGTACATCGCGTTCGTGCTCAGGAAGAACACGTTGCCGTAGCCGCCCGTCGCGAGCACCACGGCGTCGGCCGCGTGCGACGCCACCGCGCCGGAGAGGAGGTTGCGGGTGACGATCCCCCGCGCCCGGCCGTTCACGAGCACCAGCTCGAGCATCTCCTCGAAGGTGTGCATCCGCACCTTCCCGAGCCCCACCTGGCGCTCGAGCGCCTGGTACGCGCCCAGCAGCAGCTGCTGCCCCGTCTGGCCGCGGGCGTAGAAGGTGCGCGAGACCTGCGCGCCGCCGAAGGAGCGGTTGGCCAGCAGCCCGCCGTACTCGCGCGCGAAGGGGACCCCCTGCGCGACGCACTGGTCGATGATGTTCACCGACACCTGGGCGAGGCGGTACACGTTCGCCTCGCGGGCGCGGAAATCGCCGCCCTTGATGGTGTCGTAGAACAGGCGCTTGATCGAGTCGCCGTCGTTCTGGTAGTTCTTGGCCGCGTTGATGCCGCCCTGGGCGGCGATCGAGTGCGCGCGACGCGGCGAGTCGTGGAAGACGAAGCAGGAGACCTGGTAGCCCAGCTCCGCCATGGTCGCGGCGGCCGACGCGCCCGCCAGGCCGGCCCCCACGACGATCACGTGGTGCTTCCGCTTGTTGGCCGGGTTCACCAGCTTCATCTCGAAGCGGTGCTTGTCCCACTTCTGCTCCAGCGGCCCGCTGGGGATCCTGCTGTTCAGGTCGAGCATGTCAGGGCCCCTCCGCCGCGGCCGTGGGGGATTCCGCCGCGCCCGCCTCGAGCGCCGGCGCCTCGGGGAACAGCCCCGCCATCGCGGCCACCGGGATGGCGATGAAGCCCCCCGCCACCACGATCGCGAGGACCAGCGACAGCGTGCGCTTGAGGGGCCGGGCCGACGGGCGCGCCACACCGAGCGTGCGCACCACGGCCCAGCCGCCGTGGTAGAGGTGCAGCCCCAGCGCCAGCATCGCCACGATGTAGAACGCCGCCACCGCCGGGTGCGCCAGCCCGAGCCGCACGTTGTTGTACGGGTCGAGGTGCGTGAACTGGGGGTGCACCGCCCCCACCGTCAGGTGCAGCAGGTGGAACACGATGAACGCGAGCAGCAGGACCCCGCCCCAGCGGATCGTCCGCGCCGCGAACGTGGTCACCTGCGGCGCGCGCACCGCATAGCCGTCGGGGCGGGCCGCCCTCGCCATCGTGGTGAGCTGGTACGCGGCCAGCGCGTGCAGCCCCACCGCGGCCAGCAACCCGAGGCGGATCGCCCACAGCAGCGGCATGCTCGTGCGCAGCAGCAGCGCGTAGTCGTGCATTGCGCCCTGCCCCTTGAACATCAGGAAGTTGCCGGACATGTGGCCGATGACGAACAGGATCCCGATGATCCCCGTCACCGCCATGACGATCTTCTTGCCGATCGTGCTCTGCCAGAATCGCGAGAGAGCGTACATAAGCGGGGTGGAAGTGGGGAGCGGCGCCCCGAGGGGACGCCGCCCCGGACGGATCAGAGGGAGAGCACGGACATCGGTTCGCGCACGGCCTGCGCCGACCGCTCGAGCGCCGCGCGCTCGTCGGCGGTGAGCTCGATCTCCAGCACCCGCTCGAGCCCGTTCCGCCCCAGCTTGCACGGCACGCCGAGGTAGAGCCCCGACATCCCGTACTCCCCCTCCAGCCACGCCGCGCACGGCAGGATCCGCTTGCGGTCGTGCACGATGGCGTCGACCATCTCCACGGCGCCGGCCGAGGGCGCGTAGTACGCGGACCCGGTCTTGAGGTACTTGACGATCTCCGCGCCCCCGTCGCGCGCCCGCTGCACGATGGCGGCCAGCTGCGCCTCCCCCATCAGCTGCCGGATCGGGATCCCGCTGATCGTGGTGTAGGACACCAGCGGCACCATCGTGTCCCCGTGGCCGCCGAGCACCATCGCCTGGATGTCGCGCACCGACACGTCCAGCGCCTCGGCGATGAACGACCGGTAGCGCGCCGTGTCCAGCACCCCCGCCATCCCGATCACCCGCTCCCGCGGGAACCCGGTCACGTGCTTCGCCACGTAGCACATCACGTCGAGGGGGTTGGACACCACCACCACGATCGCCTCCGGCGACGTGGCCCGGATCTGCTCCGAGACCGACTTCACGATCCCCGCGTTCGTGTTCAGCAGGTCGTCGCGCGTCATCCCCGGCTTCCGGGCGATCCCGGCCGTGATCACCACGATGTCCGATCCCGCCGTCTCCTCGTAGCCGTTGGTCCCGATCACCCGGGTGTCAAACCCCTCCACCGGCGCCGATTCCCACTGGTCGAGCCCCTTCCCCTGCGGAATCCCCTCCGCCACGTCGACCATCACCACCGTGCGCCCCAGCGACTTCTCCGCGAGGCGCTGCGCCGTGGTGGCGCCCACGTTCCCCGCGCCGACCACCGTGATCTTGTTGACCATGTTGTGCCCGTTCTCCGAACGCTCAGACGAGGATGGGTCGGCCCCGGTGCGCGACCAGCAAAACCACCGGAAGCCGGTTAGCACACCCACCAGACAGTGATGTGCGACCGTCGTCAACATAGGGGGCGGTACACCCCCCGGCAACGGACCCGACGGTCCGCTGCCCGGGGGCGCGCCTTACCCCCCCACCTCGCTCAAGGCCCGCAGCCCCCCCACGCGCATCTGCAGCAAGGCGTGGGCCTCCGGCTTCCCGGCCAACGCCTCCCGAAACAGCGGCGCCAGCGCCTCGCCGCGACGCAACGGCTCGCGCAGCCCCACCTCATGATCGCCGAACAGGCAGGTGCGCAGCCGACCGTCCGCCGTGAGGCGCACCCGGTTGCAGCTCGCGCAATAGGTGTGGGTCATCGGCGTGATCACCCCGATCGTCCCGGCGGCTCCGGGGAGCCGGTAGTACTGCGCCGGGCCGTTCCCCAGCGCCGGCCCCGCATCGGGAGCCAGTGCTCCGAGGGTGGACAGGCGCGCCAGCAGCTCCGCCGTGGGCACCACGTGGTCCCAGGTCAGCTCCCGCAACTCCCCCACCGGCATCAGCTCGATGAAGCGCACGTGCCACGGGTGCTCCCGCGTGAGCGCCGCGAACGCCTCCACCTCGTCGTCGTTGATTCCCCGCATCACCACGACATTCACCTTGACCGGTGCCAGCCCGGCGGCCGTGGCAGCCGACGCTGCCTGAACGAGGTCGAACCCCAGGTCGCGCCGGGCGATGGCCGCCACCCGCTCGGGGCGCAGCGAGTCGGCGCTGATGTTGACCCGTGACAGGCCGGCGTCCACCAGCGCGCCCGCCATGGCGGGCAGCGTCACCCCGTTGGTGGAGAGGGCGATGTCCTCCACCCCCGGGATGTCGCGCAGGAGGCGCACCAGCGACGGCAGCCCCGGACGAATGGTCGGTTCGCCGCCGGTGATGCGCAGCCGCCGCAGCCCCTGCGGCGCCAACTGGCGCACCACCTCGGCGATCTCCTCGTACCGGAGGATCTCCGCCTTGGGGAGCCACGGCAGTCCGGCGGCCGGCATGCAGTACAGGCACCGAAAGTTGCACCGGTCGGTGACGGAGATGCGCAGGTACTCGATGCGTCGTCCGAACTGGTCGCGCGATTCCCCCGACGCGCTGTGGCCCCCGTCCCCGCGGGGCGTCTCGGTGCTCACGTCACCCTCGCGGCGCCGTGGGGTCCAGCCACTCCCAATCCCCCTCGACATAGTGCTCCCGCTTCCAGATGGGCACGCGCACCTTGAGCGCCTCGATGACCCACCGGGCCGCCTCGAAGGCCGGCGCCCGATGCGGGTGCGCCGCCACGATGGCCACGCTCACCTCGCCAATGTCCAGCGTCCCCACCCGGTGCTCCACGGCCACCCGCACGCCCGGGACAGCCACGAGGACATCCGCCACCAAGCGCGCCAGTTCGGCCGCCGCCATGGCGCCATAGGCCTCGTACTCCATCCCGCGCACCGCGCGCCCCTCATTCACCTCGCGCACCGTCCCCAGAAACACCGCCAGCGCCCCAGTGTCCGGCCCTTGCACCCGGCGCAGCAGCGCGTCCAGCGAGATGGGGGTCGACACCACGGCCGCATGGCCGGCCGCCCCCGCCGCCGGGACGCTCATCCGCCGGCCACCGGCGGGATGACCGCCACCTCATCACCCGGTTGCACCACGTGCGCACCATCCACCCACGCGTGGTTCACGGCCACCAGCGGACTCGCCGGGAGGCGGTCGCCTCCGGGGAGCGCGCGCAAGGCGGCCACGACCTCGCGCGCCGCACACGGGGCGGCCACGGGCACCGTCACCTCGCGACCGCCCAGCACCTCCGCATAGGAGGCGAACACCAGCACCGTCAGGGGCACCGTCCCTCCGGACGCGAGTCCACGCGCCGGCGACGCCTAGTCGTCGTCGCCGTCGTCTTCCAGGGTGTGCGCTTCCACTCCTGCCACCATGGCTCGGAGTTCCTTGCTGGGCTTGAACACGGGAACCGGCCGGGCTGACACTTCCACCGGCGACCCGGTCCGCGGATTGCGCGCCATGCGCGTCTTGCGCTGGCGGATCTTGAAGGTGCCGAACCCGCGGACTTCGATGTTGTTCTGCTCTTCGAGCGCGTCCTTGATGGCGTCGAGGAACGCGTCGACCACCCGGGCGCAGTCCTTCTTGGAAATGGTCGGGCCCGCCGTCCGCGCGATGCGCGCCGTGACGTTCTCAACCAGGTCAGCTTTGGTCATGGGCACAGGCCAAGGGGGGGCATCCTACCCCGGGCACCCCGCAGGGCACCGGGGGACGGCGTCACGGCCACGCCGTCGTCCGATGCCGAACGTAGAGGCTTAGTGCTTATGCGTCAAGCGGTTGGGCTCCAGCCATCCGATGCGATTCGAGCGCCCGCAGGAACTCGGCAAAGTGGGGCACCGCATCATGGGGACCGGGGGCGGCCTCCGGGTGATACTGGACCCCGAAGATGGGCTTCGAGCGGTGCCGGAGCCCTTCCACCGTGCCGTCGTTCAGGTTGATGTGCGTTACCTGCAGGTCCGGGGCCCCCTCGATGCCGTCCACACCGCCCGCCACGGCAAACCCGTGATTCTGGGAGGTGATGAGCACCTGCCCGGAGGCCAGATCCTTGACCGGCTGATTCCCGCCGCGATGCCCGAACGGCATCTTGCGCGTGTGTCCGCCAAAGGACAGCCCGAGCAACTGGTGCCCCAGGCAGATGCCGAAGAGGGGAACGCCCGAGGCCGCCACCTGCCGGATGGCCGCCGGCGCATACGCCACGGCTTCCGGATCTCCCGGACCATTGGACAGGAACACCCCGTCAGGACGCATGGCCAGGACCGCATTGGCCGGCGTGTCGGACGGCACGACGGTGACCCGGCATCCGTGCGACGCGAACAGACGCAGGATGTTGCGCTTGATCCCGAAGTCGTACGCCACCACGTGGTACGGGGCCGCTGGCTCCCCCCACACATACGGTTCCCGGGTGGACACCACCGACGCCAAGTCCAGCCCCTGCATGCTGGGGCACCCCTCCAGCGCGGCCAGCACCTCGGCCGACGGGGCGCTGCCCGCCGCGATGACCCCGCGCATGACGCCGCGGGCGCGCAGATGGCGGGTCAGGCGCCGGGTGTCCACTTCGGTGAGCGCCGGCACGCCGTGCGCCTCGAGCCACGGACGCAGCCCCCCGGTGGCGCGCCAGTTGGAATACGTGGGGGAGAGCTCCCGCACCACGATGCCGGAGACCTGCGGACGGGACGACTCGGGGTCCTCGGTGTTCACCCCGTAATTGCCGATCTGGGGCGCGGTCATCACCACGATCTGCCCCTGATACGACGGGTCGGTGAACACCTCCTGGTACCCGCTCATGTTGGTGGTGAACACCACCTCAGCCACGGTGGGCCCGTCGGGGCCCACCAGCCGCCCAAGAAACAGGGTTCCGTCCTCAAGGAGGAGGAACCCCTGGCGATCGATCACGGTGGACAACCCCGGTTACGGCTTGGGCGCGGTGGCCGGCGCCGCCGGTGCGCTGGGCGTCAGGGGCGACGGCGGTGCGGCCTGCGTCGGCGCCGCAGGCGCTGCCGGGGCGGCGGCGGGAGCGGCGAGCTGGTCGAGCACCGACTTGGGGGCCGTCGAACGGGATGACATCAGCTGGAGCACGAAGGCGAGCCCCAGAAAGATCCCCCCGCACCACCAGCTCGCCTGCGTGAGCAGGTTGCCCGCCTGGCGCGTCCCGATGACGGAATCGGCCGACGAACTGGCCCCGCCGAAGCTGGCCGCAAGCCCGCCGCCCTTGCCCGCCTGCAGCAGGACAGCCGCGATCAGCACCAGCGCGTCAAGGATGAGCAGGACCAGAAGGAACGTGTACATGGCGGTAGGAAATCGGTCGGGAGACGGTTGGTGCGACTTCGGTGCGCCTTCGGAAGCCCCGCAGCGCACCAGCGCCCATGGATGGGCCAGCCTTGAAAAATCGCCCCCCGATGGGCCGGGGGCAAGGGGCGGTCAGCTGCGCACGATCGACGCCCAGCCGTCCGGATCCAGCGAGGCCCCGCCCACCAGGACCCCGTTCACGTTGGGGGCCGCCAGCAGCGCCTGCACGTTCCCCCGATTGACCGAGCCGCCGTACAGCACCGGGATCCCCGACGCCACCCGCTCGCCAAAGCGCTCGACCAGCAGGGCGCGAATCAGCGTGTGCACGTCGCCCGCATCCTCGGGCGTGGCCGTCCGCCCCGTGCCGATGGCCCACACCGGCTCGTAGGCCACCAGGATGCCGGCGGCCTGGGTATCGTCCAGGGGCGCCAGCCCCGCCTCCAGTTGACGCTGAACCACCGCCTGCACCAATCCCCCTTCGCGCTCAGCCAGCGTCTCCCCCACGCACAAGAGCGGCACCAGCCGCGCCTGAACGGCCAGTGCCACCTTGCGCGCCGTGTCCGCATCGGTCTCTCCGAACAGGTGCCGACGCTCGGAGTGCCCCACCAGCACCACTCTGGCCCCCGCGTCGCGCGCCTGCGCCACCGAATTCTCCCCGGTGTAGGCCCCTTGAACCTCCCCATGGACGTTCTGGACCCCCACCAGAATCTCGGGGCGGTCGCGCAGCTCCTCCACGGCCGCCGGCACCGCCAGCGCCGAGGGGAAGAACAGCAGCGTGCGATCCTGCTGGCGAGGCACCAGCGCGAGGAACCGCTGCAGGAAGGCCCGGACGTCGGAGGGGCCGTGGTTGAGCTTCCAGTTCGCGGCGAACACCGGGGTCACGGTCATGCGGGCACTCACCGGGAATCGAGGGCGACCACCCCGGGGAGCGGACGCCCCTCGAGGAACTCCAGCGAGGCCCCGCCGCCGGTGGAGACGTGGGACATCCGGGCGTCCAGTCCGGCCGCCGCCACCGCCGCCGCCGAGTCGCCGCCGCCCACGATCGTCGTGGCGCCGCGCGCGGTGGCCTCGGCCATGGCCCGGGCAACCGCCACGGTCCCGGCGTCGAACGGTGGGCGCTCGAACACCCCCATCGGGCCGTTCCAGAGCACGGTACGCGCCGTCCGGATGAGGTCCGCGTAGCGGGCCGCGGACGCGGGTCCGATGTCGAACATCGCCTCGTCGGGGGGAATGGCGTCGCGCTCCACGCTCCGTGCCGACCCGGCATCCATCGTCGGGGCCACCAGCGCATCCTCCGGGAGCACCAGCCGATCCCCGGCTCGCTCCAGCAGTCCCGCCGCCAGCGCCACCCGGTCCGCCTCCACCAAGGAGCGTCCGGTCTCCAAGCCCATGGCTCGGAAGAAGGTGCAGGCCATCGCCCCCCCGATGAGCAGGTGATCCACCTTGGGGAGCAACGCCTCCACGACGTCGATCTTGCCGGAAATCTTCGATCCGCCCAGGATGGCCACGAAGGGGCGGACCGGCGCCTCCAGGGCATCGCCCAGATACGCCAGCTCCCGCTCCATCAGCAGTCCGGCCACGGCGGGACGGCAGTACCGCGCCACGCCGGCCGTGCTGGCATGGGCCCGATGAGCGGCGCCGAACGCATCGTTGACGTACACGTCCCCCAACTCGGCCAGGGCGCGCGCCACCCCGTCGTCGTCCTGCTCCTCCCCCGGCAGAAACCGGGTGTTCTCCAGCAGCACGACCCCCCCAGGCGCCAGCGCCGTTGTGGCGGCCACCGCCTCGGGGCCGATGGTGCTGGTGACGAACGACACGGGACGTCCCAGCCGCTCGGCCAGCCGCCGGGCCACGGGCGCCAACGAATACCGCGCCTCCGGCCCTCCCTTGGGGCGCCCGAAGTGCGATAGCAGCACCACGCGGGCGCCACGGTCCAGCAGCGCATGGAGGGTGGGCAGCGCGGCCACGATGCGGGTGTCGTCCGCCACCTCCCCCGCCGCGTCCAGCGGCACGTTGAAATCGACACGCACCAGCACCCGACGGCCGGCCACCTCGGCCGGCGTCAGGTCACGGATGGTCCGGATGGCCACCGGCCGCTCAGAGCCGGGCGCCGATGAAGCGCAGCAGGTCGACGCAGCGCGAGGAATACCCCCACTCGTTGTCGTACCACCCCGACACCTTCACCAGCGTCCCGTTGATCACGATGGTGCTGAGGGCATCAAGCGTGCAGGAGTGCGGGTCACCGATGTAGTCCACGGACACCAGCGGCACCTCGCTGTAGCCCAGCACGCCGGCCAACGCCCCTTCGCTCGCGGCGCGGAACGCCGCGTTCACCTCGTCGCGGGTCACCGGGCGCTCGACCACGCAGGTCAGGTCGGTCAGCGACACGTCGGGCGTGGGCACCCGGACCGCCACGCCGTCGATCTTCCCCTTGACCTCGGGGATGACCAGCGAGGTGGCCTTCGCCGCGCCGGTGGAGGTGGGGATCATCGACACCGCCGCGGCGCGTGCCCGCCGCAGGTCCTTGTGCGGCAGGTCCAGGATCGACTGGTCGTTGGTGTAGCTGTGGATCGTCACCATGGAGCCATGGACGAAGCCGAAGGCGTCCCGGATGACCTTCACCATCGGCACCAGGCAGTTGGTGGTGCACGAGGCGTTGGAGATGATGTGGTGCGCGGCGGGATCGTACTTGTCCGAGTTGACCCCCATCACCACGGTGAGGTCCTCGTTGGTGGCCGGCGCGGAGATGATCACCTTGCGGGCACCCGCCTCCAGGTGCTTGCGCGCGTCGGCGGCGTTGGTGAAGCGCCCCGTGGACTCGAGCACGATGTCCGCCCCCAACTCCTTCCACGGCAGCCGGGCGG
>JBILED010000010.1:0-32030 GCA_044352305.1 Gemmatimonas sp.
CAACCAGCCGGAGAACGTCGGCACCATCGCCAACCACGGCCTCGAGGCCGCGGTCACCGCCACCCTCGAGCCCACCCGGTGGTCGCGCCTGGAGGCGCGTCTCCAGTACACCCGCACCCGCGGCAAGGCGGTGGACCTGGGCGGGCGCGTCATCACCATCGACGCGCTGTCGCGCAGCTACGTGCAGGAGGGGCTGCCCCTCCCCGCGTATGTGGGGCGCAAGGTGATGAACCCCGACGCCTTCGAGGCGCCGGTGATCCAGGAGAACCAGCTGCTCGGGCAGACGTTTGCCGACCAGATCATCAATCCGTCGCTCACGGTCACGCTGTTCAACGCGCTCTCCATCGAGGCGGTGGGGGAGTTCCAGCGCGGCGGGCACCTGCTGAACGCCAACGGCTTCCAGAACGCCGGCCTCGGCATCTGGCAGCCCTGCTTCGCGGCGCAGGCGGCGTTGCGGGCGGCGGCGGCGGGGGATGCCGCCGCGCTGGGCACCGTCAACGCCCGCGACCGCATGCGCTGCTCCATCACGGCGTCCGAGCGCGACTACAGCTACTGGGTGGAGAGCGCCGACTTCTTCAAGCTGCGCAACCTCTCGGTGTCGTACGACGTGCCGGCGCGCGTCGCGCCCGGCGGGCGTCCCCTGACGGTGCAGCTGGTGGGGCGGAACCTGTTCCGCCAGACGGACTACACGGGCACCGACCCCGAGGTGGCCGACCAGCGCACCAGCACCTTCTCCCGCCGCGACTACTACAATTTCCCGCCCTACCGCACGTTTCTCTTCAGCGTGAGGACGTCCTTCTGATGCCGACCCTCTCCACCGGCCGCCGCCGCGCGGCCACGCTGGCGCTGGCGGCGGGCGCCGCCCTGGCCGCCGGCTGCGACTTCACGGTCACCAACCCCGGTCCCATCCTCGACGAGCAGCTCGACGTCGTGACCGCGGTCCCCTCGCTTGTCAACGGCATGGGGGGGGACCTCTCCAATGCCATCGGCAACTACCTCACCCGCGGGTCGCTGGCCGCGTTCGAGCTCGCCCACTCGGGCAACTTCGCCGCCGAGCGCCAGTTCGCCACGGGCGTCATCCGCGCCGAGGACGTCAACGGCGACTGGGCGCGGATGCAGCGCGCCCGGTGGGTGGCCGAGAACGGCCTGGTGCGCATGAAGACCGTCCTGGGCACCGCCTTCGAGACCAACCCGAACACGCCGCGGGCCTACCTCTACGCCGGCTTCGCCAACCGGTTCCTGGGGGAGAACGTCTGCGAGACCGTCATCGATGGCGGGCCCAAGGTGCCGCACACCGAGCATTTCGTGCGCGCCGAGAGCCTGTTCACGCGGGCGCTGGCGCTGGCCGGCACCAACGCGGCGGTGGCCAACGCCGCCCGCGCCGGACGCGCGCAGGTGCGGGTGAACCTGGGCAAGTGGGACGACGCCGTGGCCGACGCGGCGCTGGTCCCGGCGAGCTTCCGCCACAACGCCGTGTTCTCCATCAACACCACCCGCGAGAACTTGGACCTGGCGGTGCAGACCATCAATCGCCGCGAGGTGACGGTGTTCGGCACCGCGTGGGTGTCTGGCCCCGATCCCCGCGCGCGCTACGACACGGTCCGCACCAGCAGCGGCGGCTTCCAGACCGGGCAGGACGGGCGCACGCGCTTCTTCCGCCAGGCCAAGTACCTGACCATTGGCGACCCGGTGCCGTTGGCCAAGGGGACGGAGATGCTGCTCATCCGTGCCGAGGCGGCGTTGCGCGCCAACGACGTGCCGGCGGCGGTCGGGTTCATCAATCAGGGGCGGACGGCCGCGTCGCTGCCGGCGCTCTCCATCACCACCGCCGCCGACGCCTGGACGGCGCTCATCCGCGAGCGGGGCGCGGTGCTGTGGCTGGAGGGGCGCCGGCTGTACGACCTGCGCCGCTGGCTGGCCGAGGGGCGCAACACCCAGCTGCAGGGGCGCAGCAGCTGCATGCCGATCAGCCTGGAGGAGATCGGCGCCAACCCCAACCTGCGCACCAACTAGGGCGCGGGAGGGTCCGAGGGTGCCGCGGGGGGCCGGGAGCGATCCCGGCCCCCCGTGGCCTTTCGGCCGCCCCGAATCTTCCGGCGGCGCGCTGCGTAGGGAGTCCATGATCCCAACCCCGGAGACCCGCATGCGCCGTCACGTCACCATCGTTGCCCTCGTCAACCTGCTGCACAGCATTGCCGGGCTGCTGGCCGCCCTGGGGCTGCTGGTGGGGGGCGTCTTCGCCGCATTCGTGTCGTTCGATCCGTTCGCGTTCCTGGTGGGCACGGTGCTCAGCGTGGTGGTCGCCGGCGTCATCGGCCTGGCCAGCGGGGTGACCTTCCTGGCGTCGCTGGCGCTGCTCAACCACGCGCGGTGGGCGCGGACCTGGCTGCTGTTCATGTCGGTGTTCCGCCTCTTCAAGTGGCCCTGGGGGACGGCGGTGGGCGGCTACTCGCTGTGGGCGCTCACGCACCGCGACACCAAGGCGCTGTTCGGCATCGCGGCGTAGCGCGGGGTAGCGCGGGGTAGCGCGGGGTAGCGCGGGGTCCCGGGGGGCGTCCCGGGTGGCGCGGGCGGAGACAAGCGGGGACGGGTGGAGGATGGTTGTCCTCGCGCCCGTCCCCGCACCCATATTCCTCCCATGGATTCCGTCGCCGCGCGCCTGCAGCCCCTGCTGGGCGATCGCTACCGCCTGACCCGCGAGCTGCCGGGGGGCGGCATGAGCCGCGTGTTCCTGGCGCACGAGCCGGCGCTCAAGCGCGACGTGGTGGTGAAGGTGCTCCCTCCCGACCTGCTCACCGCGCGCAGTCGCGCCCGCTTCGCGCAGGAGATCGAGGTCACGGCCCGGCTGCAGCATCCGCACATCCTGCCGGTGCTCAACAGCGGCGGGGGAGACGACCTGCTCTGGTACGTCACGCCCTACGTGCGCGGGGCCAGCCTGCGCGAACGGTTGGCGGGCGAGACGGTGCCGCTGGACGAGGGGCTGGCGCTGCTGGCCGACCTGGCCGGCGCACTGCGCTTCGCGCATGAGCGGGGCGTGCTGCACCGGGACCTCAAGCCGGGGAACGTGCTGCTGGCCGAGGGGCACGCCATCCTGGCCGACTTCGGCATCGCGCGGGCGCTGACCGACGCCGATGATCCCCAGGCGCCCGCCGGGAGCACGTCCATTGGCACCACGGCGTACGCGCCGCCGGGCGGTGTGGTGGACGAGGCGGGGGACCTGTACGCCATGGGACGCCTGGCGCACCAGCTGCTGCTGGGGGCGCTGCCGCCGGAGGGGGCGACGGACGCGATCACGCCCGAGCGCCTGACCGCGCTCCTCGGGCGGCGGCATGCCGGTGCCTCCGCGGGGCCATGCATGGCGGCGGCCACGGTGGTGGCGGGGTTGCTGGCCCTGCGCGGTGATGCCCGCGGGGACTCGCTGTCGGCCGCGGCCGTGGAGCGCCAGCTACGGGGCGCGCTGGCGGGGGCGCCCGCTGTGGTCCCCGCGGGGGATGGGACGGCGCGCACGCCGGTGGCGCGCCCTGCCGGTATTCGGGTGCCGGAGCGCCGTCTGTGGTGGGTGCTGGCCGGTGCGCTGGCGGTGGGGGCGGCCAGCGCGGGCGGGTGGATGCTGCGGCGCGGTCCGGCGGGCTTCGCGTTCCCACCCGGCATGGCGGAGGCCGGCGACGTGCCATTGGTGGCCCAGGTGTCATCGGTGCAGTCGGCGAATGTTCCCGCGGCCGTGGCGGACCCGGGGGGAGACGCTGCAGCGGCTCTGGCGGGTGTGCCGACGGCGCAGGCGGACACCGTGGCTGCGTCGTCGGCGCCTCCCGCCCCCCGCTCGCTGGCCGACTCCGCGCGCGCCCTGGTGGACGCCGGCCACTGGGTGGACGCCCTGCCCGTGGCGCGCGCGGCGCTGGAGGAACGTCCGGCCGATGCGTCGTTGCTGTGGCAGGTGGTCCTGCTGGCGTCGCTGCAGCAGCCGCCCGAGACGCCGGGGGAGGAGCCGCGGGTGCTGCTGGGGCGGCTGGCAGCGGTGGAGGCGGCGCTGTCTCCCGAGGAGCGGGCGCTGGCCGAGGGGTATCGGCTGCTGGGGCGCGGCGCGCTCCCCGAGGCGGTGGCGCACTTCCGCCAGCTGCGGCTCTCCCCCGCCTTGGCCCCGTGGGCGCAGGCCGGCATCGCCGAGGCGTTGTCACGGGACGTGCTGGTGGTGCCCGATGCGCAGTCGGCGTCGGGGTACCGTTTCCGCACCGATCGCACCGAGACGATGGACGCGCTGGCGGAGGCGATGCGGAGCGCCCCGTGGGTGGACCGGCGGTGGGTGGTGCGCCACCAGTCGCGCGTGGCGCCGGTGGAGACGGACCGGCTGGTGGCGGGGCGGGACGCAGAGGGCACGCGCTATGTGGGGCGTGTGGAGGCAGTGGGGAACCGGGTGGTGGCCACCCCCTACCGTGCCGGCCCGGGGGGGATTCGCCTGCCCCCTCCCACATCGGAGACGGTGAAGGCCGTGGTGCTGCACCGCGAGCGGATGGCCACGCTGCTGGCGCAGTGGCGGCGCGAGTCGCCACGGGAGGCCGCCCCCTGGCTGGCCACCGCCACGCTGCTGGAGGCGGGGGGCTACCTCACCACGGCCGATGAACAGAGTCAGCTGACGGCGCTGGAGGCGATGGCGCGCGGGCGGCAGCTGCTGCGCGAGGGGGGCGAGCTGGCGCTGGTGCAGCAGCGCAACCATGTGCGGCTGTCCCTGCGCGCGGGGCGCTTTGCCGAGGCGGCCGCGCTGGCGGATAGCGCGCTGGCGGGGATTGAGCAGTCGCCGTTGCTGGCGCGCGACCGGGGGGTGCCGTTTGCGTTTCTCACGGGGCGCACGGCGTTGGCCACCCGCCTGGCGCAGGCCGCCGCCGGCCTGCTCTCCCGCGAGGTGATCGGCCCCAGCGGCATGCCGGTGGCGTTCCCGGTGGAGCTGCTGCGCGAACGGGCCACGGCGTTGGCGCCCATCGTGCACGGGCAGTGCACGGAGACGGTGCGCAGCGCCCCCGCGCGGTTGCGGGCGCTGGCCGACGCGCGGGTCCCGCCGGGGGAGCGCGCGCCCGGCTTTGAGGTGGCGCTGCTGCAGGAGCTGCTGGAGCTGGGGTTGCCGTGCCTGGGGGCCGAGCCGCTGGCGGCGCTCAACACGGGGGCGATCCGTCGGCCCACCACGCGCGGGGCCGAGTACCTGGTGGCCGGCACGCCCGAGCCGCTGGTGGCGATGTTCCTGCAGGTGGAGCAGTCGCGCCAGCGGGTCGGGGCGCCGCCGTTGCTGGCCGACGAGGCGGTGGCCATGGGGGTGCAGCTGGCGGCGGCGGGCGACACGACGGCGGCGTATCGCCTGCTGACGCGCGCACTGGAGGCGCTGCCGGTGGCGAACGCCCGCTTCGCCGAGAGTGGGGCGCCTGCGGGGGCGTTGGGACGGGGGATGCTGCTGGCGGCCGAATGGGGTGTGAAGGTGGACCCGGCCGGCGCGGGGCGCTGGCTGTCGGCGGTGGAGGCGCTGTGGGCGCGGGCCGACGCGCCGCTGCGGGCCGAGGTGACGCGCGTGGCGGCGCTGGTCAGGCAGGCGCGCGCAACGCCATCGCCAGCGCCGTAGTCTCCGGGGCCGGCTCCAGCTGCAGTTCGTCGCGCAGCTCGCGCACCAGCGCGTCGTAGGTGCGCAGCGCGCCCGCGCGATCGCCGGCGCGCGCCAACAGCTCCATCACGCGCCGCACGCGCCGCTCGTCCCCCCGCGCCAGCCGCGCCGCGCGGCGCGCCCACCGCGAGGCGCTGGTGAGGTCTTCCCCTTGCTCGTAGCGCCGCGCCAGCTGCCACGCGGCGTCGGCGGCGCGCTCCGCCAGCGCGCTGCGCTCCTCCTCCAGCCACCGCGCAAACCCCGCACTGTCGGCCAGAAACCCGTCCAGCAGCGGCCCGCGGTACAGCTCCAGCGCCTCGGCCAGGCGGTCGGCGGCGAGGGCGGCGTGGAAGGCCGCCACATCGGTCGCGCAGCGCGCGGGGTCCACCCCCACCTCCTCATCACCGCGCGCAAGCAGCAGCCTGTCGCCGAAGGCGCGGCGGATGGCGTGCAGCCCCTTGCGCAGGGCGGCGCGCGCGCCGAGCGCGCCCAGCTCGGGCCAGAAGAGCGCGGCCAGGTGGTCGCGGCGCACCAGGCGCCCCGCGCCCGCGCAGGCCAGGTAGGCCAGCAGGGCGGCCTGCTTGGGGCGCGCCAGGTAGGCGTCGGTGGCCGTGGGCCCCTGATGCGCCAGGGGGCCCAGCAGCTGCAACCGCAGGGGCGTTGTTTCGGGGGCGGCAGGATTTGACACGACACGGAACATGGGCCCCGTGGCGGAAAACGGGAGGGGACCGGTCATGCGGCATCACCATCGGTGCATACCATGCTGCAACCTGTCACGTGAAGGGAACGGATACGGAACGCCCTGCGGACAGCCGCGGCCGCTGGCCGCGGCTAGACTACCAACGGATCGTAGCTTCGCCGTTGACGCCTCCGCCGTGTCCTTTCCCGAGAGTGTGCCATGTTGTTCCGCGCTGCCTCCCGTCGTGTGGTGCCCCTGCTGCTCACGCTCACCCTCGCGGCCGCGTGCGGCGGCGGCGACACCGGCGGCACCCCCCCCACGCCGCCGCCGGCCCCCACGGTGGCTACCGTGACCGTCACCGCGGCCAGCAGCGCGCCGCTGCTCCCCGGCGGCACGGTGCAGCTCACCGCCAAGGCGCTCACCGCCGCGGGCGCCGAGGTGCCCACGGCCACCATCGCATGGAGCAGCGGCAGCACCACCATCGCCACCGTGTCGGCCTCGGGGCTGGTGACGGCGGTGGCGGCCGGGAGCGTCACCATCATCGCCACGTCGGGGTCGGTCACGGGGACCGCCACCGTGCAGGTGAACCCCGGCGGCATCGTGGGGAGCGCCGGCGGCACCGTGACCGCCGCCAACGGCGGGGTCACGGTGCAGCTGCCGCCGGGCGCCGTGCCCACCCCCACCCCCATCACGGTGACCGCCAAGCCCGACACGGTCCCCTCCGAGCACAAGATCGGCCCTGCGTACCTGTTCGGCCCGGCCGGCACCACCTTCGCGCAGCCGGTGCTCCTGGGGCTCAAGTATGACGCGGCGCAGCTCCCCCCCTACACCGAGAAGGCGGCGCTGCGGGTGGCGCGGCTCACCGGCGGCAAGTGGGTGCCGCTCACCGATTCGGTGCGGGTGGACAGCGCCACCAATACGGTGCGCGCGGCCACGCGGAGCTTTTCCACCTATGGCGTGGTGCGCGACCCGTGCATCCCCTTCAGCGGGGGCACGGGGAGCATCGCGGGCCAGATCTCCGCGGAGGACTGCCTGTTCACCACGGCCGGGCGCCGCTCGGACTACTACGAGCTGCGCCCCGCGGCGGGGCAGATGCTGGTGTACCGCGGCAGCGGCTCCCTCGACGGCCTGTTCGGCCTCAAGGAAGCCACGGCGGACCCCACCACCGGCACGGTGTGGAATTCGAACGCGGCCATCACGAGCGAACTGCGCCTCGTGTCCAACGGCGATCCGCTGCAGCTGTTCGTGAGCGGGCGCGACTCCACGAAGTTCGGGAGCTACACCTTCACGCGGCTGCCCGCGTCCGGGCACCAGTGCGTGACGTCCACCAACGGCAACAGCTACATCGCGCTCATGGAGGGGACCAGCATCTCCGACACGATGAGCCCTGCGGCGTCGTGCTCGGGGAACATCGTGGCCTCGCCCTTCCCGGACGCCATCGGCAAGCCGATCCGCTATCACACGTATCCGGTGCGCCTGCTGGCGGGGCGGCGGTACACGGTGACGGTGACCGGCGTGGCACCCGGGCAGGCGGCGCTGTCGCAGTTCGTGGGTGGGGCCTACCGGCAGATCATCGTCGACAACACCGCCACGCGCACCATGACGCTCACGCCGACCTCCACCGGCTACCACTTCCTGGAGGTGTCGTCGGGCGGCCAGGTACCGGGTGGGACGGCCTGGACCATTCCGGAGTTCCGGTACACGCTGACGGTCTCGCGCGGCGAGGTGGTCACCCCGTAGTCCGTGGCCACGGGGTGGGTGCCCCGCGGGCGCCCCCTCCCCCCGCCGCCGCCCGGGCCGTATCGTGGGGCATGACGCGTCCGGCCCCCTTCACCCCCGCGCAGCGCCGCACCCTGGCCGCCCTGGTGCCCGCGCTGCTGCGCGGGGCCCCCGCTGCCAACGAGTCGGTGGAGGCGCTGCTGGACCGGTGCGAAGCCCGTCTGGCGCCGCTGCCGCCGCACCGACGCGCCGCGTTCGGGCTGGCGCTCGACGTGCTGGGGAGCCGCCTGGGGGTGATGCTGGCCATCGGGCATCCGCTGCCCGGGGCGCGGCTGTCCGAAGCGGCCGCCACGCGCGCCCTGGAGGCGTGGGCCGACTCGGCGATTCCGCCGGTGCGCACCGCCGTGCAGGCGGTGCGGCGGCTCGTGCTGGCGGTCCACTACGCGCACCCGGCCGTGCCCGCCGCCATCGGCTTTGCTGGCCCGCTGCACCGGCGCACGCCGCAGGTGCCCTGGGAAGGACCGTTGGCCGCCCCGGCCGCCCCGCCCCCCGCCGACGGGACCCCCGCCCCGCGCGATCCGGTGGCGCGTGCGCCGCGCGTGCTGCCGGGGCTCATCCCTCCCGATCCGCTCCCGGCCGGCGTGCACACCGCCGCCACGCTCACGGCCGATGTGCGCCGCACCGCCGACGTGGTGGTCATCGGCACCGGCGCTGGCGGCGCGGTGACGGCGGCGCGGCTGGCCGAAGCCGGGTACGCGGTGGTGATGCTGGAGGGGGGCGGCTACTTCAGCCGCAGCGACTTCACCGAGGACGAGCCCGCGCTGATGCAGGCGCTCTATGCCGAGGGGGCGCTGCGCACCACGGATGACGGCGCGGTGGGCATGGTGCAAGGGGAGGCGGTGGGGGGCTCGACCCTGGTGAACTGGATGATCATGCTGCGCACCCCGCCCTGGGTGCTGGAGCAGTGGGCGCGGGAGGCGGGGGTGGAGGGGATGTCCCCCGCGGAGATGGCGCCGGTGTTCGAGCGCATCGAGCGGGAGGTGCACGCGGCCGAGGTGCCGGAGGCGGCGCACAGCGCCAACAACCGGATCCTGCTGGACGGCGCGCGCGCGCTGGGCTGGCGTGTGCGCGGCGCGCGCATCAACGCGCGCGACTGCGTGCGCTGCGGCTGCTACGGCATCGGCTGCCGCCACGACGCCAAGCAGAGCACGCTGCGCACCTACGTGCCGCGCGCGCTGGCCGCGGGGGCGCAGCTGTACGCCGACGCGCACGTGGAGCGCATCACGGTGCTCGAGCGCGACACCGGCCGCGGCACGCCGCCGCGCAAGCGGGTGGAGGCGGTGGTGCGCGCGCGCGATGGGGCGGGCGCCGCGCACCGGCTGGTGGTGGAGGCGCCGCTGGTGGTGGTGGCCGGCGGCGCGGTGGGGACGCCGGCGCTGCTGGAGCGGTCGGGGCTGGGAGGGGGGGGCGTGGGGCGATGGCTGCGCCTGCACCCCACCACGGCCATCTTCGGCCACTACGACCGCCCCATCGTGACCAGCACGGGGATCCCCCTCACCACGGTGTGCGACGAGTTCCTGCAGTGGCGGGGGACCGACTACGGCTACTGGATCGAGACCCCCCCCATGCTGCCGTCGTTCACCGCCGGCGCCGCCTCGGGCTTTGGCCCGGCGCACGCCGAGGTGATGGCGCAGCTGGACCAGCTGGGGGTGCTGGTGGCGCTGGTGCGCGACGGCGCCGACCGCAACCGTTCGTCGGGACAGGTGCGGGTGGACCGCCGCGGCCGGGTGCGCATCGACTATCGCCTGGCCCCGGAAGACCAGCGCCGCATGCGCGACGCGCTGGTGCAATCGGCCCGCATCCACCTGGCCGCCGGCGCCACCCGCGTGAGCACGCTGCACACGCGCCCGATGGTGGCGCGCACGCCGGCGGAGGCCGAGGCCTTCGCCGGCGGCGACCTGGGCCCCAATCGCATGGGGCTCTTCTCCGCGCACGTCAACGGCACCTGCCGCCTGGGGACCAGCGCCGCCACCGCAGGCGCCACCCCGGAGGGGGAACGGTTCGGCGTGCGGGGGCTGTTCATCGCCGACGGGTCGCTGCTCCCCACGGCGCTGGGGGTGAACCCGCAGGAAACCATCATGGCGGTGGCGTCGGTGCTGGCCGAGCGGCTGGCCGCGCGTCACGCGGGGGTGCAGGGATGAGCGGCAAGGGCGAGAAGCGGCAGCGGCGGGCGGTGGCCGCCTACGCCTTGCTGCAGCGTGCCGCCGAGCTGGCGGCGGCGGCGGTGGACGACGCGGTGCAGCCCCATGGCGTGTCGACGTCGCAGGCGGCGGTGCTGGAGGCGCTGGCTGCGCACGGACCGCAGCACCAGCAGGAGCTGGCCACCCGCCTGGGGCGCAGCAAGGCACAGCTGACGGCGCTGGCCGAGGCGCTGGAGGGGAAGGGGCTGGTGCGGCGGGAGCGTCCCGCGGCCGACCGGCGCTTCGTGACGGTGACGCTGACCGAGGCGGGGCGCGCCCTGCTGGCGATCGTGGAGCCGGCGCGCGGGCAGGCGGTGGGCACGCTGATGGCGGCGCTGGAGGGGAAGCAGCGCCGTCGGCTGGTGGACGCCTGCGAGGCGCTAGTGGCGCAGCTGGCGCCGGCGCTCCCCTCGGAACCGGCGGCGGACGCGGCGCCGGAACCGGCCTCCGCGCCGGCGCGTGCGGCGTCCCCTGCGCCCACCGCCGACCAGTCGCCCGCCGGCGCCGGCACCGCGTCGGAGCCCGCGCCTCCGCTCGCCCCCTGACCGTCCGTCGGTTCCACCCCTTTCCCCGCGCCCCATGCCCGGCCGTCACTTCCTCCAGATCCCCGGCCCCACGCCGGTCCCCGACCGTCTCCTCCGCGCCATGCACCGCGCCATGGAAGACCATCGGTCGCCGGCGTTCCCGGCCTTCACCCGGCGCATCCTGTCCCGGCTGCCGCAGGTGGTGGGGCAGACCCGCGGCGAGGCGTTCGTCTTCCCGGCCAGCGGCTCGGCCATGTGGGAGGCCGCGCTGGTGAACACCGTGGCCCCCGGCGGACGGCTGCTGGCGCCTCGCTTCGGGCAGTTCTCGCACCTGTTCATCCAGTGCGCGCGCGGGCTGGGGTACCAGGTGGACGTGCTGGAGGAGCCCTGGGGAGAGGCGGCCGACCCGGCGCGCATCGAGGCGGCGCTGGCGGCCGACTCGGCGCACGAGATCCAGGGGGTGCTGCTGGTGCACAACGAGACCGCCACCGGCGTCACCAGCGACGTGGCGGCGGTGCGCGCGGCCATGGACCGCGCCGGGCACCCCGCGCTGCTGTTCGTGGACGGCGTGAGCTCCATCGCCAGCCTGGCGTTCCGCTTTGACGACTGGCGCGTGGACTGCGCGCTGACCGGCTCGCAGAAGGGGTTCATGCTCCCGGCGGGGCTGGGGATGCTGTGGATGAGCGAGGGGGCGCTGGCGCGCGCGGAAACCTGCCCCACGCCGCGCGCCTTCTGGGACCTGCGCCCCATGCGCGCCAACAACGCGCAGGGGTACTTCCCCAGCACGCCGGCGCTGTCGCTGCTGTACGGGCTGGACGAGGCGCTGACGATGCTGGTGGAGGAGGAGGGGATGGCCGCGGTGGCGGCGCGGCACGCGCACCTGGCGCGCGGCGTGCGCGCGGCGGTGGACGCGTGGGGGCTGCGCCAGTGCGCGGCGCGCCCGGCGATCGCGTCGGACACGGTGACGGCGGTGGTGGTCCCCGAGGGGGCCGATGCGCGCCAGGTCATCGCCCACGCCTTCGCGCGCCACGACCTGGCGCTGGGGAGCGGGCTGGCCGAGCTGGCGGGGAAGGTGTTCCGCATCGGCCACCTGGGGGACATGAACGAGCTCACGCTGGCCGCGGCGCTGGCCGGCGCGGAGATGGCGCTGCACGACGCCGGCATCGCGGTGCCGTACGGCCGCGGCGTGGGGGCGGCGCTGGCCGCGTGGCAGGGCGCGCGCACCGCCGGGAGCGCGGCATGACCGTGTGCGGTCCGCAGGTGGTGGTGACACGGCGCATGCCCGCGCCGGTGGAGGAGGCGCTGCGCGCCCGCTTCCCCGACGTGCGCCTCAATGCCGACGACACACCGTTCACCGCCGAGCAGCTGGCGCAGGCGCTGCAGGAGGCGGATATCGTGGTCACCACCGTGACGGATCGGTGGACCCCCGCGGTGCTGGGCGCGCCGCACGTGCGGGCGCGGCTGCTGGCCAACGTGGGGGTGGGGTACAACCACATCGACGTGGCGGCGGCGCGCGCCGCGGGGCTCACGGTCTCCAACACCCCCGACGTGCTCACCGAGGACACCGCCGACATCGCCATCGCGCTGGTCCTCATGACGCTGCGCCGGCTGGGGGAGGGGGAGCGGCTGCTGCGCGCGGGCGCGTGGACCGGGCTGCGCCCGACGTTCCACCTGGGGCGCACGCTGCGCGGCAAGGTGCTGGGGATCGTGGGATACGGGCGCATCGGGCGCGCCACGGCGCGCATCGCCGCGGCGGGGTTTGGCATGCGGGTGGTGTGGCATGCGCCGCGCGACCCGCGCGTGGACGATCCCGCCACGGCGGGGCCTGCCGACGCGGAGCGGATGCCCACGCTGGAGGCGCTGCTGCGCGCCAGCGACGTGGTGTCGCTGCACTGCCCGGCCACCCCGGAGACGCGCCACCTCATGAACGCCGACACGCTGGCGCAGATGAAGCCCGACGCCGTGCTGGTGAACACCGCGCGCGGCGACGTGGTGGACGAGGCGGCGCTGGTGGCCGCGCTGCAGGCCGGGACCATCGCCGGCGCGGGGCTGGACGTCTACGAGTTCGAACCCAAGGTGACCCCTGCGCTGCTGGCCATGGAGCAGGTGGTGCTGCTCCCGCACCTGGGGAGCGCCACGGTGGAGACGCGCAGCGCGATGGGGCTGCGCGCGGTGGCCAACATCGACGCGTTCGCCGACGGAAGGCCCTGCCCGGACGCGGTGTAGGCGCGGCGTCCTCCGGGCACGAGTGGGGCGGGGGGCTACCGCCCCCCGCGAATCGCCCGGATCCGCTCGGCGGTGGCCGGGTGCGACGAGAGGTAGTCCGGGATCCGCAGCAGGGTCCGCTCCGGGCGGGAGCGCTTCCGCGCCGCGGCGGGCCCGCGGTCGCGGGCGGAGCCGTCGCCCGACGCCGCGTCGGGCGACGCCGCCTTCGCGTCGTCCTCCGGCGCGGCGGAGGTCGCCGCACGCTCCAGCTGCGCCAGCACCTGCGCCAGCGTCTCCGGGTCCTGCCCCTGCCGGCGCAGGAGCGTCACCGCATGGCGATCGGCCTCGCGCTCCATGTCGCGCGAGTAGGCCAGGTCGGCCAGCGTGGCCGGGAGGGCGGCCACCACGCCGCTCACGTCCCCCAGGATGAGCGTGCCAGCGGCCCCGGTGATCCCGGCGCCCACCAGCCGTCGCAGCACGTGCCGGTGGTGCACATGCCCCACCTCGTGCGCCACCACCGCCGCCACCGCGGCGTCGTCCTGCACCAGCGCCACCAGCGCGTCGGTCACCACCACCACCCCGCCGGGGAGCGCAAAGGCGTTGGGGCCGATGGATGCGCGACGGAACACCACGCGCACCGGGTCGCCCGCCTCGCGCCGCAGCAGCGGGGCCAGTCGCTGGCGCAGCCGCTCCTGCTGCGCCACCGGCAGGGCACTGGTCTGCAGCAGCTGCCCGTCCATCGAGGTCAGCGCCTCGCGCCCGATGGCGGTTTCCACGGCCACCGGGGTCCGCGCGGCCACCCATGTGGCCATGCGTGGCACCCCCCACAGGTAGGCCCCCCAGCAGAGCAGCGCCGTGGCGGCCAGCCCCAGCAGCGCCAGCGGCCAGTGGCGCTGCCAGCGCGCCACCAGCCCCTCCTCCACCCCCAGCGCCTCCAGCAGCCGGTCAAACTCCTCCTGGCGACGCACCTCCAGGTGCGCCCCGCCCGGAAGGCGCACCATCCGCGGCGCCGCCGCCAGCCGCTCGGACAGCTCCAGGTCGTACCAGGGGACCGCGATGGGGGGCGCGTCATCGCTCCACCCGAGGCACAGCTGACGCTCGTGCACCCACAGCCGCACCGGGCGCGCCACCGAGCTCACGCCGTCGAAGTACTGCGCCGGCACCACCGGCAGGGGCGCCGCCCCGGGGTCGGCGGTCACAGCCCCACGTCGAGGCCGAGGTCGTCCACCACGCTGTCGCCGGTGGTGCCCGCGCCCGGGGCATCGTGCGCCGCCAGGAAGGTGGGCGACTCGGCGCTCACCACCTCCAGCGACTCCACGCGGGTGCGGTACACCCGCACCGCCGCGAAGGGGGCATACAGCCCCAGCGTCAGTATGCTGAGGGCCACGTTGGACAGCATCACCCCCACCAGCCGCCAGGTTGAGAGCGTGGAGCGGAAGCGCACGGTCCCGAGCGCGAAGCTGTTCCAGGTGGTGTTCCACACCCGGGCCTGCACCAGCGGCATGGCGGCCAGCGCCAGCGCGTAGGCCAGCAGCAGCGCCCCGACGATGACCGCCGCTCCGGCGCCCTCGACGTCCAGGTGGCCGGAGCGTTTCTCGGCGGCCTTGGACCCCTGGTACACCACCAGCGGAAGGACGGTCGCGAGGAGCGCGCCGATCCCCACCATGGGGAGGTACGCGCGGTAGAAGGCCCCGATCCCGGCGCCAAGCGCTCCCTGTGTCTGGCCGCAGCACACGTGGTTGTGGACGAAGCGCCTGAGGCGCGCCTGGAACACCGGAAACAGCAGCGCCCCCGCCGCGATGGCGGCCACGAACAGGCCACCGGCCACCGGGTTCCGCACCCCCTCGTTGCTGACGGACACGCCACCGGTTGCCAGCAGCAGCCCCCCCAGCCCCAGCATGGGGGCCAGCGCCAGCGCCGCGTCACGCACGGTGCCCACGAAGCCGAAGCGCACGCCGCGATAGCTGGTGACGTGCGCACGAAAGCGGAGCGACTGCACCAGCAGCCAGGGGAAGAACGCCGCCACCGCCGCGGCGGTGGCCACCCCCACCGGGACCGACAGCTTGAACGTCAGGTTGCAGGCGCCCACCAGCACCAGCGCCAGCAGGCGGCCGCGCAAGATGGCCCACGGGCGGCCGTGATAGTCGAGGACGCTGCCGTCCAGGTGCGTGTTGCGGTGGAAATACTGCTGGCGGCGCACCTTGGCCCACGCGGAATAGATCCCCACCGTGGCCACGGTGAGCAGCAGGTTCACGATCCAGATGCGGAAGTATTCCTGGCCGCTGCCGGTGAAGCGCAGGGGGTAGGCCGAGGGGAGCGGCGCGGGGGGCGTCAGGGTGGCGGGTCGCGTCTCCACGGGCTCCGTATGGGGCCTGTACGACGGGGGGGCTGCCCGATGGTCCGTGTCCATGTCCACCGGCTCCGGCACGCGCACGGCATCGGGCAACGCGTCGCTCACGGCGTCGGGCGTGGCGTCGGGCGTGGCGTCGGACATGACCCGCTCCTCCCTCTTGCCCCCCCGGCCGATCACGAGGGCCAGTGGCGCGCACAGCGGCGGCTCCGCGGGGCCGCCGTTCCCGGTCAGTGGACCGCGCGGAAGCTGTGGACGGGGCCGGTGCCGCGCCAGAGGGGACGCGGCGTGCGCCCGGAGGGGGCGACCGGGCTAGGTGAGCCCGAATTCCCCGCGCGCTTGCCGCGCCGCCAGGCTCTCCACCGCCTGGGCGGCCAGCCCGCCGCCACCAGCCGCGCCGGCCGCGTCGGCTTCCGCCTGCTCTCCGGCGCGCACCAGCGCCAGCGCGTCCTCGCGCCGAGCCAGCAGCGTCCAGAACTCCCCGGCGTCCGGATCGGTGGCCCCGTCCGCCGGCAGCTGCGCGTACATGGCCTTGTACATCAGCGAGAAGGCCCAGAACAGCGCCAGCAGGTCGGGGAGCACCAGCACCACGCGGGTGATGGCGTTGACGTTGGCGACCTGGTCGTTGAACGCCGGCGTGTTGAAGGGGGCGGTGACCATGTGCCAGTTGATGGCGAAGTTGGCCACCCCGGCCAGCAGGTTGGTGCCGCCGATCACCAGCGCGGCGGTGCGCAGGGCGCGGCGCACCGGCGGCTCGTCCAGCAGGCGGTCCATCTGCGCCGCGCGCTCGGGGGTGTCGGGGGCCAGCCCCTGCAACGCTATGCCACGCGTGACCGGGCGCGCGAGGAACGCCGTCACCCCGAACACCAGCACGGCCAGCAGGTAGCTGGCGGTGTCCTTGAGCGCGAACAGCGCGCCGTCCACGTACCAGAACGCCAGCGCCCCGCGCATGACCGCCGAGAAGCCGCTGTAGCTGGAGATGAAGTTGAAGCGGCGGGTGAGGACCAGGAGGTCGAGGAGGACCCACGCCACCGGGACCAGCGCGGCCAGCAGGTACGCCTGGAGCGTCCCCAGCGGCGCGGTGCCGTACTTGAGGATGAGCACCGGGGCGGCGGCGCCGACCAGGATGTCCAGGGTGAGCTTGAGGGTCTTCGACACGCCCGCAATCTCGCGGGGGGGGGACCCGGGTGGTACCCGGTGGAGTACGGAGGGGCGGCAGCGCACCCCCCGCCACGAGCCCCCCCTACCCCCCCGGCGGGTACAGGAACCGCAGCACCGCCCCCGCCCGCTCCCCCCAGGCCCGCTCGTCGTGCCGGGCCCCCTCGGCTTCGTGGTAGCAGAGGTCGTCGCCGGGGCGCCAGCCGCGCCGCACCAGCATCCGGTACAGCAGCCGCGCCCCCTTCACCATGCGGTGCTCGCCGGTGCCCACGTCCAGCCATACCTTGAGCGCCGGGCGGCGCCCGGGGTCGGTGGCCAGCTGCCGCACCACCCACCGGTCGTCCCACCACACCGAGGGGGACAGCACCCCCAGCTTCCCGAACACGGTGGGGTGCGTGATGCCCAGGTAGAGCGACAGCAGCCCTCCCAGCGAGCTGCCGGCCACCCCCGTGTCCGCCGGCGCGCGCCGCGTGCGCCAGTGGTGGTCCACCCACGGCTTGACCTCGTACACCAGCATCTGGCCGTAGCGGTCGGCGCGTCCGCCCGCGTCGTGCGCCGCGTCGCGCGTGGGGGTGTACTCGTCAATCCGCTCGCGCCCCGCGTTGCCGACGGCCACCAGGATCACCGGCTCGATCAGCCCGGCGTGCATGAGGGCGCGCGCGGTGGTGTCGATCCCCCACTGCACCCCGAAGGCGGCCAGCGGCAGGTCGTCAAAGACGTTCTGCCCGTCGTGCAGGTACAGCACCGGATAGCGGCGTGCCGGCTCCCGGGCGTAGTCCGGGGGGAGGCAGATGGTGAGGTCGTGCGGCTGGTCCAGGAAGCGCGAGGGGACCGACGGGAAGTGCAGGAGCGACCCCGCCACCTGCGCGGGGGGGAGCGGGGCGTGCGGATCGAGGGGGCGGACCGTGTCCATGCGACGGGTAAGCTAGCGCGGGCGGCGTGCCGATCGGGGCGCGTGGCGGTAACGTGGTCCGCATGACCCATGCCCTCCGCCCCCTCCCGCGCCCAACGCTCCCCTTGGGCGCGGCGCTCCTCCTGCTCGCCGCCGCCCCGCTGGCCGCCCCGCTGGCCGCCCAGCCGGTCCCCGCCGCTGACGCGCCCCCCTCGGTGCGCGCCATCGACGCCGCCCCATTCCCCTCGGCGCTGGTCGCCTCGCCCTCGGGGGCGGCGGTGGCGTGGGTGCAGAACGCCGCGGGCGAGCGGAGCGTGTACGTGGCCACCGCGCCGGCGTACGCCGCCCGGCGCGTGGCCCACTTCCCCGGTGACGACGGGCAGGAGCTGGCCGAGCTGGCCTTTGCCGCCGACGGGCGGACGCTCTGGTTCACGCGCGGCGGCGCCCCCAACCGGGCGGGGGAGACTCCCAACCCCGCCAGCGCCCCGGGGGGCGCCGAGCAGGCCCTCTGGCGCGTGCGCCTGGACGCGCCCGCCGCCACGGCGGTTCGGGTGGTCGACGGGAGCCGCCCCACACCGGCGCCCGTGGGGGAGGGGTTCCTGTTCGTGCGGCGCGGGCAGGCCATGACGCTGGCCGAGAAGGACGGGCGCACGGAGGCGGTGCCGCTGTTCCGCATGCGCGGCGCCGCGTCGGAGCTGCGTTGGTCCCCCGACGGCCGGCGCGTGGCCGTCGTCTCCAACCGGGGCACGCACAGTTTCGTGGGCGTGTTTGATCCGGCCGCCAACACGCTGCGGTGGATCGCCCCCAGCACCGATGTGGACCAGTCGCCCGTGTGGTCCCCCGATGCCGCGCGGCTGGCGTTCCTGCGCGTGCCCTACGCCAAGCGGCGGATGATCTTCCTCCCCATCCGCGAGGCGCAGCCGTGGTCCATTCTGGTGGCCGATGTGGCGCGCGGCACCGCGGTGGAGCGGTTCCGCGCCGCACCGGGGCGCGGGTCGGCATTCTGGCCCATGCAGGCCGAGACGCAGCTGCTGTGGACGGCGGATGACCGGCTGGTGTTCCCGTGGGAGCGCGACGGGTATCTGCACCTGTACAGCATCCCGTCGCAGGGCGGGGCGTGGGCGCAGCTGGACCGCGGCGCGCACGAGGTGGAGTACGTCACGCTGGATGCCGGCGGGCGACAGGTGCTGTTCAACTCCAACCAGGACGACCGCGACCGCCGCCACCTTTGGCGCGTGGCCGCGGACGGCTCGGCGCCCGCGGCCCCGCTCACGCAGGGGAAGGGGATCGAGTGGCAGCCGGCCCCGCTGGCCGACGGGAGCGTGGCCTTCCTGGCCAGCGATGCGCGGGTCCCGGCGCATGCGGCGATCCTGCAGGCGTCCACGCGCACGCGCCGCTTCCTGGCGCCGGAGACCATGCCCGCGGACTTCCCCTCGCCGGCACTGGTGGAGCCGGTGGCGGTGACCTTCACGGCGGCCGACGGCATCAGGAGCTACGGGCAGCTGTTCCTGCCGCCGGCGGGGAGATTTCCCGGGCGGCGGCCGGCCGCGATCTTCATTCACGGCGGGTCGCGGCGGCAGATGCTGCTGGGGTGGAACTACGGCAGCTACTACCACCACGCCTACGCGCTCAACCAGGCGCTGGCGCTGCGCGGGTGGGTGGTGGTGCAGCTCAACTATCGCAGCGGCATCGGCTACGGGCGCGACTTCCGCGAGGCGCTGGGGTACGGGGCGGCGGGCGCCAGCGAGGTGGGCGACCTGGTGGCGGCGGCGCGGTGGCTGCGCGCGCGCCCCGACGTGGACCCCGCCAAGGTGGCGCTGTGGGGCGGCTCGTACGGCGGCTACATGACCGCGCACGGGCTCACCCGGCACCCCGAGCTGTTTGCCGCCGGCGTGGACATCCACGGCGTGCACGACTGGAACGTGGGGATCCAGACCTTCCTCCCCGACTACAACCGGCTGGAGGACCCGGCGGCGGGGGCGCTGGCCTTTGCCAGCTCGCCGCTGGCGCAGGTGCGGCGGTGGAAGGCCCCGGTGCTGCTGGTGCACGGCGACGACGACCGCAACGTGCGTTTTGTCGAGACGCTCACGCTCATCGAGGCGCTGCGGAAGCAGCAGGTGCCGGTGGAGCAGCTGGTGTTCCCCGACGAGGTGCACAGCTTCCTGCGCCATGATAGCTGGATGCGCGCCTTCGAGGGGACGATCGACTTCCTGGAGCGGCGGGTGGTGCGCGGGGGGCGCTAGGCGCGGCCGGGGGGCGCGCCACTTCCGTATTACCGTAAATATGGCCATATTCCCGTCATGAAAACCACCATTGACCTTCCCGACGAGCTCTACCGCCGCGTCAAGGCCAAGAGCGCCCTCGAGGGGAAGACCGTGCGGGAGGTGGCCACCTCGCTGTTCCAGCAGTGGGCCGACGGGACGGTGGCGCGAGGGGAGGCGGCAGACAGCATGGAGGCCCGGGCCCGCGCGGATGCGTGGTTGGCCGAATGGGAGCGGATGGCCGCGACGTTGGCGAAGGCCGCGCCGACCGGCGGCGTGGTGGAGCAGCTGCTGCAGGATCGCCGGTGAGCGTGCGGGATCGGGCGGTCACGGTGGATGCGTCCGTCTGGGTGGCCTCGGCGGTAGCCTCGGAGACCCACCATGCGACAAGCATGGAGCTGGTGCGTCTCCTGTGGCGACATCAGGTGCGGCTTGTACAGCCCACGCTCTTCCCCATTGAGGTGGCGGCGGCGCTTGGACGTCGGTTTCCGAGATCGGGACAGGCGCAATCGGCCGTTCAGCAGCTGGCCAGCATCCCGCGATTGGCCGTCGTGCCTTTGGATGCGGAGCTGGCCCCACTCGCCACCCGCCTGGCCGCCGACCACGGCCTGCGCGGAGCGGATGCCGTCTATGTGGCCACGGCCCTGATGGCCGACGCCACGCTGCTGACGCTCGACGAGGAGGTCATTCGGCGCGCGGTCGCCATGGTGCCGGTGCAGACGCCACAGCAGTGGCTTGCGTCGTGGTGAAGGCCGACGGCCTTCACGTCGTCGAGCGCCCCGCGCACCCCGCCCCCTACTCGTCGTGCAGCATCCGCAGCGCGGGGGTGTCCAGGTCGTCCATCTGCCCGCTGCGCGCCGACCAGGCGAACGCCGCCACGGCGGCCCCCACGATGACCAGCGCCAGCGGCAGCACCAGGTAGATCACGCTCACGACGCCTCCGGGGCGACGCGCGCCCGGGCAAAGGTGGAGCCCAGCCACGACCCCAGCACCACGGTGACGGAGGCGGCGGGCATGAGGATGGCCGCGAGGAGCGGCGTGAGCACGCCGGCCACCGCCAGCGACGCCCCGATCAGGTTGTAGCCGATGGAGAAGCCGATGTTGCGCCGGATCACCCGCAACGTGCGCGCCGCCCCCTCGGTGAGCTCCACCAGCGGCGCCAGCCCCGGGCGCGTGAGGTAGATGTCGGCGGTGGCCAGGCACGCCTCCGCGCCGCCGTGCACGCCGATGCCCACGTCAGCCGCGGCGATGGCGGCGGCGTCGTTCACGCCGTCCCCCACCATCACCACGCGCCCGCCCCCCGCGGCCGCGGCGCGCGCCTTCTCGCGCTGCACCTCCGCCAGCTTGGCCTCGGGGGAGGCGCCGCCGATGACATCGCCCGGCGCAAAGCCCAGCGTGCGCCCCACGGCCGCCGCCACCTCGGGGGCGTCGCCGCTGAGCAGTCGCGTGCGCCACCCGCGCGCCCGCAGCGTGGCCAGCGCCGACGCGGCATCGGCGCGGATGGCGTCACCCACCCCCGCCACCGCCACCAGCACGCCGTCCACCACCACATGCACCGGCGTGGCCGTCTCGGGCACCGCCGCGGGATTCCCCGCCGCATCCGCGGCCGGCGGCGCCACGCTGTGCGCCCCCTGGGCGGCAAAGCGCGCCGAGCCCACGCGCACGCGGTGGCCGTTCACCGTCCCCTCGATGCCGGCCCCCACCACGTGGCGCACGTCGGAAGTCTCGGGGACCGCCACGTCGGGCCAGGCGCGGCGGAAGGCGTCGGCCAGCGGGTGCGACGACCCCGCCTCCAGCGCCAGCACCAGCGCCCGCACCGACGGGTCACCATGCCACGCCACCAGCGCCGTATTCCCCTCGGTGAGCGTCCCCGTCTTGTCCAGCAGCAGTGTGCCCGGGGCGGCCAGCAGCTCCAGCGCGTCGCCCCCCTTCACCAGCATGCCGCGCCCCGCGGCGCGCCCCACCGCCACCGTGATGGCCAGCGGCGTGGCCAGCGCCAGCGCGCACGGGCACGTCACCACCAGCAGCGCAATGGCGTCGTCCAGCGCGTGCGGCGCGCCGCCGCGCAGCTTGACCGCCAGCGTGACCGCCGCCAGCGCCAGCACGGTGGCGGTGAACACGCCCGCCAGACGGTTGGCGAACAGCACCACCGGGGCGCGGCGCCGTGCCCCCTCCTCCACCTGCTGCAGGATGGCGGCCAGGCGGCTGGAGGCGCCGGCCTGCTCCACCCGCACCCGCACGGGGGCCTCCACGTTGAGCGTCCCCGCAAAGACGCGGTCACCCACGGCGGCCGCGGTGGGGCGCGACTCGCCGGTGAGCAGCGCGGCGTTCACGCGCGTGGCCCCCGCCACGATGGCGCCGTCGGCGGCAAAGCTCTCCCCCGCGCGTACGGCCAGCACCATCCCCGGCAGGAGCGCCTCCACCGGCACCGCCCGCTCGGTGTCATCCCCGTCCACCACCCGCGCCGAGGCCGGCGCCAGGGCGTGCAGCAGCTCCGCCGAGTCGGTGGCGAGGCGTTGGCCGCGCTGCTGCAGGAACCGCCCCACCAGCAGGGCGAACACCAGCACCGCCAGCCCGTCGAAGTAGATGGGCCCGTGCCCGGTGACCGTGTTGACGGCGCCGCGCACCAGCCCCGCCGCCAGGGCGATGGCGATGGGGAGGTCCATGTGCAGCGAGCGGGTGCGCAGCGCAGCCCAGGCGCCGGTGAAGAACACGCGCCCGGGCCACGCCAACGCCGGCACCGTGAGCGCCAGGCTGGCCCAGCGGAAGAACTGCTCCAGCGCGGGGTCCATCCCCGGTCCCTCGGCGCTGTAGAGCACCAGCGCCAGCAGCATCACGTTGGTGGCGATGGCGCCGGCCACGCCGATGCGCACCAGCATCGCGCGGTCTTCCTGGCGGCGCATGGCGGCGCGCGCCACGCCACGGAAGGGGTGGGGCGGGTACCCCAGCGTGTCCAGCGCGCGCGCCACCGCCGACAGCGGCTGCCGCGCCGCGTCCCACTCCACCACCGCCAGCGAGCGGCGCACGTCCAGCTCGGCGCGCGCCACCCCGGGGAGGAGCAGCGGCATCCGCTCCACCAGCCACACGCACGACGCGCAGTGCACGCCCTCCAGGTACAGCTCGGTGCGCGCCAGTCCGCCCGCGGCCGGCGTGACATAGAGGCGGGCAAAGTCGGGGTGGTCGAACTCGTCGTAGCGGCGCCCGCTGGGGCGCACCGGGGCCTCGCGCCGGTCGGCCATGCCGTAGTACGCGCCCAGCCCGTGCTCGTGCAGGATGGCGAAGGCGGTGCGGCAGCCGGTGCAGCAGAACTGGCGCGGCTGGGCGGCGTCCACGTCGCCGGGTGCGACGGCCAGCCCGCAGTGGGCGCAGGCGACCTCGGTGGCCGCAGCGGGCGGGGCGGGGAGGACGGCGGCGGTCATGGCGTGTGCGCGTGCGTGTGAGTCGAGGCAGGCGCCACGGGCGCCGTCGGTGCGGGCGCGGTTGGTCCTTGCCCGGTCGGAACGTGCGCGGCGGGGCCATGCACGGCGGGACCATGCCCGGCGTGCAACGGCGCGCCGGAGGTCACCAGCGGCGCCAGCCGACCGGCCAGCGCGATCACCCCCAGCGTGAGCACCACGGCGGGGCCCGCCGCGGGGAAGCGGCGGCGCAGCGGGAGCAGCAGGCGCTGCGCCCCCACCCCCACCGCCAGCAGCGCCGGCACGGTGCCCAGCCAGAACAGCGCCATGAGCGCCATGCCGCCAGCCACCGACCCGGTGCCGCCGGCGGTGGCCACGAACACGTACAGCCACCCGCACGGCAGCAGCGTGGTGAGCAGCCCGGTGAGTAGTGCGCGCACGCCCATGGGCTGCCTGCGCGCCAGGTGCAGCACGCGTCCCAGCGCCCGCTGCCACCCTGCGGGCACGGGAAGCTGCGCCAGCGACACGCCGCGACGCGCGGCGAGCGCGGCCACCGCCCACCCCACCATGAGCGCCCCGGCCAGCAGCATGGCGCCGCGCTGCACGCCGGCCTGCTCACCGGCGGCGGTCACGGCGCCGCCCAGCGCCCCCGCCACCGCCCCCAGCAGCAGGTACGCCGCCAGCCGTCCGCCGTTGTACAGCGCATGGTCGCGCAGGCGGGCGCCCCCCTCGTGCGCCCCCTCGCCGCCGCCGTACCAGCACACGAAGCCGCCGCACATGGCGGCGCAGTGCACGCTCCCCAGCAGGCTGGCGCCCAGGACGCCCCCCGCCATCCCCATCCAGGGGAGCGACACGCCCGTCATTCGTGGTCTCGCACCACGGTGACGCGCTCCACCGCGTGGAACGCCTGGGGCGGGGCGCCCTCGCGCCGCACCTGCACGCGCAGCTCCCAGTCGCCGGCCCACGCCAGCGGCAGGGGGGCGGCGTAGCGCCCCGGGGCCACCTCGGGGAGGGTGGCGGTGTGCCGGTCGTTGGCGCGCGCGTTGAACAGCGCCTCCACGGCCACCGCGGCGCCGGTGACCGGCGCCCCGTCGCGGTCGGTGATGGCCAGCGTCACGGTGGCGGGGGCGCCCGCCACCAGCGGGGTCACCGCGGGGGTGACCCGCCATCCCAGCGCCGCCGAGGCGCGCGCCTGCGCCATGGTGGAGTCCCACCCCACGGCGCGGCGGTAGTAGTCGGGTTCCACGGCGAAGCTGGGGTCGTCGTTGGCGACGCGCATCACCACCAGGTTGGCGGCCACGGTGGCGCCCAGGATGGCGGCGATGCCCACGGGCCAGCGGACGGAAGGGGCCAGGAGGTTCATGGCGCGGGCGTTGGGGGGGAGACGGCGGCCGGGGCGTCAGCGGGCCCCAGCAGGCGGTACGGGACGGTCTGCTCGGCGCCGCGGTCGTCACGGATGCGCACCGTGATGCGGCGCTCGCCGGCGGTGAAGGCGCTGCGGGGGAGGAGCACGAAGACGCTGGTGGCGCGCGTGGCGCCCGCCGCCACGGGGAGCGGGTTTTCCGGGGCCACCACCGTGGCCGCCCCCCCCAGCGCCTCCAGCCCCTCCAGCCGGATGGTGTAGCGCATGGGGTCGCCGCGCCGGTTGGTGAGCTTGATGCGCAGCTGGTTGGCAATGCGCCCGTCGGGCTCCTCGGTGAACGGGGCGCCCAGGCCGCGCAGCAGCGTCAGGTCGGCGGCGGGCTTGCGGACGAGGGCAACGGCCAGCCCCCCCAGCAGCACGGCCAGCACGGCGGGGTAGAGCACCGTGCGCGGGCGCAGCAGCCGGCGCGGGCGCCCCTCCAGCGCGTCCTGCGAGCTGTAGCGGATGAGGCCGCGCGGCGTGCCGACCTTGACCATGATCTCGTCGCAGGCGTCGATGCACTGCGTGCAGTGCACGCACTCCATCTGCAGCCCGTTGCGGATGTCGATCCCGGTGGGGCAGGTCTGCACGCAGGCGCCGCAGTCGATGCAGTCCCCCGCCTTGGGGTCGCGCGCGGCGGTGGCGTGCGCGCGCGGTTCGCCGCGGCGGGCGTCGTAGGCGACGATGACCGACTGCCGGTCGATGAGCGCCGCCTGCCAGCGGCCGTACGGGCAGACGATGAGGCAGGTCTGCTCGCGGAAGTAGGTGAAGTTGAACCAGACGAGGCCGGTGAACAGCACCACGAAGAAGAAGGCCGTGGGGTGCTCGGCGGGGGAGCCCAGCATCCACTGCCACAGCTGGTCGGTCCCCACGAAGAAGGCCAGCATCGTGTGGGAGACGTACAGCGCCAGCAGGAAGAAGGTGACGTACTTGGCGAGGCGCCGCGGGGTGAACCACTCGCCGCGGCGGTCGTGCGCGCGCGCGCCGGCGTAGCCGCCGTCGAACCAGCGGCCGATGGGGCGGAAGAGGAACTCCAGGTACACCGTCTGGGGGCAGGTCCACCCGCACCACGCGCGCCCGAACAGCGCGGTGAGGAGGAAGATCCCCACCACGCCGCTCCCCAGCGTGAACATGAACAGCAGCGTGTCGGTGGGGAGGAAGGTGTACCCCATGAGCGTGAACTGGCGCCGCGGCAGGTCCATGAGGAACACGGGCTTGCCGAAGACGCGCAGGTGCGGCGCCGCGAAGAAGAGCGCCATGAGGGCGTACGCCACGGCGCGGCGGCGGCGCCACCAGGGGCCGTGCGACGGCTTGGGGCGGATCCAGCGGCGGGATCCGTCCTCGTTGAGGGTGGGGAGGACGCGCCCCTGGCGGGCCGGGGGGGCCGGGGGCGCGGTCATCGGCGGGCGGGCACGGCAAGGGGCACGGAACGGGTCACGGCGCGGCCGGCGGGGGGACGGGGACGCCCTGCGGCGCCTTGGGGGAGGCCGGGGTGGTCCCCTGCAGCGACGCCACGTACGCGGTGACCTCCAGCAGCTGCTCGGGCTTGAGCGACTTCCCCCAGGGGGGCATCCCCTTTTCCAGCACGCCGTTCACGATGGTGGCGTAGATCTCGGGCAGGCTCCCCCCGTGCAACCAGTAGCCGTCGGCGAGGTTGGGGCCGATGAGCCCGCCGCCGTCGGGGGCGTGGCAGGCGGCGCAGTAGGCGGCGTACACCGCCTGCCCTTCCGCCACCTCGTGCGGGTCGTTGCGCACGGCCAGCAGCCGCTCGGCGCTCACGTCGCCGCCCGAGGGGGCCGGGTGTTCGGCGGCGGCCTTGGCCATCGCCGCCTCGTACTCGGCGATGCGCCCCGGGCCGCTCCCCACGGGGCCCACGTTGAACAGATAGATGACGGAGAAGACGATCGTGCCGGCGAAGGTGAGCAGCCACCAGCGCGGCATGGGGTTGTCGTACTCCTGGATGCCGTCGTACTGGTGGTCGATGAGCCGGTCGGTGGTCCGGTCGGCGTCGCGGTCGGCGGCCATGGTCAGCGCTCCGGGGAGGGTCGGCCGACGGGCGTGGGCTCGTCGAAGGGGAGGCGGGCGTCGGCGTCCAGCTGGGCGCCGCGCCCCGGGAGGAAGGTGTACACCGAGACGGCCACGAAGACGCCGAGGAAGAGGACCAGGGCGACTTCGGCGTAGCCGCTGAGCCCCGCGTGCCCCATGATGTCGCTGAGCTTCATCAGTCGGCCCCTCCGGCGCGCGCGGCGGGCGCCGCCGCCGTGGCCGGCGCGGCCAGGCGGATGTCGCGCCCCAGCCGCTGCAGGTAGGCGATGATGGCCACCACCTGCTTGTCGGCCAGCCCGGCGGGCCCCCCCTGCTCCACGATGGCGGCGCCGATGGCGTCGGCCTGCGCGCGCGCCATGGCGGGGGCGGTGCGCACCGCCTCGCCGTAGGGGACCCCCAGCATCGTCATGGCGTCCACGCGGGCCTGGATGCCGCCGAAGTCCAGGGGCGTGGTGAGGAAGTGGCGGTAGGTGGGCATGATGGAGCGGGCCACCACCGCCTGCGGCTCCTGGAAGTGCCGCACGTGCCAGAGGTCGGGGTACTTGCCGCCCACGCGGGCCAGGTCGGGGCCGATGCGCCGCGACCCCCACAGGAACGGATGGTCGTACACCGACTCCCCGGGCTTGGAGTACTCGCCGAACCGCTCCGTCTCGTAGCGGAAGGGGCGCACCATCTGCGAGTGGCAGTTGAAGCACCCCTCGGCGATGTACAGGTCGCGCCCGGCCAGCTCCAGCGGCGTGTACGGCTTCACCGAGGCGATGGTGGGGACGTTGGACTTGATGAGGAAGGTGGGGAGGATCTCGAAGAGGGAGGCGACCAGCACCGCCACGGTGGTGAGCACCGTGAACAGCAGCGGCGCGCGCTCCCAGGCGCGGTGCCACGCCGCCCCGGCGAAGCGGGCCCAGAGCCCCGCGCCCGCCGGCACCGGCACGACGGGGGGCGTGTAGCGGGGCGCCAGCGGCGCCGCCTCCACCACCGGCTCGTCGTAGCGCGCCGGGCGCGCCCGCCACGTCATCAGGATGTTCCACCCGAAGAGCAGCATCCCCACGATGTACAGCGTGCCGCCCGCCACGCGCATCCAGTACATCGGCATCAGCTTGAGCACCGTCTCCACGAAGTCGGGGTACGCCAGCCGCCCCGTCTCGTCGAAGGCGCGCCACATGAGCCCCTGCGTCACGCCGGCGCTGTAGATGGCCACCACGTACAGCACGATCCCCACCGACGCGATCCAGAAGTGCAGCTCCATCGCCTTCCGGCTGTGCACCGGCGCCTGGAACAGCCGCGGGAGCAGCCAGTACACCATGCCGAAGGTGAGGAAGCCGTTCCACCCCAGCGCGCCCGTGTGCACGTGCGCGATGATCCAGTCGGTGTAGTGGGCCAGGGCGTTGACGCTCTTGATGGAGAGCATCGGCCCCTCGAAGGTGGACATGCCGTACGCCGTCACCCCCACCACGAAGAACTTGAGGATCGGGTCCTGCGCCACCTTGTGCCACGCGCCGCGCAGCGTGAGGAGGCCGTTGATCATCCCCCCCCACGACGGCGCCCACAGCATCACCGAGAAGAGCATCCCCGTGGTGGAGGCCCACTCGGGGAGCGCGGTGTAGTGCAGGTGGTGCGGCCCCGCCCAGATGTACATGAACACCAGCGACCAGAAGTGCAGGATGGACAGCTTGTAGCTGAACACCGGCCCCTCGGCGGCCTTGGGCATGAAGTAGTACATCAGCCCCAGGAACGGCGTGGTGAGGAAGAACGCCACGGCGTTGTGCCCGTACCACCACTGCATGAAGGCGTCCTGCACCCCCGCGTACAGGCTGTAGCTCTTGAGCCACCCGGCCGGCACCGCGAGGTTGTTGAAGATGTGCAGCAGCGCCACGGTGACGATGGACGCGATGTAGAACCAGAGCGCCACGTACAGGTGCCGCTCGCGCCGCCGCGCGATGGTGCCGAAGACGTTCACGGCGAACGCCACCCACACCACCGCGATGGCGATGTCGATGGGCCACTCCAGCTCGGCGTACTCCTTGGCCTGCGTGAAGCCGAAGGGGAGCGTGAGCGCGGCGGCCACGATGATCGCCTGCCACCCCCAGAAGTGGAACCGGCTGAGCGCGTCGGAGAACATCCGCGCCTTGAGCAGCCGCTGGGTGGAGTAGTAGGCGCCCAGGAAGAAGGCGTTCCCCGCGAAGGCGAAGATCACCGCGTTGGTGTGCAGCGGCCGCAGGCGGCCGAAGGACAGCCAGGAGGTGTTGAAGTTGAACACCGGGTTGGCCAGCTGCAGGGCGATGAGCAGCCCCACCGACATCCCCACCACGCCCCACAGCAGGGTGGCGAAGAGGAACTTGCGGACGATGTCGTCGTCGTAGCTGAAGCGGTCGAGCATCGCGCCCCCCGGGGGGGCGGCGGCGGGTGCGGGCATCACGGGCCTCGTGGCGGGTGAGAAAACGGGACCATGGCGCGCACGCTAGCGCGCGGACCGTGCCGCGCCCGTCAGGCGGCGGCCGAACTTGTGTCGGGGATTCCCCGATGCGGCCGCGGCGGCCGCGGCGGGCCCTATATTTCGAGGATGTCCGCTTCCGACCGGTTCCCCGACGCCTTGGACTGCACGGTCCGCCGCCGCGCCTTCCTGGCGCAGCTGGCGGCCCCGCTGGCCGCGCTCGCCGCGGCGGCCGTGCGCCTCCCCGCGCAGCCCCGCCCCCTCTCGCTCCCCGAGCTGCAGGTGTACAAGGACCCCAACTGCGGCTGCTGCGCCGCGTGGGTCACGCACGTGCGGGCGGCCGGCTTCCGCGCGGTGGTGCACGACACCGCCGACATGGACGGGGTGAAGGCGAACTTCGGCATCCCCGCGGCGCTGCACTCGTGCCACACGGCCCGGCTGGGGAAGTGGCTGGTGGAGGGGCACGTCCCCGCCGACCTGCTGAAGCGGCTGGCGGGGCTGACGCTGCCCACGTCGGGGTTCATCCCGCGCGGGGTGGCGGTCCCCGGCATGCCCGCGGGATCCCCGGGGATGGAGGGGCCGAATCCCGAGCGCTACGACATCCTGCTGTTCGACGCCGCGGGGCGCACCCGGGTGTACGCCACCCGCGGATGACCGTCCCGTTTCCGGGGCCGGCCGCCGCGGTCGAGCCGGCGCAGGCGGCCGACATCCCCGCCATGGTCGCCCTCAACAACCTGTTTGCCCCCGACGGGCTCACGCTGACCCGCAGCCCGGCGTTCGTGGCGGGGCACCTGGCCGACTACCAGGTGATCCGCGGCGCCGACGGGCGCGTGATCGGGCAGGTGGCGCTGGACGACTACTCGCCGTCGCTGGTGGAGCTGGTGTCGCTGGCGGTGGCGCCGGACCACCAGGGGCGCGGGCTGGGACAGGTGCTGGTGGCGGCCGCCGAGGCGCTGGCGCGCCGTCGCGGCTACCCCGAGCTGTTCGCGATCTCGCTGGCCGAGGCGCTGTTCCTGCGCATGGGGTTCACCGAGTCCAGCATCGCCGTGTACCCCGAGAAGATCGCGCGGTACCGCGGGATCTCCCGCTCCGAGCTCTCCATCGGACGGAAGTTCTGCTTCGCCAAGCGGCTCACCGCGCCGGCGGCCGCGGCGCACTGAGCCTTGCGCGGCGGTCCCGCCGCCAGCGGGGCGCCGACGGTCACATGGAAGGTGGCGCCCCGCAGCCGGCGCAGGCGCCGCAGGTTGGGGAGGAGCGCCTCGTCGCCGTACCAGGCCAGCGCATCCGCATCCCCCGCCACGGCGGTGCCGGTGACGTGCAGCGGCACCACCGGCACGCCGGCGCGCACCGCCCCCTCGAACAGCGACGACTTGAAGGGGAGCACCCCCGGTCCGGCCGAGGTGGTCCCCTCGGGGAACAGCAGCACCTGCCGTCCACCCCGCAAGGCCCCCGTCAGGGCGGGCACCGCGCGCAGCAGGTCCCGCTTGCGGGTGCGGTCCACCCACACCACGCCCAGCGCGTCGGCACACCGCCCCACCACGGGCCAGGCGCGCACTTCCTGCTTGCCCACAAAGGCGCACGGGTGGTGCGCGAGCACCGCCACGATGTCCAGCCACGAGCGGTGGTTGGCCACCAGCAGCGCGGGGCCGGCGGGCCGCGCGCCCCGCCAGGCCACCCGCACCCCCACGGCCCGCAGCACGCCGCGGCAGGCGAGGCGCAGCGCCCCCGCCGCCAGCCTCATCCGAAGAAGGCCTGCCGCATGTGCGCGGGCATCTCCGCGATGGCCAGCAGCACCAGGAAGTCGGTGGTGCCGAACTCCCGGTCCACCGCCGGCGCCCCGCAGGCGCGTGCGCCCAGCGTGAGGTAGCTCTCGAACAGCGGGGGGAGCGGCAGCAGCCCCGCCGGTGGCTCGGGGGCGGGGCGCGTGCGCCCGGCGTCCCACAGCGCGTGCGCCTCGGCGCGGGGCGGCACCAGGATCCCCTCGTGCAGCGCCCCCCGCGCGTGCACCGCGCGCCACGCCGCGATGGCCGTGTCGGGGTCGGTGCCGGGGATGGAGCAGCAGCCGAACAGGTGCCCCTTGCCGTTGTGCTGCAGGTAGCGGGCCAGCCCGCGCCAGAGCAGGCGGATCACGCGTCCCGAGCGGTGGGCGGGCGCCACGCAGGCGCGCCCCACCTCCACCGCGTCGGCCAGGATGCGCCCGGGGAGCGCCCCCAGCTCGAACAGCGTGGCGCTGTAGAAGCCGAAGCGCGAGGCCGCCATCACCGCCGTCTGCAGCCGATAGGTCCCCACCACCTCCCCCGTGGCGCGGTGGACGATGAGCAGGTGGTGGAAGTAGGCATCCCGCGGGTCCTCGTCGCGTCCGGTGGCGTGCGCCGCGGCCAGCCCCTCCCCCAGCTCCTCGTTGAAGACGCGAAAGCGGAGCGTCTGCACCGCGTGCAGGTCGGCGCGGGTCCACGCGAAGCGCAGGTCGTAGGCGCCGGCCTCGACCGTGCCGGGGGGGATGGCGTCGGCGTGGTGGGGGAACACCTCCCCCACCAGCGGCTCGGGGAAGGCGACGGCGGGGGCGGGGGCGAACCCCGGCGCGTGGGGGGCGGCGTTCGGCATGCGCCCAACCTCCGGGGCGCGGGTTTCGTCCCCGTCGCCCGCCCGCCACGGGGCGGTCACCGGTGCGCCACGGTCCCGTGACATCCGGGGGCCGCGCTACTGGCCCCCCCGCCCCTCGCCCTCCAGTTTCCCCCGGGCGATGACCACTCCCTCCCTCGACCCCCGCGTCCCCCGCCTCCTCGACCGGTGGCGCAGCCCCGCGCTGGGGCTCGAGATGCCCATCGTCGCCTACGGCCACGCCGGCTGGCCGCTCCTCCTCTTCCCCACCGCGGCGGCCGACTTCCTGGAGAACGAGCGCTTCTGGCTGGTGAAGGCGATCGAGCCGTTGCTGCTGCAGGGGCGGGTGCGGGTGTTCTCCATCGACTCCATCAACCGGCTGGCGTGGATGGACCGGCAGGTGCCGGTCCCCGAGGCGGCGCGGCGGCAGGCGCTGTACATGCGCTACGTGGAGGAGGAGGTGGTCCCCTTCATTCGCCACCATGTGCGCGACGGCGGCGCCCGCGC
>JBILED010000070.1:0-12250 GCA_044352305.1 Gemmatimonas sp.
CACAGCTGCACGGCGGCGTCGATCACCCGCTGCGCCCCCTCGGTGGCGGCCAGCTTGGCCATCGCCGCCTCCCGCGTGACCTGCCCCCCCTGGTCGCGCTGCCACGCCGCGCGGTAGGTGAGCAGCGCCGCGCTGTCGATGGTGGTGGCCATCTCCGCCAGCTTCGCCTGCGTGAGCTGCAGGTCGGCCAGCCGCCCGCCGAACAGCGGGCGCGCCAGGGCGCGCGCCACCCCCTCGTCCAGCGCGCGGCGCGCCATCCCCAGCGCCGCCGCCGCCACCGAGGTGCGGAACACGTCCAGCGTGCGCATCGCCACCTTGAACCCCTCGCCGGGGGCGCCGATGCGCTGCGCGACGGGGACGCGGCACCCGGTGAAGCGCAGCCGCGCCAGCGGGTGCGGCGCCATCACGTTGATCCGCTCGGCCACCGCCAGCCCGGGGGTGTCGGCGTCGATCACCAGCGCCGTGATCCCGCGCGACCCCGCCCCCTCGCCGGTGCGCACGAAGGTGACGTAGAAGTCGGCGATGCCGCCGTTGGAGATCCACGTCTTCTCGCCGTCCACCACGTAGTGGTCCCCCTCCAGCCGCGCCGCGCACGCCAGCGCCGCCACGTCCGACCCCGCCTGCGGCTCGGAGAGCGCGAAGGCGGCGATCGCCTCGCCGCGCGCCACGCGCGGGAGGTAGCGCGCCCGCTGCGCGTCGGTGCCGGCCAGGCTGATGGCCCCCGACCCCAGCCCCTGCATGGCAAAGGCGAAGTCGGCCAGCGCGTCATGGCGCGCCAGCGTCTCGCGCAGCAGGCACACGGCGCGCGTGTCGATCACGTCGGCCGCGCCCCCCCACGCGGTCCCCGCCACGGCGTGGCGCAGCCAGCCGCCCGCCCCCAGCGCGCGCACCAGCGCGCGGCAGGCGGCATCCACGTCGTCGCCGTGCGTCCCCGTCAGCTGCGTCGCGCCCCACGCGTCGGCGTCCTCCGCCAGCGCGGCGTGGGCCGGCGTGAAGAAGGGCCAGCGGAGGTAGCCGCGGTCGGCCACCGTCAGCGCCCGCTGAAGGTGGGAGGGCGCCGCGCCATGAAGGCGGCGTAGGCGCCCCGGAAGTCCTCGGTCCCCATGCACAGCGCCTGCGCCTGCGCCTCCGCCTCGATGGCCTGCTCGATGGTCAGCGTCCACTCCTGGTGCAGCATCGCCTTGGTGAGCCCGTTGGCGAAGGTGGGGCCCGCCGCCAGCGCGCGCGCCATCGCCCGCGCCTCGTCCAGCAGCGCCTCGGGCTCCACCAGCCGGTTGTGGAACCCCCACCGCTCCGCCTCGGGGCCCGGCAGCGCACGCCCGGTGAACAGCAGCTCGGCGGCGCGCCCCTGCCCGATGATCCGCGGCAGGATGGCGCACGCCCCCATGTCGCACCCGGCCAGCCCCACGCGGTTGAAGAGAAACGCCACCTGGCTGCGCGCCGTCCCCAGCCGCAGGTCCGACGCCATCGCGAGGATCGCCCCCGCGCCGGCGCACACGCCGTCCACCGCCGCGATGATGGGCTGCGGACACTTGCGCATCGCCACCACCAGGTCGCCGGTCATCCGCGTGAAGCGGAGCAGGTCGGGGGGCGCCATCGCCACCAGCGGGCCGATGATGTCGCGCACATCCCCCCCGGAGCAGAAGTTCCCCCCCGCCCCGGTGAGCACCACCGCGTGCACGTCGTCGGCGTGCGCCAGCGCCCGGAACAGGTCGCGCAGCTCGGCGTAGCTGGCAAAGGTGAGCGGGTTCTTCCGCTCGGGGCGGTGCAGCGTGAGGGTGGCCACCCCCGCCTCCACCTCCCAGAGCACATGCTGCGGCGCGTAGCCGGCCAGCGAGCGGCGGGTGCCGGCGTCAAAGGCGGCGAGGGAGTCGGTCATGCGCGGACGATGGAAGGGGAACGGGTCATGGCATCACCTCGCCGCCGCTCACCGCCAGCGCCTGGCCGGTGATGCCGCCGGCCTCGGGGGCGCACAGCCACAGCACCAGCGCGGCCACCTCGCCCGGGGTGACGAAGCGGCCTTGCGGATTGGTGCGGCGGAGCGCGGCGCGCGCGCTGTCGGCGTCGCGCCCGGTGGCGGCCACGATGGTGGCCACGCTGGCGTCCAGCAGGTCGGTGTCGGTGAAGCCGGGGCAGACGGCGTTCACGGTGATCGCCGTGGCGGCCAGCTCCAGCGCCAGCGACCGCGTGAGCCCCACCACGCCGTGCTTGGCGGCGGCATACGCGGCGGCGTAGGCGTAGCCGCGCTGCCCCGCACTGCTGGCGATGGTGATGATGCGCCCCGTGCCGGCGGTGCGCATGGCCGGCAGCAGCGCGCGGATCACGTGGAAGGGGCCGCTCAGGTTGACCCCCAGCATCCGCTGCCAGAGGGCGTCGTCGGTGGCGTGCACCGGCGCGGTCCCCGCCTGCCCCGCGTTGTTCACCAGCACGTCCACACGCGGCACGGCCGCCAGGGCCGCGGCCACGGCGGCGCTGTCGCTCACGTCGCACGCCACGGCGTGGTGCGCCGTCCCCGACGCCGCCGGGGGGAGCGTGGCGGCGCGCCGGGCCAGCGCCTCGGCGTCGCGCCCCACCAGCGTGAGGTGCGCCCCGGCCGCCGCCAGCCGCTGCGCGATGGCCGCCCCGATGCCGCGCCCCGCCCCGGTGACCAGCGCATGCCGGTGGGCCAGCATCGGCGCCGCCTCGCCGTTCACGACGGCCTCGAGGGCGACGGCCCCGACGGCGGCTGCGGCGGCCCCTGCGCCTGGGCGCGCGCGAACGCCGCCTCCAGCTGCGGCTTGGCCGACCGGTACGGCGCCGGCCACGTGAGCCCCGTGTAGCCGATGCGCGCCGCCTCGGTGAGCGTCCACGCCGGGTTGGCCAGGTGCGGACGCGCCACCGCGCACAGGTCGGCGCGCCCCGCGGCGATGATGGAGTTCACGTGGTCCGCCTCGCTGATCGCCCCCACCGCGATGGTGGCGATCCCCGCCTCCTGCCGGATGCGGTCGGCGAAGGGCGTCTGGAACATGCGCCCGTACACCGGGCGCTCGCGCTTGCTCACCTGCCCCGAGGAGCAGTCGATCAGGTCGGCGCCCGCGTCCTTGAAGGCCCGCGCGATCTCCACCGCGTCGGCGGGGGTGATCCCGCCCGCCACCCAGTCGTGCGCGGAGAGGCGCACCGACATGGGGAGGTGCGCCGGCCACACGGCGCGCATCGCAGCGAACAGCTCCAGCGGGTAGCGGAGCCGGTTGGCCAGCGCGCCCCCGTACGCGTCGGTGCGCTGGTTGGTGAGCGGCGACAGGAAGCTGGAGAGCAGGTAGCCGTGCGCCGCGTGCAGCTCCAGCCAGTCGAACCCCGCGCGCGCGGCGCGCCGCGTGGCCGCCACGAAGTCGGCGCACACCTGGTCCATCTCGGCGCGGGTGATCTCGCGCGCCTCCTGGCTCTCGTCCGGGAGGTAGCGCTGCGGCGACGCGCTCACCAGCGGCCAGTTGGGCTCGGGGCCGTCGGCGGGGAGCGGCCGGTCGATCCCGTCCCACGCGCGGCGCGTGCTCCCCTTGGCGCCGCTGTGCCCCAGCTGCACCCCGATCTTTGCCTGGCTGTGCGCGTGCACCCACGCCGTGATGCGCGCCCACGCCGCCTCCTGCGCGTCGGTCCACAGCCCGGGGCACCCGGGGGTGATCCGCGCCTCGGGGGAGGGGCAGGTCATCTCGGTGAGCACCAGCGCCGCGCCCCCCATGGCCCGCGCCCCCAGGTGCACCAGGTGGTACTCGCCGGCGATTCCGTCCACCGCGGAGTACTGCGCCATGGGCGACACCACCACGCGGTTGCGCAGCGTCACCCCGCGCACGGTGAAGGGGGTGAACATCGGCGGCACCGGCGGCGCGTCCCCGGGGGCCGGCGGCAGCGGCGTGCGCGCCGCCAGCCACCGCTCGTACCCCTCCAGCCACGCGCGGTCGCGCAGGCGGAGGTTCTCGTGGCTGATCCGCTGGCTCCGCGTGAGCAGCGAGTACATGAACTGCTCGGGCTCCAGCTGGTCGCAGTAGCGCGCGCCGCACACCTCGAACCACTCCATCGCGTTGGCCGCGGCGTTCTGGATGCGCAGCACCTCCACCTGCCGCGCCGCCTGGAAGGCGTCCAGCACCGCGGGGAGCGCCTCCGGCGCGTCCCCCTGCCGCTGGAACTGCCGCACCAGCTCGATGGCGTCCTCGAGCGCCAGCTTGGTCCCGGCGCCGATGGCGAAGTGCGCGGTGTGCACCGCGTCCCCCATCAGCACCACATGCGCGCCGTGCGCGTTGCGCGTCCACCACTGCGCGCACCGCACGCGCTGGAAGTTGAGCCACGCCGAGCCGCGCAGGTGGCGCGCGTTGGAGCGCAGCGGGGCCCCCGCCAGCGTCTCGGCGAACAGGTCCTCACAGAACGCCACCGAGGCCGCCTGGTCGGCGGTGTCCAGCCCGTGCGCCCGCCACACCGCCTCGGGGCACTCCACGATGCAGGTGGAGGTCTCGGCGTCGAACTGGTACAGGTGCGCCTGGAACCAGCCGTGCGCCGTGCGGCGGAAGTCGAAGGTGAAGGCGTCGAAGCGGCGCGGCGTCCCCAGCCAGATGAAGCGGTTGGGGCGCACGTCCACCTCGGGGCGGAAGACATCGGCGTACGCCGTGCGCACCTTGGAGTTGATCCCGTCGGCGGCGATCACCAGGTCGGCGTCGGGGAAGTCCAGGTCGGAGTCCGCCTCGGTCTCGAAGCGGAGCGCCACCCCCAGCGCCTGGCACCGGTCCTGGAGGATCCCCAGCAGCCGCTGCCGCCCGATCCCCACGAAGCCGTGCCCCCCCGAGCGGATGCGCCGCCCCTTGAAGACCAGCTCGATGTCGTCCCAGTGCGCGAACGCCCCCTCGATGGCGGCGCACGTCTCCGCGTCCCACTGGCGCATGTGCGCCATGGTGGCGTCGGAAAACACCACCCCCCACCCGAAGGTGTCCGTGGGGCGGTTGCGCTCCACCACGGTGATCTCGTGGCGAGGGTCGAGCTTCTTCATCAGCAGGGCGAAGTACAGCCCCGCCGGTCCACCTCCGATGCAGACGATCCGCATCCCCAACGCTACCCCCGGGGGGGGCGGGGATCAAGCAACAGCCCCCGCCGGCGGGAGGCGCGCGCCTCAGCGCGGCGGGAAGTACACCACGTAGACGCGATAGAGCCCGTTGCGGTCGCGCACCAGCCCCGGCACGGAGCCGACCCCCACCGGCGTCGCCAGCCGCGTCCAGCTGGTGCCGTTGGTGCTGGTGGCGATGTACGTGGTGTCGGAGCGCGGGTCCTGCACGCCCATGGGACGCGTCTTGTAGGCCATCACGTGGCTGGCGGGCCCCGCGCTCACCGGGCTGGGGTCGCAGGTGATGCCCGCCGACGGCGGGATGGCCACGCTGCGGGCCCCGAAGGCGAGACCGTCGGACGAGGTGGCGTAGGTGATCCCCTCGCCGCACGCGTACAGGTAGTAGGTGGACCCGATGCGCAGGGCGCCGGGGATGCTGGCGCCGGCGGAGCGCACGCCGGCGTCGGGGGTGTACGGGAACGTCAGCCCGGTGGCGTCGCTCGACGTGGCGCTGAGGACGGACGGCGTCCCGTTGATGGTCTGCGCATACAGCATCCGGATGCGCCCGTCGGCCAGCACCATGGGGAAGGGATCGGTGATCGACGTGGGGGACACGAACGCCGTCCCGCGCTCCACGAACGACTCCCCGTCGTCCGTGGATTCGGCCACCCCCATCTTCCACTGGTTGTTCGGCTGCCCGGCGGCGGGGTCCCCCCGCCCCGCGTAGTTCATGAGGTAGTACAGGAGGATGCGCCCGTCGGGGAGCAGCACCGGCGAGGGGTCCACCAGCTCCAGCGCGTCGCCGCCGCTGACCACGACGGTCTTGTGCTGCCACGGGCCCGCGGGCGAGCTGCTGGTGTACATGCGGAAGCTGAGCAGCGACGCCACCGTCACCGTGAGCGACGCCGACCGCCCGTCCGCCGTGGCGGTGATGGTCGCCGTGCCCGGCGCGATGCCGCCGATGAGCCCCGCGGCGTTGACCTGCAGCACCGCGGGCGCGCTGGTGGTCCACGTCACGGTGCGGTCGGTGAGCGTGCGACCGCTGTCGTCGCGCACGGTGGCGGCCAGCTGCACGAGGCTGTCCACGTACACGCGCGCCGGCGCCGGGGAGATGGCCACCGTGGCCACGGGGGCGCGCACGACGGTCACCTGTGCGGTGGCGGTGCGCCCCTCCACCGTGGCGGTGATGGTGGCGGTCCCTGGCGCCACGCCGGTGACCACCCCGGCGGCGGACACCGTCGCGATGGCGGGCGCGCCGGACTGCCAGGTCACCGGACGCCCGGTGAGGGCGCCTCCGGCGCTGTCACGCGCGCTGGCGGTCATCGCCTGCGTGGACCCCACGCGCACGGTCACGGTGGCGGGGGACACCGACACGGCGGCCACGGGGACGGGGGTGACGGTGACGGTCGCCGTGGCGGTGCGCCCCTCCACGGTGGCGGTCACGGTGGCCGTGCCGGGGGCCACCGCGGTGAGCAGCCCGGTGCTGTCGATGGTGGCCACGGCGGCGGCGCTGCTGCTCCACGCCACCACGCGCCCGGTCAGGGGCGCGCCAGCCACGTCACGGGCGGTGGCGGTGAACGCCTGCCGTCCGCCCACGCGCAACGCCGCGGTGGCGGGGGACAGCGCCACGCTCGCGACGGGCACTGGCGTCACGGTCACCGTGGCGGTGGCGGTCTTCCCCTCGGCGGAGGCGGTCACAATGGCGGTCCCCACCCCGATGGCGGTCACCACGCCGGCGGCCGAGACGGTGGCCACCGCCGGGGTGGCCGAGCTCCAGCTGACCGGGCGCCCCGTGAGGGGAGCGCCGGCGGCGTCCCGGGGGGTGGCCGCCAGTGTGCAGCTCCCCCCCACCTGCAGCGGGCAGGTGGCGGGGGTGACGGTGACCGACGCCACGGGCACCGGCGTGACCGTGATGGTGGCGGTGCCCACCTGCCCTTCGCTGGTGGCGGAGATGGTGGCGGTGCCGGGGGCCACGGCGGTCACCACGCCGTTCACCACGGTGGCCACCGGGGGCGCCGAGGTGGCCCAGCTGACGGTGCGGCCGGTGAGCGCGCGCCCGGCGGCATCGGTGGTGGTGGCCGAAAGCGTGCAGCTGCCGGCGGGGAGCAGGGCGCACGCGGTGGGGGCCACCGTCACCGCGGCCACCGCGGCGGGCTGGCCGCCCCCGCCCCCCGGCGTGGTGGGGGTGGTGCCCCCGCCGTCCCCGCCGCCGCACGCCAGCAGCGCCAGCGTCAGGAGGCCGGCGGCCGTGGCGGGGCGCGTGAGCGGGGTGAAGCCGGCGGCGGCGCGACGGAGCGGGGTGGACACGGGAGCGGCGGGCGAAAGCGGAGGGGGGCAACGGACGCCCGCAACCTCGCACGGGCACGGGAGGCGCGCCAACCCCGGGGGGAAGGCAGCGCCCCCGGACATCATTGCCACCCTCTCCGGGCCCCGCAAACGCACAAACGGCACCCCGACCAGGTCAGGGCGCCGCTTCGCGTGCAACAGTGGCTAGGGACGGAATCGAACCGCCGACACGCGGATTTTCAGTCAATTGCACAAACCGCTGTACCACCGCCATAAGTGATTGAATTACAGCGGTGTATGCACGCCGGGAGGTTGATTCGATTTGTCCGTATGTCAATTTTTTTGACATGCCTCAAAGTCGTTCTTGCGCCGGTACACATGGGTTGCCGATCAAAGGCGGTGACTCCTATTCGATAGCTCCGAACCACTGGCGCTGGTAGATCGCAACTACCCAACCGACCGCCGCTGCGCCGCCGTTATTGGAGTCAAGAACACGCGTTTCGAAGATCGCGTTGCCACATCGAACTACATATCGAAACAACGCGGGATCTTCAGCGAGCGCCAAGTCAAGGTCCGCTCTCATTTCGCACGCGTGGTCCCTAGTATGGCATGTTCTTCCCACAGAGGCGATGACCTATGATGTCGGAAATACTGCCATGGACTAACGGATGGAAGGTTGCATCACCAGCGCTTTGCATTTCGCTTATGCTGGGACCTTCTTTTATCTCACGATACTGGTGAGCGCTACAATAGTAATGGCGCTCCGTGAAGGTGAGTCCTGAGGGACCATAGCGAGCAGTGAGTATGGTTGGGAATAAACTCAGGCCAGTGGTATCGCGTGAAATCTCCCAATAGCGAGCCTTTGGATCGGAATAGACGGAGAACTCCTTAGCTCCCTCCGGCAGGGTACTCAGCGGATCTACCTCCGTTCGGGACTTCTGACCCGATGTCAGTGAGAACAGCAGGAAGACGCCTGACAGCAGAATTCCGGTGATCACAAGGCATCCAGACGCGAGCTTTCCGAGAAATGAAGATTTGCGCGGTGAACCGCAATGCGGACATGCTTTTGCTTCTGTACTCACATCTTTCTGGCAATCCGGACACGCGCTAATCGGCATATCGTGGTGTTGGGAATTCTGAGAACGCCTTCACGCGTAGGTGACGCGTAAGCAGCGATCGCTGTAAACTCTACTAAGCCGCGCCCGACAGTATTGCCAATACTGATAGCTGTCAAGCTTGTTCTGGCTGTTGGAGATCGTGCGGGGTACCTGGACTTGACCCGCTTTCGTGGACACGGGGTTTAAGCTGCTCGCCGACGGCGAGTCAGGTCCTGCTCGAACGCTTGGGGTGAGACATACCCGAGAGTCGAGTGCAGCCGCTCCCGATTGTACCACGTCTCGATAAAGGGCACCAGCGCGCGCATGGCCGTGGCCCGGGTGGCGAAATCGTAGCCCGCCAGGAGTTCCCACTCGAGGGTCGCGAAGAAGCTCTCGACCACGGCGTTATCCCAGCAGTTCCCCTTCCGACTCATGCTGGCGGTCAGCCCGTAAGCGAGGAGCATGGCCTGGTACTCCTGACTCGCGTAGGTGCTGCCCCGGTCCGCGTGATGGCAGGCGCCCGGCACCGGCCGCCGCAGGGCCGCGGCCCGGTGGAGTGCCGCCATGACCAGGGCGCTGTCGTTCCGGGCGCTCGTCGCCCAGCCGACCACGACGCGCGACGCCAGGTCGATCACGACCGCGAGATACAGCCACCCCTCCCGCGTCGGGATGAACGTCGTGTCGCTGACCCACACGGTATTCACCGCCCCGCCCACGGCAAAGTCCCGCGCTGGCGCATTCTCGGCGATACGCCAGGGATGTTTGCTATCGGTCGTGCGGGCGAACCGGCGCGGCCGACGGGCTTGGATGCCGGCCGTCCGCATGAGCCGCGCCACCCGCTTGCGTCCCACGGCGTGCCCGTCTCTCAGCAGGACCGCGTGGACGCGGGGGGTCCCGTACCGCCCCTGACACCGGACGAAGGTGGCGGTGATCGTCGTGGCCAGGGCGCCATCCGCCCTGGCGCATGCCGACGGCTCCCGGCCATGGGCGGCGTAGAACCCCGACCGGGACACCGCCAAGACCCGGCACATCAGGGCGATCGGATACTCCGCGCGATGAGCGGCAAGCACGGCGTACGTGTCGCTCATCGCGACTCCCTCGCGAAGCACGCCGACGCATTTTTCAGGAAGTCCCGCTCCATCCGCAGCGTCTCCACCTCCCGCTGCAGGCGCCGGATCTCCGCCGCCTCACTCGCCACCCGCCCCTCCCCGGGGAACACCGCGGCCGCCGGCTTGCCCCGCTCGGCCGCGAGCTGGTCCGCCCACCGGCGCAACTGCTCGGGGCGCAGCTCCAGATCCCGGGCGATCGTACTGAGCGGCACCTTCACCGCCAGCCGCTCCTCTATCCGTCGGAACGCTTCCACCTAGAACGCGGCGTCAAACTGCCGCTAGGCACGCTTCTTGGCCATAGGCACCTCCTCCCTGAATCAAAACAGGATAGGCTGGGTGTCCACTAAACCGGGCCAAGTCCATTGCCCGCGTCTCTGAGCTACAGCTGACGATGGAGTATTGCTTAGTGAATAGTGTTCTAATGACTATGGTGTGGCTTCAATTATGTATTGGCCTGTACGAAATGCCGTAAGCGATCTTGCCCATATCTGATAAAATCCGGTTGAAGAAGCAGTGAAGCGAAGCTTTGCGTTTGTTCCACCAGCTCCGTCATCGTTAGAAGCAAGCAACGTTCCATCACTATTTCGCATTTCAAGGTAGGCGTCAAAATCAGATGACTTCATTGTTATTGTAATGCTTTCTGCCGCCTGCAATCGAACTGTGATGATATCGTAGTATTGGCCATTGGAGGTTTGACAGTCACGAGCACCAAGTATCCTCGCTGCTGTGCCACCTGCAAAGATGCCAACACTTCCACCGCAGCTTACTGAATCTCCGACTACTAATGTTGAGGAAAACGTAAACGCGCCGTTCTGCGATGTGCTGTTAAATGCTCCGACAGATATCGACATTGGTCCAAGTGGTGCAATCATTTCCATACTGATGATTCCCGGATTGTAGTTAATCCAACCCCACAAGTATGCTGCGCCATAGATACCCACCCAGATTCGTGGCGCGAATGCTGTAGCCGATGCAGTTAGTCGCCAGACGGATGGTTGCGGTCGCGCTGTGATAAATGTGCACGCACCGGCGATCAGCGTTCCATTTCGCTGATCGCCAATTTCTATTGGCTCGTTCTGGCAAGTGTCCCATGCGCTTATCCATGACACATCGGATTTGCCATCTATTGTTGCTCTGATTTGTGCTGTTCCGGGTCCGATAACTGTTACGAGTCCCGCTGCGCCTACCGTTGCAATTGCTGAATTACTAGTTGACCAAGTTGTTGTCTTACCAGCGATTGTTCCGCCATTTGCATTTTTGGCAGTCACAGAAAGCTGCACCGTCTTTCCTTTCTGTACGGTCGCTGCATTCGGGCTTACTACTACGGTTGCGACGACGTCATTTACTGTGATTGTAGCGATAGCGGACTTTCCTTCAGCTGTAACTGCTATACGACTGGTGCCAGGACTAACGCCTGTCACTTGCCCAGCGCCATTAACAATTGCGATGCTTGGAGTGATTGACGTCCATGTGACGGAGCGGCCGGACAAAATCCTACCAACACTATCTTTTAAAGTTGCAGAAAGTTGTAATGTTTGCCCGACATCGAGTGTACTGGCATCTGGCGTGACAGTCACGGTGCTTACTGGAATCAAGGCGACGGTTATATCTACTGACGTTGTTTTACTTTCTGCAGTTGATGTGATAGTTGTTGTACCTGGGGCAATCGCAGTTACAAGACCTTGGTTGTCGACACTTGCAATGGCTGATGCCGACGAACTCCACGTTATTGTACGAGCAGTAAGCGTTCCACCTGCGGCATCCTTGAGCGTTGCACCAAGTTGAGTTGTTTGGCCAACATAGAGCGAAGCTTGAGTAACTGATGGCGTAATCGTGCTTACTGGTATCGGTGCAACGCTTACGGAAACGTATGCCGACTTGCCTTCGCTGGCTGCAGTGATCGTCACAGTTTCCGCTGTTCCACCACGAACGGCACCAGCGGTCACAAGTCCTGATGAGGACACTGTGGCCACGTTATCGTTTGATGATGTCCACGTGATAGTGCGACCCGTCAGCGCATTTCCTGATGCGCCTGCGACAGTTGCAACCAGTTGAACGGATTGCCCGTATTGAAGGGTCGTTGATGTGCTGGTGATCGCGACGCTACCAACTAATTCTGGTGCGATTGCTTTGTCGCCCGAGCACGCCACAAGTAGAAGTCCACACGTCGAAATGAGGCGAATCACAGACGATCGCATAAAGCATCCCCGTTCGTTGACGACATTTGGTTTTGGGTCGCTGAGCTTTGTATTCGAATTCATTACTTCGTACAAGCCTGTCCACCTCAACATGCGACACCCAATCTTTGACAGCGAGTGTCCTTCACTTGATTGGGTCAAACTTCATTGATGAGGTCCAAAACCCCTTTGGAAATCCGTGTGTCGGACCTCGTCACCGACACCACCAAACATTCGGATTCACTCAAGGTGTGTGCAGTACGTGTACTACATCGACCTGATCCCACAAGCGACAGACGGGAGATCATTCCTGATCTCCCGTCATGTAGTACGGATGTAATACGATTCTTGCCGACTCAAAATCTCGTAAGTCGTTGATTCTCAATGGCTAGGGACGGAATCGAACCGCCGACACGCGGATTTTCAGTCCGCTGCTCTACCAACTGAGCTACCTAGCCGAATCCCTCCGTCACTTCCCGGAGAGTCGGCAATCTACCACCCCGGCGCCCCCCACCCCAC
>JBILED010000275.1:0-3531 GCA_044352305.1 Gemmatimonas sp.
GGACGAGGAGACCGCCGACGGCATCCTCTCGGCGCTGGACCCCGAGGAGAAGGCCGAGACCGAGCGGCTGCTGCAATACGCCCCCGACTCCGCCGGCGGCCTCATGACCACCGAGTTCCTCGCGGTGGACGAGGCGCTCACCGTGGAGGCCGCGCTGCGGGCGGTGCGCGCCATGGCGCGCGCCGGCCGGCGCGAGGCGATGTACACCATCTACACCGTCGACGGCACCGGCCGCCTGCGCGGCGTGCTCTCGCTGCGCGAGCTGCTGGCCGCCCCCGAGGGGACCGTGCTGAGCGAGCTGGCGTGGACCGAGGTGGTGAGCGTCCCCCCCGACCTGCCGCAGGAGGAGGTGTCGCGCGTCACCTCCAACTACTCGCTCGTGGCGCTGCCCGTGGTGGACGGCGACCGGCGGCTGCTGGGGGTGGTCACCGTGGATGACGTCATCGACGTCATCCAGGAGGAGCAGACCGAGGACGCCCAGAAGTTCGGCGGCATGGAGGCGCTGGAGGAGCCGTACATGCAGGTGGGGCTCCTGCAGAACGTGCGCAAGCGCGGCGGCTGGCTGCTGATCCTGGCGGTGAGCGAGATGCTCACCGCGTCGGTGATGGCGCACTACGAGGACGAGCTGGGGCGCGTGATCCTGCTGGCGCAGTTCATCCCGCTCATCATGAGCTCCGGGGGGAACTCGGGGTCGCAGGCCACCTCGCTCATCATCCGCGCCATGGCGCTGGGCGAGGTCACGCTGCGCGACTGGTGGCTGGTGGTGCGGCGCGAGCTCCCCGCGGGCGCCATCCTGGGGCTGCTGCTGGGGACGGTGGCGGTGCTGCGCATCGAGGCGTGGCAGCTGCTGGGGCTGTACGACTACGGCGCGTACCACGTGCCGCTGGCCTTCACGGTGGGGCTCACGCTGGTGGCCATCGTGACCATCGGCTCGCTCACCGGCTCCATGCTCCCCTTCGTCCTCAAGCGCTTCCGCTTCGACCCCGCCAGCGCCTCGGCCCCCTTCGTGGCCACGCTCGTGGACGTCTCGGCCATCAGCATCTACTTCGGCGTGGCGTACCTGCTGCTGCAGGGCACGCTGCTCTGACCCGCCCGCCCCGGAACCCGTCATGCCCCTGCACCTCGTCACCGGCGCCGCCGGCTTCATCGGTTCCCACACCGCGCACCGCCTGCTGGACCGTGGCGACGAGGTGGTGGGGTTCGACAACGTCAACGACTACTACGACCCCACGCTGAAGGAGGCGCGCCTGGCCCGGCTGGCGGCGCGCGACGGGTTCCGCCTGGTGCGCGGCGACCTGGCCGACCGCGGCGCGGTGGAGCGGCTGTTCGCGGAGACGCGTCCGGCGCGGGTGATCCACCTGGCCGCGCAGGCCGGCGTGCGCTACTCGCTCACCAACCCGCACACCTACGTCGACAGCAACCTCACCGGCTTCCTGCACATCCTGGAGGGGTGCCGCCACCACGGCGCGGCGCACCTCACCTATGCGTCGTCGTCCAGCGTGTACGGCGCCAACACCGCCATGCCCTTCTCGGTCCACCAGAACGTGGACCACCCGCTCTCGCTGTACGCCGCCACCAAGAAGGCCAACGAGCTGATGGCGCACACCTACAGCCACCTGTACGGGCTCCCCACCACGGGGCTGCGCTTCTTCACGGTGTACGGCCCGTGGGGGCGCCCCGACATGGCGCTGTTCCTCTTCACCCGCGCCATCCTGGAGGGGCGCGCCATCGACGTGTTCAACCACGGCCGGATGCGGCGCGACTTCACCTACATCGACGACATCGTGGAAGGGGTGGTGCGCACCAGCGACCACACCGCCGCCCCCAACCCGGCGTGGGACGCCGCGCGCCCCGACCCGGGGACCAGCGCCGCCCCCTACCGCCTGTACAACATCGGCAACAACAACCCGGTCGAGCTGCTGCACCTCATCGCCACCCTCGAGCAGGCGCTGGGGCGCACCGCCGAGAAGACGTGGCTCCCGATGCAGGCGGGGGATGTCCCCGCCACGTACGCCGACGTGGACGCGCTGGCCGACGCCGTGGGGTTCCGCCCCGCCACCTCCATCGAGGAGGGGGTGGCGCGGTTCGTGGCCTGGTACCGGGCGTTCTATCGCGTGGACGGCTGACCGCCGGGCGCGGCCGGCGGACGCGGCGCCCGGGCGCGCCCGCGCCGCGCGAACAGCACGAACCCCAGCGCGAACACCGTGGCAAAGCTGAACCACTGCAGCGCGTAGGAGAGGTGCGGGCCGTCGCCCGGCGCGGGGGGCGGCACCCGCGCGGGGCGCGTGACATCGCGGATGGTGGTGTCCCCCAGCGCCAGCAGCACCACCGGCACCAGCGGACGCCCCGCCAGCGCCTGCAGCGAGTCGTGGTGCAGCTGCCGCACCGCGCGCGCCGACGAGGGGAGCCGCACCGCGCCCGGGCGCGGGGGCGGGAAGGTGGTCACCAGCGCCTCCAGCCGCAGCGTGTCCCCCTCGCGCGCCTGCACGGCGTCAAAGGTCCGCCCGTCGGCCGCCCGCACGAAGCCGCGCAGCACCAGCACCGCCGTGTCCCCCCACGCCCCCGCCAGCGGACGCACCGGCGTGAGCAGCTGCACCCCCGGCATCCCCGCCTGCGAGCGCGGCGCCAGTGCGACGCCGTGGTGTCCATGCGGCGCAGCGCCTCCAGCGACAGCGGCGCCTCCGCCCCGCGCGCCGCCACCAGCGCGTTCTGGCCGCGCCGCCACTCCAGTCGCGCCAGCTGCCAGAACCCCAGCCGCACGCACAGCGCCACCGCCAGCGCGGCCAGCACGCCAAACGACCACAGCCGCACGCGCGCCGTGCTCACGCCCCCTCCGGCGCCAGCACCAGCACCGACAGCGGCGGCAGCGTGGCCACCACCGACTGCGCATACCCGTGCTGCGGCACCGCCTCCACCGCCAGCGACGCCGGCACCGCAAAGCCGCTCCCGCCAAACGCCGGCAGGTCGGTGTTCAGCACGGTCGCATAGGCGCCCGTGCCGGGCACGCCCAGCCGGTAGCCGGGGCGCGGCACCGGGGTGAGGTTGGCCGCCACCACCAGGTGCGCCGCCCCGTCGTGCCGCGCGTACGCCACCACCGAGTGCGCCTTGTCGTCCACCGCGATCCACGCGTGCCCCGACGGGTCGTGGTCGCGCCGCCACAGGCACGAGTGCGCGCGGTACAACGCCCCCAGCGCCGCCAGGCAATCGTGCACGCCGCGGTGCGCCGGGTCGTCCAGCAGCCCCCAGTCCAGCGACACGTCGTGGTTCCACTCCCCCTCGGGCGCCAGCTCGGTCCCCATGAACAGCAGCGTCTTCCCCGGCCGCGTCACCGCGTACGCCAGCAGCGCGCGCAGGTTGGCAAACCGCTGCCACCGGTCGCCCGGCATCTTCCCCAGCAGCGACTTCTTGAGGTGCACCACCTCGTCGTGCGAGAGCGGATTGCAGAACCGCTCGCTGTACTCGTACATCATCGCGAAGGTGAGCCGGTCGTGCACCCCGCGCCGGAACAGCGGATCCACGCCGAAGAACGCC
>JBILED010000291.1:0-3159 GCA_044352305.1 Gemmatimonas sp.
ATGCGGCGGACACCCCCGCCCCGCTCACCTATTTCCTGCGGGTCCGGGTGAGCGCGGGGGAGGACGGACGGATGGAAGCACGCCTGGCGGGGGCGCAGGGGTCCAACCTGCTGCGCAGCATGGCCGAGGCGAACGCGCTGCTGCTGGTGCCGGAGGCGGTGGCGCGGGTGGCCCCGGACAGCGTGCACACCGCGCTCCTGCTGCCGGACGGCGCATGGTGACGCCGCCGGCGCGCTACGACAGCGGCACCGCGCCCCTGTCCACGCTGGCGCCCCTGTCCGGGGACGCGTTGCGCGAGGCGCTGGCGCGGCGGATGCGCCTGGCCGAGTCACCGGTGCCGCTGGGTGGGGAGACCGTGCTGCTGGTGAAGCCCGTCAACGCCGACGACCTCATCACCGAGGCCGACTATGTGTTTGACGAGCGGCTCCCCTACTGGGCCGACCTGTGGCCGTCGTCGCGGGTGCTGGCCGAGGCCCTGTTGGGGATCTCGGGGGATGGGCGCACGCTGCTGGAGCTGGGGTGCGGCTCGGGGCTGGTGACGGTGGCGGCGCTGCGCGCGGGGTTTGCCGTGACGGCCACCGACTACTATGCCGACGCCGTGCACATGACGCGGCTGAATGCGTGGCGGCTGGCGGGGCGTGAGCCGGTGGGGCGGCTGGTGGACTGGCGCGCGTGGCCCGACGACGTGGGGGTGTTTGACGTGGTGGTGGCGGCCGACGTGCTGTACGAAAAGCCGTATGCCGCGCTGGTGGCGCAGGCCATCGCGCGGTCGCTGGCGCCGGGCGGCACCGCGTGGGTGGCCGACCCCGGGCGGCTGGCGCAGCCGGAGTTCCGGGCGCAGCTGCCCGTGGCAGGGCTGGTGCTGCGCGGCGTGACCACGGTGCCGTACGAGGAGGGGACGATCCGCCAGCAGATCGAGCTGCTGGAGATCGGCTGGGCGACGGGGTGACCACCGGGTGAACCGTGGTCCCCTCACGCGAGGGGACCACGGCCAACGCTACGCGACCGGCGCCCCCGCCAGCCGCCCGGCCACCACCTCGGCGATGTCCACCACGGGCACCTCCTTCCCCGCCCCGGTCACCCCGTCGGTGATCATCGTCATGCAGAACGGGCACGCCACCGCGATCTGGTCGGCCCCCGTGGCCAGCAGCTCCTCGCTGCGCTCCACGTTGACGCGCTTGCCCACCGTCTCCTCCATCCACATGCGCCCGCCCCCGGCGCCGCAGCACAGCCCGCGGCTCTTGGTGCGCGCCGGCTCCACCAGCTCCACCACCGGCAGCGCCTTGCGCAGCGTGGCGCGCGGCGCGTCGTACACGTCGTTGTAGCGCCCCAGGTAGCAGCTGTCGTGGTAGGCCACCTTGAGCCGCTGCCCGTGCTCGGTGTCCAGCGGCACCCGCCCCTCGGCCAGCAGCCGCTCGATGTACTCCGTGTGGTGGATGACCTCGTAGTGCCCGCCCAGGTCGGGGAACTCCTTCCCCATCTGGTGGAAGCAGTGCGGGCAGAAGGTCACGATGGTCTTCACCTGGTAGCCGTCGAGCGTCTCGATGACCCCCTTGGCGAGCATCTGGTACAGGTACTCGTTCCCCATGCGACGCGCCGGGTCGCCGTGGCAGCTCTCCTCCTGCCCCAGGATGGCGAACTTCACGTTGGCCGCCTGCAGGATGCGCGCGAACGCCACCGTGATCTTCTTGGCGCGGTCGTCGAAGGAGCCCATGCATCCCACCCAGAACAGGATGTCGGGCTTCTCGCCGGCCGCCGCCAGCTCCGCCATGGTGGGGATGTCCATCCCCTCGGCCCACTGGGCGCGGTCGGCGGCGCTGAAGGCCCACGGCGAGCCGTTGCGCTCCAGCGACGTGAGCGCCGGCTGCAGCTCGTCGGGGAAGCGCGACTCCATCAGCACGAGGTCACGCCGCAGCTCGTTGATGATGTCCAGCTGGTCGATGGACACCGGGCACTCCTGCACGCAGGCGCGGCAGGAGGTGCACGCCCACAGCTCCTCCTCGGTGATCCAGTCGTCCAGGAGCTTCTTGTCCAGCACGGCCTGCTGCTCGGCGGTGGCGGTGCCGCCGGGGCCGATGGCGTCCAGCAGCTCGGCCTTCTCCGTGAGCCGCGCGCGCGTCTTCACCACGATCATGCGCGGCGAGAGCGGCTTGCCGGTGGTGTTGGCGGGGCACACCGCGGTGCACCGCCCGCACTCGGTGCAGGAGTAGCCGTCCAGCAGGCTCTTCCAGCTCAGGTGCTCCACGTCGGCGGCGCCGAACTGCTCGGCGTCCTCCGCCTCCAGGTCCATGGGGCGCATGGCCCCCACGCGCCCGGGGCCGCTGGTGTTGCTGAACCAGACGTTGATGAGCGACGTGAGCACGTGGAGGTGCTTGGAGCCGGGCAGGTGGTTCAGGAAGTACAGGATGAGGACCGCGTGGATCCACCAGTTCACGCGCGCCATCGTGTGCGCCGCCTCCGCCGACATCCCCCCGAACAGCGGCAGCAGCGCCCCCGACACCAGCCGCCCCGCGCCGTCGGCGCCGGGCTGCTTGAGCTCCCCCACGAACAGCAGCAGCAGCGTGACCATGAGGGTGGCGATCATCCCCAGGATGAACACCGCGTCGCCGCCGTGCACCGGGTCGCCGCGGAAGCGCGTCGGGCGGATGACCAGCCGCCGCCACAGCAGGTACGCCACCGGGAAGAGCACGAACACCGCGAACAGCTCCTGCGACGCCACGTACGCCACGTACAGCGGGCGCGGCAGGAGCACGTCCCAGGTGAAGGGGGTGTACAGCCCCTGCACCATGATCTCCACCGTCCCCAGCCCCAGCACGCAGAAGCCCCAGAACACGAGGGCGTGCATGAGCCCCCCCAGCGGGTCGCGCAGGATCTTGGTCTGCGCGAGCCCGATGAGGAGGAAGTTGCGGGTGCGGACGTCCGGGTGGTCGGTGCGCCCCTCGGGGCGCCCGAGCCGCAGCCACCGCACCAGCCGCCGGGCGCTGCGGGCAAACACCGCCAGCGCCACGGCGAGGATCACCGCGAAGACCACGTTCCCGGCCGTCATGGGCGGCCCCCTAGCCCTGCGCCTTGGCCTGCTTGACCGCTTCGATCAGCGCGGGGACCACCTCGAAGGCGTCCCCCGTGATGCCGTAGTCGGCCACCTTGAAGATGGGGGCG
>JBILED010000276.1:0-3497 GCA_044352305.1 Gemmatimonas sp.
TTCCACGACTGGGGGTTCGACTACGTCCTCCTGGACTTCCTGGGCGACGTGGTGTGCGGCGGCTTCGGGCTCCCCATCGCGCGTGACATGTGCCAGAAGGTCATCGTGGTGGGCTCCAACGACCTGCAGTCGCTCTACGTGGCCAACAACGTCTGCAGCGCGGTGGAGTACTTCCGCAAGCTGGGCGGCAACGTGGGGGTGGCCGGCATGGTCATCAACAAGGACGACGGCACCGGCGAGGCGGCGCACTTCGCCGAGGCGGCGGGGATCCCCGTGCTGGCGCGCGTGCCCGCGCACGAGGACATCCGCCGCAAGAGCGCCAACTACGAGATCATCGGCTTTCCGGACGGGCAGTGGGGCCCGCTCTTCGGCGAGCTGGCCGCCAACGTGGCCGACGCGCCGCCGGTGCGTCCGCGCCCGCTCACGCAGGACGGGCTGCTGGGGCTGTTCGCCAGCAAGGCCACCGGGCGCGACGTGGTGCTGGAGCCGGCCACGATGTTCGACATGTGCGGGCGCGAGGAGGTGTCGCGCCCGTCGCTGGAAGTCGTCTACGACGCGGTCTGAGGGGGCGGCCATGGGGACCACCCACGACGCCCCGTCCGCGCCGCGCGCGCCGCTGCCGGTGGTGGACGGCACCCCCGTGAACCTGGCGGCCACCGCCGGCGACGGGCTCGGGTGCCATGCCGGGCGCGACCAGCTGGAGGCCGCCGCGCGCGCCGCGGGGAAGGCCGGCGTGCTGGACCAGTACGCCGCCGACTACCCCAAGGGGCCGCACGACCAGCCGCAGAGCATGTGCCCGGCCTTCGGGTCGCTGCGCGTGGGGCTGCGCATGCGCCGCACCGCCACGGTGCTCAGCGGGTCGGCCTGCTGCGTGTACGGCCTCACCTTCACCTCCCACTTCTACGGCGCGCGCCGCACGGTGGGCTACGTGCCGTTCAACTCGGAGACGCTGGTCACCGGACAGCTGTTCGAGGACATCCGCGACGCCGTGTTCAAGCTGGCCGACCCGGCCCGCTACGACACGATCGTCGTGACCAACCTGTGCGTTCCCACCGCCTCCGGGGTGCCGCTGCAGATCCTCCCCAAGGAGATCAACGGGGTCCGCATCATCGGCATCGACGTCCCCGGCTTCGGGGTCCCCACGCATGCCGAGGCGAAGGACGTGCTGGCCGGGGCGATGCTGCGCTACGCGCGGCAGGAGGCCGAGCAGGGCCCCGTGCAGGCGCCGCGCGGCGGGCGCAGCGAGCGCCCCACGGTGACGCTGGTGGGGGAGATGTTCCCCGCCGACCCGGTGGGGATCGGCATGCTGCTCGAGCCGCTGGGGCTGGCCGCGGGGCCGGTGGTCCCCACGCGCGAGTGGCGCGAGCTGTACGCGGCGCTGGACGGCGTCGTGGTGGCGGGGATCCATCCGTTCTACGTGGCCAGCTTCCGGGAGTTCGCCGCCGCCGGGCGCCCCGTGGTGGGGTCCGCCCCCGTGGGGTACGAGGGGACCGCCGCGTGGCTCGAGGCGATCGGCGCCGCGGCCGGCGTCCCCGAGGCGCGCGTGGGTGCCGCCAAGCAGCGGATCCTCCCGGCCATCCAAGGCGCGCTGGCGGCGCGCCCCATCCGCGGCCGCATCACCCTCTCGGGGTACGAGGGATCGGAGCTGCTGGTGGCGCGGCTGCTGGTGGAGAGCGGCGCCGACGTGCGCTACGTGGGCACCGCCTGTCCCCGCACCCCCGTGGCCGAGGCCGACCGGGCGTGGCTGGCGGCGCGCGGCGTGCACGTGCAGTTCCGCGCCTCGCTGGAGCAGGACCTGGCGGCCATGGAGGAGTTCCGCCCCGACCTGGCCATCGGCACCACCCCGGTGGTGCAGGCCGCCAAGGAGCGCACCATCCCCGGGCTCTACTTCACCAACCTCATCTCGGCGCGCCCGCTCATGGGCCCCGCCGGCGCGGGGTCGCTGGCCCAGGTGATCACCACGGCCATGGGCAACAAGGCGCGCTTCGACGCCATGCGCGCCTTCTTCGGCGAGACCGGCCAGGGGTACCGCGCCGGGGTGTGGGAAGCAGTGCCGGAGGACCGCCCGGAGTTCCGGGAGCACTACAAGCGCCACCTGGCCAAGCTGGCGCGCCAGCGCAAGGCGGAGGAGATGGCCTGATGCTCGTCCTCGACCATGACCGCGCCGGGGGGTACTGGGGCGCCGTCTACGCGTTCACCGCCATCAAGGGGCTGCAGGTCGTCATCGACGGCCCCGTGGGGTGCGAGAACCTGCCGGTGACGTCGGTGCTGCACTACACCGACGCGCTGCCGCCGCACGAGCTTCCCATCGTGGTGACCGGGCTCGGGGAGGAGGAGCTGGGGCAGCACGGCACCGAGGGGGCGATGAAGCGCGCCCACGCCGTGCTGGACCCGGAGCTCCCCGCGGTGGTGGTGACCGGGAGCATCGCCGAGATGATCGGCGGCGGCGTCACGCCGGAGGGGACCAACATCCAGCGGTTCCTCCCGCGCACCATCGACGAGGACCAGTGGCAGGCGGCCAACCGCGCGCTGTACTGGCTGTGGACCGAGTACGGGCTCAAGCGCGGCGTGCGCCCGAAGCGGCGCGAGCGCGCCGCCGGCGAGCGCCCGCGCGTGAACCTCATCGGCGCCATCTACGGCACCTTCAACACCTGGAGCGACCTGGCCGAGATGCGGCGGCTGGTGGAGGGGATCGGCGCCGAGGTGAACTGCGTCTTCCCGCTGGGGAGCCACCTGCAGGACGTGCCGCGGCTGGTGGACGCCGACGCGAACGTGTGCCTGTACCGCGAGTTCGGGCGGATGCTGTGCGAGGACCTCGAGGTGCCGTACCTGCAGGCGCCCATCGGGCTGCACAGCACGACGGCGTTCCTCCGCACGCTGGGGGGGATCCTGGGGCTCGACCCCGAGCCGTTCATCGAGAAGGAGCGACACACCACCATCAAGCCGCTGTGGGACCTGTGGCGGTCGGTGACGCAGGACTTCTTCGGCACGGCGAGCTTCGGGATCGTGGCCACCGAGACGTATGCGCGCGGGGTGCGGCACTTCCTCGAGGACGAGCTGGGGCTCCCCTGCACCTTTGCCATCGCGCGGCAGGCCGGGGTCAAGCCCGACAACGAGGCGGTGCGCGCGGCGATCAAGGAGCGGCCGCCGCTGATCCTGTTCGGCAGCTACAACGAGCGGATGTACCTGGCCGAGCTGGGGGCGCGCACGATGTACGTGCCGGCGTCGTTCCCGGGGGCGATCGTGCGGCGGCACACCGGGACGCCGTTCATGGGGTACAGCGGCGCGACGTATCTGGTGCAGGAGGTGTGCAACCAGCTGTTCGACGCGCTGTTCCACATCCTCCCGCTGGGGACCGAGCTGGACCGCATTGACGCCACGCCGGCGCGGCTCCACCAGGAGCTGCCGTGGGACGACGAGGCCAAGGCCGCGATGGACGAGATCGTGGACGCGCTGCCGGTGCTGATCCGGATCAGCGCGGCCAAGCGGCTGCGCGA
>JBILED010000256.1:0-3847 GCA_044352305.1 Gemmatimonas sp.
CGCGCGGGATCGACCCGTCGCACACCGTGGTGTTCTACGGCGACAAGAACAACTGGTGGGCCACCTACGCCTTCTGGGTGTTCCAGCTGTTCGGCTTCGACAACGCCGTGGTGCTGGACGGCGGGCGCGCCAAGTGGCTGGCCGAGGGGCGCGCCACGACCGACGTGCGCCCGTTCTTCCCTCCCACGGCGTACGAGGCGCCCGAGCGGGAGGACCGCGTCATCCGCGCCTACCTGGAGGACACGCGGCGGCACATGGCGGCGGGGCTGCCGCTGGTGGACGTGCGCTCGCCGCAGGAGTACACCGGCGAGAAGCTGCACATGCCCGACTATCCGCAGGAGGGGACGCTGCGCGGCGGGCACATCCCCGGGGCGCGCAGCGTGCCGTGGGCCCGGGCCGCGGCGCCCGACGGCACCTTCCTGGACGCGGCGGCGCTGCGAGTGCTGTACCAGGGGGAGCAGGGGCTGTCCCCCGACGACCGGGTGGTGACGTACTGCCGCATCGGCGAGCGGTCGTCGCACACGTGGTTCGTGCTGACGTACCTGCTGGGGTTCACCAACGTGCGCAACTACGACGGGTCGTGGACGGAGTGGGGGAACGCCGTCCGGGCCCCCATCCGCAAGGGAGCCGAGCCATGAGCGAGCCTACCACCACGACGCCCCCCGCCACCCCAGCGCCGCGCCCGCCGTCGCGGGTGCAGGTGACGTGGGCGGGGGACCATGTCTTTGACGGGCAGCTGGCGGCGGGGGGGCCGTCCATCCGCATGGACGGCAGCGGGCAGGCGGGGCCCAACATGGTGGCGGTGGTGCTGATCGCCCTGGCCGGGTGCACGGGGGTGGACGTAGTGGACATCCTGGCCAAGCGGCGCACCCCCATCGAGGCGATGACGGTGGACGTCGAGGGGGCGCGCTACGCGGGGGTCCCCGGGCGCCTCACGGAGATCACGCTGGTGTACCGCATCACGGGCGCGGGGATCGACCGGGCGCAGGCGGAGCGGGCAATCGAGCTGTCGGTCACCAAGTACTGCTCGGTGCGCGACTCGCTCGACCCCAGCATGCCGGTGCACTGGCGACTGGAGCTGAACGGCCAGGCGGGGTAAGGGGGGCGACGCCTCGCCGCTCAGCGGTTGAGGATCTCCTCCAGCAGCGCCAGTGCCCGCGGGTCCTTGGTGCGCACCAGCTGCTCCACCGCCACGCGGCGGAGCATGCTGTTCTTTTCGGCACGCACCACGGCCATCAGCTTGTCCACGCCGGCCTTCGCCGGCAGGTCGCCCAGCAGCATCAGCGCATCACGCCGCACCCCGCTGCTGGTGGACTGGTCGTACAGCTGGCCCAGCCGGAGCGCGGCGTCCTGCGGCCGCCGGGCGTGGGCCAGCCCGCGGGTGGCCGCCCGGCGCATCCCCTCGTCCTCGGCGGTGAGCGCCATGTCCATCAGCGCGGGCGCGCTTTCCTCGGGGAGCGCATTGGCCAGGAAGAGCACCGCCTGCTTGCGCACCTCCACGTCGGGGTCGGTGGTGACCACCGGCAGCAGCGCCCGTCCCCAGTCGAGGCGACCGCTGGCCCCCAGCAGGAACACGGCGGTGCGCCGCAGCTGCTGGGTGCAGGGCTCGCGGCGCTTGAGCACGCGGGTGAGGATGCGCAGGGCGGTGTCGGGAGCCAGCTGGGCCACCCCCTGCAGCGCGGCGATGCGTTCATCCTCCGAGGCCGACGGGCAGCCGGGACCTTCGGCCGCGGAGCTGGCGGTGGAGAGGAGCTCCTCCTCCGCTTCGCGGTCGCCCGCCCGCGCCCGGGCGGTGGTGATGCGCCCCTGCAGCGCCTGGGCGTCCCCGGTGGGAGCGGGCGTCGGCTCTGACGTGGACTGCCCCCGCAGGGTCCCGCCGGGTGCGCGGGCCGACGCGGCGCGCCCCTGTCCCGCCGCCTCCACCACGGCGTGTTGGGCGTAGCCCTCCAGGAGCTGCTGCGCCGCCTGCAGTTGGGCGGCGCCTCCCTGGCGCTGCAGGGCAAAGGCCTCCCAGTACGCCGCTACCTGTCCCTGGGGGGTGCCGGGGTGGCGCGTGCGGAGCTGCCGAAAGAGGGTGGCCGCCCCCGCGTACTGCTCCTCCAGCAGGGCGCGGCGGGCGTCCCGGTAGAGGGTATCCGCCTGCGCCATCTCGCTCAGCTCCGGCAGCCCCTTGGGGGCGGCTTTGCGCACCGTATCGCCTGCGGGCTCGGGGGCGTCTGGCGCGTCCACGGGCGCGGGGGGGAGCACGGCGGCCACGGGTGCGGGGGGGAGCGGCGGTTGCTGCACCGTCTGCGCGCCCACGGGGCGTGGCACCAGCAGTGGCGCAACCACCAGCGTGGCCAGGACGGCCACCACCAGGGGCGCCCGCCCCCTCTGCAGGGCTCGGTCGCGGCGCGGGGTGCTGCGCACGTTGCGCACGGGGTGGACCATCATTCGCCTCCGGCGTTGACGACGAGCGTGTCGGTGCCGGGGACCAGCGCCCGGAGCCGCGGAATCAGGTTGGCCTGGCGAATCGTCTCGCGCGGCGCCCGGGCCAACTCCGCGGGCACCGGGCGCGCCTGCATCACCTGCACGAGGACCAGTTCGAGATCCATGAGCAGGCGGTGCGCCTGCGCATCACGGCCGCCATTGGCGTCCATGAGCAGGCGCGTGGTGAGGAGCAGGTCGCGCGCCTGCGGCACCAGCAGCGTGTCGGGCTCGCCGCTCCCCGCCACGGTCGACAGGAGCGCAATGGTGCGCGCCACATGCTCGGCCAGCACCAGGCGCGCGGGCACCAGCGGCGCCACCTGCGTGTCCAGCCGCACCACCAGTGGCGCGTTGCGGTCGTCCGGCCGCGGGCGCGCGCGCGCTTCCATCCACGGCACGGCATATCGGCCAATGGCCACGCCGCACACCAGGAGGGCGGCCATGCGCAGCGCGGGGCGCCACCGCGCCCACCGATCGGCTCGGGGCGCGGCGAGGGCTCGCTGCTGCCGCAGTCGAGCCCAGATGGCGTCGGCCGGCACGGGGCCCTCCGCGTCGTCCAGCGCCCGGGTGAGCGGAGCCATGGCCCAGGCGGGAAGCGGTGGCTCCTCCGCCGTCACGGCGGGCGGCTGCGTGTCCAGGTCCGAAGGCAAATGCGGCGTCATGCGGTCTCCGGGGGCGCCGGCGGCGTGGGCGCCACGGGTGCCGTGGGGGCAAAGGGCGCCAACGCCTCGCGCAATTTTGCGCGGGCGCGGAACAGTTGGGATTTGCTGGTGCCCGCGGCGACGCCGAGGAGCTCGGCGATCTGCTCGTGGGTGCACCCCTCCACGTCGTGCAGCACGAAGACGCGGCGGGTTTGCGGGGGAAGCGCGGCAATGGCCAGACGCAGCGCCGCCGGGAGGTCGGGATCGGCCGTCTCCGCCTGCTGGGGGACGTCGTGGGCCTCGTCCAGCGGCGCCTCGCGCGTCTCGTGCCGCCGGAGCGCCTTGAGGCCGTTCAAGGTGACGGACACGGCAATCGTCCGCAGCCAGCTGCCCACCGCAGACTCGCCGCGGAACTGCGCCAACCGGCTGAAGGCGCGGAGGAAGGTGTCCTGCGTCCACTCCTGCGCCAGCTCCGGGCGTCCGCACATGCGCAGGATGAGGCGATACACCCGGTCCACGTGCTGCCGGTAGAACTGCCATTGGGCGGCCGGATCCCCGGCGAGCAGCGCCGCCAGCAGCTCGGCCTCACCATGCGTATCCTGGCCGCCTCGCATGGGGAGGGGGCCGGGGAGTGGCAGGGCGTCGGAGGCGGGGGGCATCACCCTCCCTTGACAGCCCAAGGCGGACGAATGGTTGCGTCCGGCTGTGGCCCCCCGGGACGTGCTACCCGCGCGCCGGAT
>JBILED010000119.1:0-8252 GCA_044352305.1 Gemmatimonas sp.
GGACGCGTTCCGGGGCGGCCACCGGCAGCGGCTGCGCCCCGCCGGCCAGCAGCGACGTGGACGCGTCGCCCAGCACGCGGGTGAGGAAGCGCTGCCCTTCGCCGATGCGCTCGAGCTCCTCGGCCATGGCGTCCACGGTGTGCGTGAGGCGCTCCAGCTGCGCCTGCTGGGTCTTGTCCGCCCCCTTGAACGGAGCGCCCTTGCCCCAGATGGCGCCATGCTTCACCAGGCGCCACGCGGCGGCGATGGCGAGCGGCCCCAGGACGAAGGTGATGAACACGATGGGAATGATGAACACCTCTTCCGGGGGGCCTTGGCGCACCCGGGGGGGCTCCACCGTGGCCCCGGGGACGGCGGCGGTGGTGGCCACCTGCATATCGGCGGCGGCCAGGCTCTGATCCAGCGCGGCGATGCGGCCGTTGACGTCAGCAAGTCGGGCTTCGACCTCGGCGCGCGCCGCTCCGGTCACCGCCCCATCGCCATCCTGCCGCAGCTCCCGACGCAGCTCGGACCGCTGCTCCTCCAGGCGCTCCAGCTGGGTGCGCAGCTCGGTGCGGTACGCGCGGGCGGCCAGATACATGTCGCGTGCGCTGCTGGGGAGCGTGGCGACCGGGGTCGCCGCCGGCGCTCCTGGTGCGGCCGGGGCAGCGGCGGCGGGCGAGGCGGTGGGTGACGACTGGGGGGGCTGGGCGGAGACGCGCATGGGACCGACCGGAACGGGGGGAAAAGGGGGTGCGGTAAGGTACGCCCGGCGCCGGCGCCGGTTTCAGCCGGGGTCGGCTTGACCCGCCTGCCCTGCCGGGCGAAGTTTCGGGGCTGGTTTGTGTTTTGGCCGCCCGCCCGGGTGGCCCCCGCCCACGGACGCCCTGGCGCCCGCGGGCCTCCCACTTGACGTGCCACCGCCGGCAATGGTGGCGCACCGGAGTTGCCCCATGAAGGAAGGGATCCATCCGCCGTACCACCCCGTGGTGTTCAAGGACGCCTCCACCGGCGCCACGATCATCACGCGGTCGACCATGACCAGCGAGTCGAAGATCAAGATGGAGGACGGGAACGAGTATCCCATGATCCTCCTGGAAATCACCAGCGACTCGCACCCGTTCTACACGGGGACCCAGCGCCTCATCGACACGCAGGGGCGCGTGGACAAGTTCAAGAAGCGGTACGGGCGCTGAGGCGCACGTTGCTGCCGAACCGTTCGAACCCCCCGGCGCGCCTGGTCGCGACGGGGGGTTCGTCGCACCCGACCCCTTGGCGCCGGCTGGTGGTGGGCGCGCTGCTGGCGCTCGCCCTGCCCGGACCGCGCGTCCGCGCACAGATCGCCCCCTGGCTGGGCACCGACCAGGGCGCCCCCACGGTGCGCTGGCGCGTGGTGGAGGGGCGGAGCGCCCGGGTCATCACCCCCGACGCGCTGGTGCCCGAGGCGCAGCGGCTGGCCGCCCTCATCGACCGGGTGGCCGCGCGCGACACCGCCTCGCTGCGCACGCGCGCGCCCCGCATCGACGTGGTGCTGCGCCACCAGCTGGCGCAGTCCAACGCGTTCGTGACGCTCATGCCGCGCCGCTCGGAGTTCTTCCTGCAGCCGCCGCAGGCGGAGGGGCTGCTGGGAAGCGGCGACTGGCTCACCCTGCTGGCGGTGCACGAGTACCGCCACGTGAAGCAGTTCTCCGCCGCCCGGCAGGGGATCACCCGGCGGGCGAGCGCCGTGTTCGGCGAGCCCGCGTGGGCCACGCTGGCCTTCTGGTCGGTCCCCACCTGGTACTGGGAGGGGGACGCCACCGTCACCGAGACGGCGCTCACCCCCTCCGGGCGCGGCCGCCTGCCGCTGTTTGACGCCGACTTCCGCGCGCAGCTGCTGGAACGCGCGGTGCCGTCGTACCAGACCGTCATGAGCGGCTCGTTCAAGCAGGCGTGGCCCAACCAGTACGTGCACGGCTACCACCTCATTGCCGCCGGGCGGGAGCGGTTTGGCGCCGACGTGTGGGACCGCGCGCTGCGCGCGTCCACGCGGCGCGCCTTCGTGCCGCTCGCGCTCACGCTGGGGCTGCGGCAGGTGGCGGGCGTGAGCGCCAACACGCTCCACCAGCAGACGCTGCGCGCGCTGCAGGAAAGAGTGCGCGCGGCCGCTTCGGCGTCCTCCGTCACCCCCGCCACCCCCGTGGCCCCGGCCCCCTCCAGCTGGACGGAGGATGCCACCCCGCAGTGGGAGACCGACAGCACGCTCCTGTCGCTGCGCGCCGGGCTGGCCGACCGGCCGCAACTGGTGCGGCACGCCGGGGGGCGCACCACGCGCCTGCGGCTGATCGGCCCCGACATGGGGGCGCCGCTGTCGGTGGGTGGCGGCGTGGCGGCGTGGGTGGAGTACCGCCCCGACCCGCGCTTTGCGTTGCGCGGCTACAACGTGATCCTGCTGCACGACCTGGCCACGGGGTCGCTCACGCAGCTGGGTGACACCACGCGCTACAGCGCGGTGGCAGTGGCGCCCGACGGCGCGCAGCTGGCCGCCATCGCGCAACACCCCGACAGCGGGATGGCGCTGGTGCTGCTGGGGCGCGACGGGACGGTGCGGCGCCGCGAGCCGGTGCCCGAGGGGGACCAGCTCATCGCCCCGCGCTTCACGCGCGACGGCGCGTCGCTGCTGCTGGTGCGGACGCGGCGCGGCGAGGGGCGGCGCGTGGAGCGGTGCCCCGTGGCCGGCGGCGCGTGCGTGGCGCTGTCGCCGTTTGCCCACAACGGGCTGGCGGCCCCCTCGGGGAGCGACACGCTGGTGGTGGCGTACCTGCCGGTGGACGGGCGCGACCAAGTGGTGGCCTGGCGCGCCGCCACGGGCCGGTGGTACCAGGTGACGGAGCGGCCGGTGGGCGCCATCGATCCGGTGCTCTCCCCCGACGGGCGGCGGCTGGCCTTCACCGACCACACCGCCAGCGGCCGCCGGGTGGTCACCATGGCCGTGGAGCCCGCCGCGTGGCGCGAGCGGTCGGTGACGCCCCCCGACCTGCCGCGCGTGGCGGCGCTGGCCGCCCAGGAGGGGCCGCCGCTGCGCCCCGACACGATCGGCCCCGACCGGACGCTCCCGGTGCGCGACTACTCCCGCTGGTCGGGGGTGTGGAATCCGGTGGGCGTGACGGTGGAGCTCCCGCCGTTGGGCCCCGACGCCAGCGTGACGCTGAGCTCGCGCAACGTGCTGGGGACCGTGGGGATCGACGCCGGCGCGCGCTACAACACGCAGGAGGAGGCGTGGGGGGGGCAGCTGGGGGTGACGTACGCCGAGCGGTTCCCCATCCTGCGGGCGTGGGTGGACCAGCGTGGCCGGCGCGACGACTACCCGGCCGCCACCACTGCGGCCGGCGCGCAGCCGGCGGGGACGTGGACGTGGCAGGAACGCTCGGTGGGCGCCGGCGTGGACATCCCGCTCACCCTCACACGCTCGGCGTACGCCACGTCGCTCACGGTGGGCGCGCGCCTTGAGGAGCGTCGCGTCAGCCAGAGCACCCTCCCCGACTGGTTCGCATCGGATGCGGGATCGGTGCGTCCGCTCACGCTGGAGCTGCGCGGAGTGCGCGCCATGCAGTGGATCCGCGACATCATCCCCGAGCGCGGGCAGGTAGTCGAGGCGATGGTGCGCCGGACGCCGCTGGGAGGGACGTTTCAGGGGACGCAGTGGTACGGCCGCGCGCAGCAGTTCGTCCCGGGGGGGCTGGCCAACCACGCGCTGCGACTGGACGCCGGCGCCGACTGGCAGGCGTTGCGGGAAAGCGCCACGGGGCCGCGCCCCTACCGCTTTGCCACGCGTCTCCCGTTTGCGCGCGGTTACGACGCGGTGACGGCGCCGCGGCTGACGCGGGTGAGCGCCGAGTACCATGCGCCGCTGTGGTATCCCGACTGGACCGTGCTGCGGGTGGTGCAGCTGCGGCGGCTGCGCGCGACCGTGTTCGGCGACGCCACGACGGCCACCACGCGGAGCTTTCCGCGCGGCGTGGCCACCACCACCACGCAGACGTTCCGGTCGGCGGGGGCGGAGCTGTGGATGGACGCCACGTGGTTCCACCCGGCGCTGTCGCTCCCCATGGGGGTGCGGTACAGCCACCGGCTGGACGGGGCGGAGCGCGGCGGGCGGGTGCAGTTCGTGATCGGGGTGCCGTAGACGACGGGCGAGGCGGGCTCAGCCCTAGCCCTGGCTCAGCCCTCGCTTAGAACTGCGCGAACAGCCACCCCGGCGCCACCGTGAGCCCCAGGGTGGCGGCCATGCAGAGGAGCCCCGCTGCCACCGTCTGCCCCGTGCCTGGCACGGCCGCCGCGGCGGGCGTCTCCGTGTGATCGGGCGCCGGCTGCATGAACATCCGCATGATGACGCGGAGATACACGTAGAGCCCGAGGAAGCTGGCGGTCAGTCCCAGTGCGGCCCACACGGGGTGCCCCGCGGCCACGACGGTCTTGAACACCGCGAACTTGACGGTGAACCCCGGCAGCGGCGGCAACCCGGCCAGTGACAGCATCGCCACGGCCATGCCGGTGGCGGCCCACGGACGGCGATGGAACAGCCCGTCGAGGCGGTCCAACCGGTCGCGGCGGAGCTCGTCGGCGTCGGCGGGGAGCATGGCGAAGGCCAGCAGCGTGGCCAGCGCATACACCACCAGATAGGTGAGCACCGCCTCGTCACGGCCGCCCGGCGCCCCGAGGAAGGCGTAGAACAGGTACCCCGCGTGGGCGATGGAGGAGTAGGCCAGCATGCGCCGCAGCGAAGGCTGGCGGATGGCCGCGAGGTTCCCCCACACGATGGACGCCAGCGGCAGCACGGCCATCAGGTCGGTGGCGGCCGCGGGGAGGGTGACGCCTCCCAGCAGGCGCAGCGCGACCACCAGCACCGCGGCCTTGGCCAGCGTGGAGAGGTAGGCGGTGACGGGGACGCTGGCCCCCTCGTAGGTGTCGGGGGCCCACGCGTGAAAGGGGACCACGCCCCCCTTGAGGAACAGCGCCACCAGCGCCAGCAGCACGGCGCCCCGCGCCAGCGGATCAGCGCTGGCGGCGGCGGCCCCCATGGCGTCGAGCCCCAGCGATCCCGTGGCCCCGTACAGCAGCGACAGGGCCATGAGGAACAGCGCCGACCCGGTCCCGCTGAGAATGAGGTACTTGAGCGCCGCCTCGGCCGCCTGCGGCCGCCGGAAGGCCAGCACAATGAGCGCATACACCGGGATGGCCAGCAGCTCGAGCCCGAGGAAGAGGACCAGCGCGTTCATGGCCGACGGCAGCAGCGCCACTCCGTACAGCGAGCACACCAGCAGCAGCGGGAACTGCAGGTCGTCGCTGTCGAGGCGCAGGAGCAGCAGCACCGGCAGCGCCAGCGCCAGCAGCCACCCCTTGGCCTGCGCAATGGCGGGCGTCAGCTGATACTGCCCCGGGAACGGTTCGGCATGCACCCCGGTGGCAGCCAGCCAGAAGGCGGCACCGGCGCTGGCCGCCACCACCAGCATCGACAGCGGGAGCACCAGCGCGCGCGTGCGGGTGCTCAGGGCACAGAGGATCCCGGCCACCATGCCGCCCAGCAGCAGGTGCTCGGGGAGCATCGCCCAGAGGGCGTCGCTACCGGGCATAGGCGGCTCCAGCGGAGGGGACGGCCGGGGTGACGGTGGTGACCGCGGCGTCTGGTGCCAACTGCTGCAGGTAGTGCCGGGCCGCGCCCTCGGTCTTGTGCATGGCGCCTGCGGGGAAGAGCCCCAGCCAGAGGACCGCCGCGAACAGCACCGCCAGCACGCCGCGCTCGCGGGGCGTGAGGTCGGTGAGGGGCGCGTCGTGCGGCGCCTTCACGGGGCCGAAGAGGAAGGTGCGCGCGAAGCGCAGCATGTAAAGCGCCCCCAGCACCACGCCGCTGACGGCCGCCACGGCCAGCGCCAGCGGGAGCACGTCGCCCGCCTGGTAGCGCGGCCATGCGCCGGCGAAGGCGCCCAACAGCACCAGGAACTCCCCCGTGAAGCCGCTGGTGCCGGGGAGCCCCACCGAGGCGAGGGTGAACAGGACGAAGGCCAGCGCGTACGCGGGCATCTGCCGCGCCAGCCCGCCGTAGGCCGCCAGCTCCCGCGTGTGGCCGCGTTCGTACACCATCCCCACCAGGAGGAAGAGCCCGGCGGCCACCAGCCCGTGGCTGGCCATCTGCACCACGGCGCCCTGCACCCCCGCCAGGTCGTTGCTGAGGAGCCCCAGCATGACGTAGCCCAGATGACTGACGGAGGAATACGCGATGATCTTCTTGATGTCCTGCTGCACCAGCGCCAGGCAGGCGCCCCAGACGATGCTGACCACCGCCAGCGTCATGAACAGCGGGACGTGCGCGCGGACGGCGTCGGGGAACAGGGGGAACCCCAGCTTGAGGAAGCCGTAGGTGCCCATCTTGAGGAGCACGCCGGCCAAGATCACGGAGCCGGGCGTGGGCGCCTCCACGTGGGCGTCCGGGAGCCAGGTGTGCAGCGGCACCATGGGCACCTTGATCGCGAAGGCCAGCGCAAAGGCGGCGAAGAGCCAGGGCTGCAGGGCGGCCGGCGCCGGCGCCGCCAGCAGGTCGGCAAAGGCGAAGGAGAGGGCGCCCCCCGCGCCGTCGGCGCGCGCCAGCACCAGCACGAGCACCGCGGCCAGCATGAGGATGGAGCCGAAGGCGGTGTAGAGGACGAACTTCACCGTCGCGTAGCGGCGGCGCGCGCCCCCCCAGATCCCGATCATGAGGAACATCGGGATGAGCATCGCCTCCCAGAACAGGTAGAACAGGAACAGGTCCTGCGCGACCAGCGCCCCCACCATGGCGCACTGCAGCAGCAGCAGCAGCCCGTGGAAGAGGCGCACCTGCGTGGTGATTGCGGTCCACGCCCCCAGCACCACCAGCGGCCCCAGGAAGGCGGTGAGCACCACCAGCAGCAGGTTGGTGCCGTCGAGGGCGATGTGGTATGACACCCCCCAGTCGGCGATCCACGGGATGCTGGTGGCGAACTGCCCGCCCGGTGCGGCCGCGTCGAAGGCGCCGTACAGGAGGAACGCGGGGACGCACTGGACCGCCAGCAGCACGGTGGTGCCCGTGCGCACCGCCTGATCGGTCAGCCGCGGCAGCAACGCCAGCGCCAGCGCCCCTGCCAGGGGGAGCCAGAGCACCAGGTTGAGGAGCAGCGCGTGCATCGCGCCCGTGTTGGCGGCCTCACCCATGGCGCCACCCCCACCCCAGCACCCCCACCAGCCCCGCCAGCACCAGCAGCGCGTAGAACTGCAGGCTGCCGTTCTGCACGCGCCCCAGCCATCCGGCCCCACGGTGCGCCAGCGCGCCCAGCCCGTTCAGCGTGCCGTCCAGCAGCAGGCGGTCGCCCGCGCCGGCCAGCACCCGCTCCGACAGCCACAGCAGCGGCCGCGCGAGCAGGCGGTCGTACAACTCGTCCACGAAGTACTTCCCCTCGAGCAGCGCGTGCACCGGGCGCAGGGCGCCGCGGATGGCCTGCACGCGTCCGGGCGCCCGGGCGTACAGCGCCAGCGCCGCCGCCACGCCGCCCACCGCCAGCGCCACGGAGCCATACAGCAGCGTGTGTTCCAGGGGCGCGCGCGCCGGCTGCACCGCGGGGAGCGGCACCACCGGCTCCAGCAGGTGCGGGATGCCCAGGTAGCCCCCCGCGATGGACAGCAGTGCCAGCAGCCCCAGCACGCCGGTCATGGAGAGCGGCGACTCATGGACATGCGCCGCGGTCTCCGCCGCCATGCGCGGGGCGCCGAAGAACACCAGCCACAGCAGCCGCGTCATGTAGAACGCCGTGAGCGCGGCGGTGGCGGCGGCCAGCGCCCACCGCCAGGTGGTGCCTCCCGACGCGCTGGCGAAGGCGTACCAGAGGATCTCGTCCTTGGAGAAGAAGCCCGCGAGGCCGGGGATGCCGGCGATGGCCGCCGTGGCGATGGCAAAGGTCCAGAAGGTGACCGGGATCCGCGTGCGCAGCCCCCCCATGCGGCGGATGTCCTGCTCGCCGTCCAGCGCGTGGATCACGCTTCCCGCCCCCAGGAAGAGGCACGCCTTGAAGAAGGCGTGCGTGACCACGTGGAAGATGGCCACGCCGTACGCGCCCACCCCGAGGGCGAGGAACATGAATCCCAGCTGGGACACGGTGGAGTAGGCCAGCACCTTCTTGATGTCGGTCTGGACCAGCGCCACGGTGGCGGCCAGGAAGGCGGTGACCACGCCCACGGTGGCCACCAGCGACGCGATGTCGGGGGCGGCCGCGTACACGCCGTGC
>JBILED010000071.1:0-11977 GCA_044352305.1 Gemmatimonas sp.
CCTGGTCGGCCCGAGCGACGGACTTTTCCCGCCTCAGGCTGCGCCGAGGGGCCCTAGGTATGAGGGAGAGGTCCGAGGGGATAGGTGCCAACATATAGTACCGAATACCTCCTCCCTCTCCCTCATCCCTAGGGCCCCTCGGCGAAGCCTCGAGCAGGAAAAGGTCGGAAACCAAGCGATCAGGGCCCCTCGGCGCAGCCTGAGGCAGGAAAACCCCGTCGCCCAGGCCGACCAGGCCCCTCGGCGCAGCCTCACGCGGTACCTTCCCCGCATGCGCACGACCTGCCTCGTCCTCCTCGCCCTCGCCGCCTGCACCCCCGCGGCCGACCGTCCCGCCCCGCCGGTCACGCCCGCCCAAGCGCCACCCCCGCCCCCGGCCGTGATTGCCACCGACACGGCCATCGCTGTGCAGCGGTGCGTCACCCCCGCCTCCTGCGCCTCGGTCAGCCTGCGGCTCCCCCGCCTCCGCGTGGCCGCCGGCGTGGCGCCGACGGACTCGGCGGCGTTGGCCCCCGTGCTGGCCGCGCTGGAGGACTCCGTACGGGCGCTGGCCGGTGTCCCCGCCGGACGGGCTCCGGCGGCGCATGTGGACGCCCTGGCCACCCGGCTGCACCGCGACCTGCGCGCCCACCTGCGGCAGTCCCCCGACTGGGGGGGCGGCTACCTGCGCGAGGTGACGGCGCGCGTGGTGTGGGCCTCGTCGCGCGTGCTCACCGTGGAGGTGGAGGACACCGGCTTCACCGGCGGCGCGCACGGGCAGTACGAGGCGTCGCTGCAGAGCTTCGACCTGCGCACCGGGGCGCGGATTCCGGTGACGGCGGTGATCGCCGACACGGCGGCCATCGTGCCGATGCTGGAAGCCGGCTTTGCGCAGGCCAAGGCCGACTCCGGCGGAACGCCGCCGCCGCTGTCAGAGCTGCTGTACAGCTCGGTGACGCGCCTGCCGGTGCCGGTGCACGCGGGGATCACCGGCGAGGGGGTGCGCTTCCTGTACAACCCCTACGACGTGGCCTCGTGGGCGGTGGGGCGCACGGATGTGCTGCTCACCTGGGCGCAGCTGGGCACGCGGGCCGACCGGGTGCGGTGGGGGGGGTGAGGGGAGGGGCTGGTGGTCGCGGCAGCATAGTGACACACTGTGACACATGAAATATGTCTCCATTCGCGCGTTGCACGAACAGACGGGGGCCTTGGTTCGGGAGGCCGCTGCGGGTTTTTCGGTCATTGTGACCGATAGGGGGCGCCCCGTGGCCACGTTGGTCCCGTACGCGCCGGAGACCGATCGCCAAACGTTTGCCACACGTCCGCTGCTGCCGGCTTTCGCCGCCTTGCAGGAACGCGTCGTGGGTGGCGACAGCACGGTCGATGTGTCGGCCGATCGTGACGAAGGGTGACGCGGGTGGCGGCCGGCGCGCCCTGATGCCCGACGTCGCCGCCGAGGAGGGAGGCGTCCGCACGGCCTATTTCGACAGTGCGTACGTGCTCAAGTGCTATGTGCCGGAGGCTGACAGCGCGCCGGTGCGGGCCTTCGCACGGCAGGTCCCCCGTCTGGTGACCTCGGAGCTGGCGCGCGCCGAGGTGGCAGCGGCGCTGCACCGGCAGGTACGGGACGGGCGGTGCACGTCGGAGGAGGCGGCGGCGTGCGCGGACCAGTTTGCCCAGGATCTCGCGTGGGGCGTGTGGCAGCTGGTGCCGTGCGCCGATGCGGTGTGGGCGCGGGTTGCCACGGTGTTCCGCACGCTGCCGCCTACCACCTGGCTGCGCAGCGCGGACGCCGTGCATCTCGCCAGCGCGGCGCTGGTGGGTGCGGCGGTGGTGTATTCCAGCGACCGCCATATGGCCGCCGCCGCCGGCGCCTTCGGGGTCCGCGTCCGGCGCCTCGCCCCGCCGGGCGAGCCCTGAGCCCCCCTCCCGTCCCGCCGCGCACGGGGCGATGATTGCCTCACCCTGTTCGAACCCTCCCTCCAGCGCCGTGGCCGCCGAATGACCACCTACGCCGCCATCACCGGGTGGGGCAAGTGCATGCCCCCCGCGGTGCTCACCAACGACGACCTCTCCACCTTCCTCGACACGAACGACGAGTGGATCCGCACCCGCACGGGGATGCGGGAGCGGCGCGTCTCGCACGTGAGCGCCATCGAGCTGTCCACCGTGGCGTCGGCGCGCGCGCTGGCGTGCGCGGGGGTGGACGCCGCCGAGGTGGACCTGATCATCTACGGCGGTGTCTCCAACGACGAGCTGGTCCCCAACAGCGCCTCGGGGGTGCAGGTGGCGCTGGGGGCCACCCGCGCGGCGGCGATGGACCTCAACACCGCGTGCACGAGCTTCTGCTACGGGCTGGCCACCGCCACGGCGATGATCCGCACCGGGGCCATCCGCACCGCGGTGGTCATCGGGGTGGAGCTCATCAGCCGCTATCTCGACTGGAGCAACCGCAACGTGGCGGTGCTCTTCGGCGACGGCGCCGCGGCGGTGGTGCTGCAGGCCACCGACCGCGAGGAGGGGATGATCGGCAGCGTGCTGGGGTGCGACGCCGAGGGGCGCGACACGCTGCGCGTGCGCGGCTTCGGGTGCACCTACAGCGGGCGCGACGTGACCTTCGGCGACACCCTCTGGGACTTCGACGGGCAGGCCATCTTCAAGCGGGCGGTCACCGCCATGGCGGCGGCGTCGCAGCGCGTGCTGGCGCAGTGCGGCTACACGGCGGACGACGTGGACCTGGTGGTGCCGCACCAGGCCAACCTGCGCATCATCGAGGCGGTGGCCAAGTACGCCGGCGTCCCCATGGAGAAGGTGATGGTCACGGTGCAGAAGTACGCCAACATGAGCGCTGCCACGGTGCCGGTGGCGCTGGCGGAGGCGCTGGAGGAGGGGCGGGTGCGTCCGGGGGCGCTGTTGCTGATGCCGGCGTTCGGGGGCGGGCTCACCTTCAATTCACTGCTGGTGCGGTGGGGGGAGCGGGTGACGCCGCTGGGGGAGGCCACGCGGGAGCTGCCGCCGTGCCACGATAGCGCGCTGGAGCTGGTCAACCGGGTGCGCGCCACGCAGGACCCGCACGGGCGCTCGCGCGCCGGGCTCATGGCGCCGGAGTTCGCGGAGGCGGTGCTGCGACAGTAAGCTTGGTGCGTCCCTTCACCCCGACGCCCCATGCCTCCTGTGTCGTTCCGTCGTTCCGGCCGCCATGCGGCCCCCCTGGCCGCTGCGGCGGTCCTGTCGCTGCTCACCCCGCCGGCGGCGGCGCAGCCCGCGCGCGGGGCCGCGCCCGGTGCCGGGTCGCCGGGCGCCACCGCGCCGACCGCGCCCGCGCAGCCCCCGGCGCCCCCCGCCCCGGAGTTCTTCCGGGTGCGCGTGGATGAGGCGCGCAATCGCGCGCTGCTGGACATCCCCGCGGCGTGGATGGGGAAGGACGTGCTGCACCAGGTGACGCTGGCCACCGGCCTCGGGAATGGTGCGCTGGACCGCGCGCAGACGGGGCCCAGCGGCATCGTGCGTTTCGAGCGGCGCGGCCCGCGGGTGCTGCTGATGCGCGACAACTGGAGCGTGCGCGCCCCCGGGGGGGACGCCGCCAACCAGCGCGCCGCCGCCGAGGCGTTCCCGCGGTCGGTGTCGGGGAGCTTCCCCGTGGAACGCGACGGGGACGGCTACGTGACGGTGGACGCGTCGTCGCTGTTCCTGGCCGACGCGTACGGCGTGGCCGACGGGTTGCGGCAGGGAGGCGGCGCCGGCGGCGCGGGGGCGGCCCCGGGCTTTGCGGCGGCGGGTGGCGTGGGGAGCTATCGCGTGGACGCGGCGCGCAGCTGGATCGACGCGGGGCGCACCAAGACGTTTGCGCGCAACGCCGAGGTCCATGCGGTGCTCACCTTCGTCACCGATAACGCCGCCGGCGGGCGGCGCGGGGGCGGCGGACCCGACCCCAAGGCGCTCACCTTCGAGGAGCACCACTCGCTGGTGCAGCTCCCCGGCGACGGTTTCCGCCCGCGTGCGTACGACCCGCGCTTCGGCTACGGCGGGACGCAGTTTGCCGACCTGTCGCAGGGCTTTGACGGCACGTATCGCGACGGCTTCCTGAGCCGCTGGCGGCTGGTGCCCAAGGACACCGCGGCGTACCTGCGCGGCGAGGTGGTGGAGCCGGTCACCCCCATCACCTACTACCTGGATCCCGGCATCCCCGCGCCCTATCGCGAGGCGCTGCGCGAGGGGGGGAACTGGTGGGCCACGGCGTTCGAGGCGGCGGGGTTCCGCAACGCCTTCCGCGTGCTGGACCTGCCGGCGGGCGCCGACCCCATGGACGCGCGCTACAACATGCTCATGTGGATCCACCGCAACGGGCCGGGCCCCAGCGTGGGCCCCAGCTACGGCGACCCGCGCACCGGCGAGATCGTGCGCGCGGTGGTGCGCATGGACGCGTGGCGCTCGCTGATCGACTACAACATCTACGCCGGCGCCGTGCCGGCGGCGGGGGCGGGCGGCCCCAACGTGGCCCCCGAGCCCTTCGCCATGATGCGCCGCCGGCAGCACGCGGCGCACGAGATCGGGCACACGCTGGGGCTGTCGCACAACTACATCGCCTCGTCGCAGGGGCGCTCGTCGGTGATGGACTATCCCTTCCCGGTGATCATGCCGGCCACGAACGGCGGGCTGGATTTCCGCGACGCGTGGCGCAATGGCCCGGGGGCGTGGGACACGCTGGCCATCCGCCTGGGGTACACCTGGTACCCCGACGCGGCGTCGGAGCGCGCGGGGCTGGACCGCATCCTGCGCGACGGGAACGCGCGCAACGTGCGCTTCATCAACGACACCTATGCCGGCCCGGAGGGGTCCATCCCGCAGGTGACGCGGTGGGACGAGGGGACCACCATGTTCGACGCCGTCGAGCGGAGCGCCGAGGTGCGCCGCCGCATGATGGCGGCGTTTGACGAGCGGGCCATCCAGCCCGGGGAGCCGCTGGCGCTGCTCAACATGCGCTTCACGCACGTGTACCTGCACCACCGCTATTCGCTGGAGGCGGTGAGCAAGTACGTGGGCGGGATGGACTTCACCTTCGCGCTGCGCGGCGACGGGCAGGTGCCCACGCGCCTCCTGCCGGCGGCGGAGCAGCGGCGCGCGCTGGCCATGGCGCTGGACGCGCTGGCCCCCGCCGAGCTGGCCGTGCCGGAGAAGGTGCAGGCGCTCATGGTGCCGCCGCCGCCGGGGTTCAACGGCGACATGATGTGGATCGACGGCGCGGGCGGGACGGCGTTTGACGCCATCACGCTGGCGGGGGGGCTGGCCAACGAGGTGGTGGGGTACCTGCTGCACCGCGAGCGCGCGGCGCGGCTGGTGCTGCAGCAGGCGCGCGACGCCTCGCAGCTGTCGCTGGACGAGGTGCTGACCGCGGTGGTGCGGCGCACGTGGGGGGCGCCGCTGCCCGCGGCGGCGTCGCACCGCGCGGTGCAGCGGGCGTCGCAGCGCGCGGCGCTGGACGTGCTGCTGGACCTGGCGGGGGACCGCCAGGCGCTGCCGGACGTGCGGGCGCAGGTGCAGGCGCAGCTGCGCGCGCTGGACGCGCGGCTGGCGGCGGCGTTCTCGGCCGACCCCGCGGCCCGCGCGCACGCGGCGGCGGCGCGCCGCGACATCGCCCGCTTCTTCGCCGGGGAGGATGTGCCGGCGGAGCGGCCGCGCTACCGCGTGATCACGCTGCCGTGGCCGTGAGTGGTGGACGGTGACCCCGTGACGTCCGTCGAGGTCGGCGGGCGCCGGCGGGTGGCGCGGGGGCTCGTGTGGCTCCGCGCCCGGTGGTCCACCGTGCTGTTGTGGGTGGTGCTGGCGTGGGCGGCGCCGCGGCTGTGGCCGCATGTGGGGGCGCTGCTGGGGGTGCGGGCGGGGGACCGCGCGCGCCCCGAGGTGTCGGTGACGCTGCTGGATGGCCGGCCGCTGTCGCTGGCCGCCCTGCGTGGCCAGGTGGTGCTGGTGAACGTGTGGGCCACCTGGTGCGCCCCCTGCCGCGTGGAGATGCCGCTGCTGGAGCAGACGTGGCAGCGGCACCGCGCGGCCGGCTTGCTGCTGCTGGGGGCGTCGGTGGACCGGGGCGACCCCGCCGCGGTGCGCGCGTTCCTCGCCGAGCGCGGGATCAGCTATCCGGTGGCCATCGTGGGCGCCGACGTGATCCAGGCGCTGGGGGGGGTGGTGGGGTACCCCACCTCCATCCTCATCGGGCGTGACGGGCGGGTGCGGCACCGCGTGATGGGGCCCATCGGCCCCGTCACGCTGGAGCCCGCGATCCGTCGCGCGTTGGCGGAGGCGCCTGAGGCGGAGGTGCCATCGCGGGAGGCGCCATCCCCAGGGGCGCCCCCCGCGCTCACCCCGCTCGCGGCGCCCGCACCCGGAGCATCCCGTTCTCCAGGCGCGCGGTGACCTGATCCACGTCGATGGGGTCGACCAGGGTGAAGCGCCGCCACACGTCATTGCTCCGGAACTCGCTCCAGAGCACGCGCGGGTGCCCCTCGCCCTTGTGCCCCTCGCCCTTGTGCCCCTCGCCGTTGTGGCCAACACCCTTCTGGCCGTTGGCCGGCGTCCCGCCGTCCTCCTCCCGCGCGCGCGCACCGCGCTCACGACGCCCCGCCGTGGACGCGTGCACCACCACCTCGCGCGGCGCGGCGGTCACCTCCACCTCGCCGGCGGTGTACCCCGGCAGCGTGAGCGCCATCTCGTAGCGCCCGTCCACCTCGCACAGCTCGGCGGCGGGCCATCCCAGCACCTCGTGCTCGGCGGCGGTCCAGTCCTCCTGCGAGGAGCCGGCGCGGCGGCCGCGCCCCTGGAAGCGGGAGAAGGCGCGGCGCTCCACCTCGCGCATCAGCCGCGAGAGTTCGGTGAAGGCCGGAAGGGCGGGGTCGGTTTCGTGCGTGCGGGTGACCTGAACGCGGCTCATCGATGGATCCTCCGAGAGGGAACGCCGCGCGCGCCGGGTGCGCGGCAGGGGGGGGAGCGGGTGTGAGATCGGAAGGCGCCCCACAGGACGACCGCCTGCGCGACGGAATGGCGCGCGGCGCGGACGACGCGGGGCTGCGGGAGCTGATCCGCCAGCAGCACGACGCGCCCGGTCGGCTGCACAACGGCGCCCAACGGCATGGCGCACGCGCCCGCCGCCGTGACGCCGTGACGCCGCTCACGTGAGCAGGATCGGGGCCACCCGCGCGGGCTCCGCGGTGGGCGGTGCCCGCTCGACAGGGCCGGCCCTGCGCTGCCCGGTCAGCGCCCGCGCGTCGCCCGACGCGCCAGCTCGGCCTCGGCCGCGATGGTGCCAAAGCCCCCCCACTGCCCCGATGCCACCAGGCGGCGCCAGATCGCCACCGCCTCGGCCTCGCGGCCGCTGAACGACAGCCATGTGGCCACCCCGTACGCCGTGGAGGCGTCCCCCGACGAGCCGATCCCCCCGGTGGTGGCGGCCAGCAGCGTGTCCACCGGGAGGGTGCCGTTGTACAGCAGCATCAGCTGGTGGTAGTTGTCATTCTCCACGATGCGCATGTCGCGGCGCATGGGCGCCACCACGCGCGCCGCCTCCTCGTGGCGCCCCAGCTTGCGCAGCGACAGGTACAGCCAGTGCGCCATGGACACGCGCCGGTCGTCGTTGGTGGCCGCCTCCACCTCACGCCGCGCCGCCTGGGCGGCCTTGGCGTAGTCGCCGTGGAGGTAGTACGCCAGCGCCAGGTGGTAGCCGATGTTGCTCTGCAGCGTGCCGATGGGGATCCCCGCAGGGTTGGGTTGCCCGTCGGGCTCGACCTCGTCGGGCTTCCCCTGCGTGAGCGCCGCCGCCCGCTCCAGGTCGCGGATGGCGGCGGGGAAGTCGCGCACCGAGAGGTAGCGATGCCCGCGATGGCGGTAGAGCCAGGGGTTGTCCGGCGCCAGCGCCACGCCGCGCGTGTACACGGCGATGGCCTCGCGCAGCTGCCCGAGGTAGCCCAGCCGCCGCGCGTACCAGATGAGCGAGTCCATGTTGGCGGGCGCCGCCTGATAGTGGCGCCAGGCGGTGTCGCGCTGCGCTTCATAGCGGGCGCGCGTGGCCGCGCTCATGGGGAGGGTGCGCAGCGTGTCCCCCAGCAGGGAGACGGCCTGGAACGGCGCTGGATCCGGTGGCCGCACCTCCCGCTGCGCCTGCGCGATGGCCGGGAGCAGGGCGAGCAGCGCGGTCAGGCCCGCGGCGCCTGGCGCAGGCCGGCGCACAGCACGTCCGATATGCTTCAGGACAGTCCTACGGATGAGCTCGCTGGCACGGGACTTGCGGAGAGCCTCGGACACGGCGGCACAGCCTGTCACCATGGTGTGACTCCGGCGAAAGCGGTCAGGGGATTCCTGAGGGGAGGCGAGCGGGTGGGTACTGATAAATTTACCCGTTGGGCAGCGGACGGATGCCGCGCCCACGGCCGCAGCGCCGCCCGGACATGACCGGGCGATCATTTCTCCGGGCCACGTCGTGATGGATCCTTCCAATGGCATCGAATCGCCGCCGGCGCTCGCAACCCATGGGGCCGAGCGCCTGATGGAGCGCGCCCTGGCCGAATCCCAGCGCCTGGAGGCGCTGTCGCGCCTCTGTTCCGGCTTCACGCACGGACTGGGGGACCTGCTCACCGTCGTGGCGGGCAATGCGTCGCTGCTGCGCACGCACCTGGCGCAGGATCCCGCCGCCGCCGAGCTGGCCGAGGAGATCGAGCGGGCTGCGGCGCGCGCCGGCACGCTGGTGCAGCAGGTGGCCGCGTTCGGGCGCGAGCGGGCCCACGCACAGGTGCCGCTGGCGGCCAACGACCTGGTGCGGCGCGCCGTGGCGTCCAGCGGGGTGAACGACCGCCCCGACATCCGGTGCCACCTGCTGCTGGCGCCCCAGCTTCCCCCGGTGGTGGCCGACCCGGGGCACCTGGAGCAGGCGCTGGTGGCGCTCTTGCGCAACGCCATGGACGCCATGCCGCAGGGGGGGCGGCTGGCGGTGACCACCGTCCAGGGGGTGGTGAACCCGGACGATGTGCGCACCACGCCGTGGCTGCGCCCGGGAGGCACGGTGCGCGTCACCATCACCGACAGCGGCATCGGGATGCCCGAACCGGTGCGGGCCCGGGCGCTGGAGCCGTTCTTCACCACCAAGACCGCCGGGGCCGGCACGGGGTTGGGGCTCTCGCTGGCGTGGGGCGTGGTGCAGCAGGCGCGCGGTCGGCTGCACCTGCACAGCGCACCGGGCGCGGGCACCGTGGTCACCATCGACCTGCCGCCGCTGCGCACCCGCTTCCTGTCTGCGCCCGGCGCGCGTCGACCGTCGCTCCCCGTGGTCCCGCCGGGGCCTGCCCCGACGGTGGGCCCTGAAAGCTGGGGGAACGGCGCCGCCCCCGTATCGCGCGCCACGGTCCTGCTGGTGGACGACGACGACCTGGTGCGGGCCGCGGTGCACCGGGCGCTGCGGCGCGAGGGGTATGCGGTGCTGGAGGCGGCCGACGCCGACATGGCGATGGCGCTGGCCGCCGGCCACGCGGGCACCATCGACCTGCTCATCGCCGACCGGCGGCTGCCGCCGGGAAGCGGCGCGCACCTGGCCGAGCGGCTGCGGCAGGCGCGTCCGCGCGTGCGGGCACTCATCATCGGGTCGGAAGACGCCGTGCTGCAGGAAGGGGGGCAGCGCAGCACGCCGCTCCCCTTCCTCCAGAAGCCCTTCACGCTGGAGGCGCTGCAGGGCGCGGTGCGTCAGGCGCTGGAGGGCACGGGCACGCCGGCGGTCACGGCGGCACGCTGAGCTCGTTGCGCACGGCGGTCACCCCCGGCACCTTCCACGCCCCCTGCTCCACGGCGGCGCGGTCGGCGGCGGTGCCCACCGTGCCGCGCAGCACCACGGTGCTCCCCTGGGTGAGCACCTCCACCTGCGCGGCCGCCTGCGCGGCGCTCGCCCGCAGCGCCTCCATCACCTGCGCCCGCACCGCGGGCGTGGCCACCGGCGGACGCACCACCACGCGGTTGTCCACGCCACGCACGCCGGCCACGAACCGCAGGGCGCGCTCCGCCGCGCCGCGGTGCAGGTGCAGCTCGGTGACCCCCGTCAGCGTCACCACCCCGCCCTGCACCTGCAGCCCCAGCGCCGCCCCGGCGGCGCCCAACTCGTCACGCAGCGCGCGGCGGGCGTCATCGGCGATCGCCGCGTCGTCGCGCACCGCCACCCGATGCCGCGACGGCGGACAGGGGCCGCAGACGCCGCTTTCGTAGACTACCTCACCGTCGGAGCGGGGAAGGCGCACTGGCGGCTGGCCGTCCGCGCGGGCGATCATGGCGCACGCCCTCCGGTCGCGCCCTCCCCGGCCGCGCGCGCCGCCGGCTCGGCGGCCGCCAGCACGCCCTCGGCCACGGCGCGCACCAGGTCGCTGCCGCTCAGGATGCCGCGCAACGCCTCCCCCTCCATCACCAGCGCGCGGTGGATCCCGTGCTGTCGGAGGAAGCGCGCCGCCTCCCCCAGCGAGGCGTCGGGGCGCAGCGCCAGCCCCTCGCGGTTCATGGCGTCCGCAACCGTGCAGTCGTCCAGCGCGCTCCACTCCGGCGCGTCGGGGACCGCCAGCCGCGTGGCCACGTCCACGAAGCTGTCGGCCCACAGGTCGGTGAAGTACTCCGACGGCGGCGCCTCGCCCTCCACCAGCGCGTCGAATTCCAGTGCGTCGGGGGGCTCGCCGGGCTCGGGGACCTCGCGGCGCCAGGTGGGGACTGCCGGGAGCACGGCGGCCAGCTGCACGAGGTCGGTGAGCGTGACCACTCCCAGCACGCGGTGGCCGGCCACCACGGGAGCGCCGGAGACATGACGCGCGGTGAGCAGCGTCATCGCTTCGCGCGCGGGGAGTTCGGGGGCGAGGGTCAGCACCTCGCGGGTCATGAGGTCGGCCACGGTGGGCGCGGCAGGGGACACGGGGAGCATGGATCCCTCGGGGAAGTCGGGAACGGCACGGCAGCGGGGACACCTGAATCGTGGCCGTCGGCACGCCCGCTGTCTGTCCGTCGCCGCACCGACAGACGCCGCGTGCGCGCCCGGCAACCTTCCCCGTCGCGGCACGCCGCCGCCGATGATCCGTCCCTTCACGCCGCTGCCGGAGACCGCCATGCTTGCTCGCGACTTGATGACCCCGCACCCCGCCACCGTCACCCCCGGCGACACGCTCCAGCATGCTGCCGCGCTCATGCGCGCGCGGGGGGTGGGGATGCTCCCCGTGGTCACCGACCAGGCCTCGCGCCGGCTGGTGGGGGTGCTCACCGACCGCGACCTGGTGGTGCGGCACCTGGCCCGCAGCAACGGCCTGGTGACCCACGTGACCGACTGCATGACGCACCAACCGCTGGCGACGGTGGCCCCCGAGTCCTCGCTGCTGTCGGTGACCGACCTGATGATCCGCCACCAGGTGCGCCGGCTGCCGGTGGTGGACGATCACGGCGCGGTGCAGGGGGTGATCGCGCAGGCCGACCTGGCCACCCATGTGGGGCCCGGGGATGCGCGCCTGGTGGAGCAGGTGCTGGAAGGGATCTCACGCCCGGTGGCGCTGGCCCACTGACCGGGGGGCGGGGACGCCGGCGCCGTCCTCCGTGGCGGACGCCGCGGATGCGGGGGGAACGGCCGCCTGCGGCGCCTCCACGACCGGCGCCTCCGCCATCGGCGCCTTCGCCATCGGCGCCTTCGCCATCGGCGCCTCCGCCGGCAGCGGCGTCACCGCGGGGAGCTGCTCGGCGGTGAGCGTCTCCGCGGCCAGCAGCCGCCGCACCCCCTCGTCCAGCGCGGCGCGGTGGTGCGTGAGCAGCCGCGTGGCGCGCGCCAGCCCCCGCTCCACCAGGGCGCGCACCGCCTCCTCGATGTCGCGCTGCGTGGCCTCGCTCACCGCGCGCGGCAGCAGCGCGGCGTGGCCGTCGCCCCCCAGGTACGGGGCCCCCTCTCCCTCGTAGGCCACCGGCCCCACGGTGGGCGCCATGCCGTGGCGCGTGACCATGTCGCGCGCCA
>JBILED010000277.1:0-3444 GCA_044352305.1 Gemmatimonas sp.
GCTGCAGCAGCGCCTGGTGGAGGCCCAGCAGGCCATGGAGCGCGACTACTGGCGGCTGCGCCATGTGGAAACGCGCTACCGGCTGCTGTTCCAGCTGGCCAGCGACGGGATCCTCGTGCTCGACGCCACCACGCTGCAGGTGCTGGACGCCAACGCGGCGGCCGGGGCGCTGTTCGGGGAGTCCCCCGACCGGTTGATCGGCCGCCCATTCCCGGTGGGGGTGCACAGCGGGGCGGTGGACACCCTCGAGGGGCTGTGCAAGACGGCCCGGAGCAGCGGCCGCGCCGGGGATGTCCTGGTGGAGTTGGCCTCCGGCGCGCCGGCGTCGGTCTCGGCGTCCTGCTTCCGGCAGGAGGCGAGCACCCTGCTGCTGGTGCGGTTTGCGGCGGCCGACGGGCGACCGGGAGGCCCCGGCGCCTCGGGGACCGGGCGCGAGCGGGCGCTGACGCTGCTGGAGCGCCTCCCCGACGGCTTTGTCATCACCGACCTGGACGGGCGCATCCTGCTGGCCAACCGGGCGTTCCTGGACATCGCCGAACTGGTGAGCGAGGACCAGGTGCGCGGCACGCAGCTGTCCAACGTGATCGGGCGCCCCGGTGCGGACTTCCCGGTGTTTCTGGAGATGCTGCGCAAGCACGGCACGCTCCGGCTGGTGGCCACGGCCGCCCGCGGGGTGCACGGGCACCAGACCGAGGTGGAGGTGTCAGCCGTGTGGCTCCCGGAGGGGGAGGCCCCCAGCATCGGGTTCACCATCCGCGACATCGGCCGGCGGCTGGCGGCAGGGCCGCAGGGGGCCCGCGACCTGTCCCGGGCGGTGGAGGAGCTCACCTCGCTGGTGGGGCGTGTGTCGCTGCGGGACCTGGTGCGCGACACCGTGGACTTAGTGGAGCGCCACTTCATCGAGGCGGCGCTGGAGCTCACCAACGACAACCGCACCTCGGCGTCCGAGGTGCTGGGCGTGAGCCGACAGAGTCTGTACGTGAAGATGCGGCGCCACAAGCTGGCGGACACCGCCCCCGACCGCGACGACGGCGGCGCCGACGGCTGACCGTCCGTCCCCCGCCCCTCCTCAAATGGGGGGGGCGGGGGATCCCGTCAGGGATTCCCTGACGTCTGCCCCAAAAAAACTCGGTCTGTCGCAGTTGCGTACTGTCACGTATTGTAGACGCCATGAGCGTCAGCTTTTCTGTACACCCCGCCACGTCGCGCCCGGACCCCCGGGCGGTGCTGACGCTGCTCAAGCCCGTGACCTGGTTCCCCCCCATGTGGGCGTTCCTGTGCGGCACGGTGTCCGCCGGGGTCCCGCTGGCATCGCAGGGGGCACTGCTGGCGCTGGGGATCTGCATCACCGGGCCGCTGGTGTGCGCCTCCAGCCAGGCGGTGAACGACTGGTTCGACCGCGAGGTGGACGCGCTGAATGAGCCGTCGCGCCCCATCCCCTCCGGGCGCATTCCCGGGCAGTGGGGACTGGCCATCGCGGTGGGGTGGAGCCTGCTGTGCCTGGTGGCGGCGCTCCCCCTGGGGGGGTTCGGGGTGGGCGCGGTGCTGGTGGCCCTGGCGTTTTCCTGGGGCTACAGCGCCCCCCCCTTCCGGTTCAAGCGCAACGGCTGGGTGGGGAACGCGGCGGTGGGCTTCACCTATGAGGGGCTCGCGTGGGTCACCGGCGCTGGCATTCTGCTGGGAAGCCGGATGCCCCCCCAGCCGGTGCTGCTGCTGGCCGTGCTGTATTCGGTGGGGGCGCACGGGATCATGACGCTGAACGACTTCAAGGCGATGGACGGCGACCGGCGCATGGGGATCGGCTCGCTTCCCGTGCGCCTCGGCGCGCAGGGGGCAGCGCGGGTCGCGTCGGCGGTCATGGTCCTGGCGCAGGGCGCGGTGGTGGCGCTGCTGTTTGCATGGGACCGGCCGGTGCACGCGGCGGTGGTGGCCGGGCTGGTGGCCGTACAGGCGGGGATGATGCGCCGGTTTCTGGTCGCCCCGCGGGAGCGGGCCTTGTGGCTGAGTGCGCTGGGGGTGCCCTTCTATGTGACCGGCATGATGGTGGCGGCGTTCGCCGTCCGCCCGCTGGTGCGGGGGCTGTCGTGAGCGGGGGCGCGGGGCTCAGTTGGTTCCAGCTCACCCGGCTGGGGCTGGTGCAGGCGGCCATCGGGGCGGTGGTGGTGCTGCTGACCACCACGGTCAACCGGGTGATCGTGGTGGAGCTGGCGCTGCCGGCGACGATCCCCGGGGTGCTGGTGGCGCTGCACTTCGGGGTACAGCTGGTGCTGCGCCCACGGCTGGGGCATGCCAGCGACCGCAGCGGCCGTCGCGCGCCGTGGATTGTGGGAGGGCTGGTCGTGTGCGCGGTGGGGGGCGTGGGGGTGGTGGCCAGCCTGCCGATCATGGCGCAGCACACGGGGGCCGGGGTGGCACTGGCCGCGCTGGCCAGCATGGTGCTGGGGGCCGGGGTGAGTGCGGCGGGGACGCCGCTGCTGGCGCTCATGAGCGAGCGCGCGCGTCCGACGCAGCGCGCCGGGGCGGCGGCCATCACTTGGATCCTCATGATCGTGGGGATCATCTGCACGGCGGCGGTGTCGGGGATGCTGCTGGATCCGTTCTCCTTCGGGCGGCTCACGGCGATTGCCGCGGGGATCGGCGGGGTGGGGGTGGTGCTGGCGGCGCTGGCCACGGTGGGCGTGGAGCGCACGCCGCGGCCGGGGGCGTCCGCCACGCGGGCGGCGGCCCACGACGACGCGACGCCGGGGGGCTTCCGGGGGGCGCTGGCCGCCGTGTGGAGAGATCCGGCCGCGCGCCTGTTCGCGTGGTTCGTCTTCGTGTCCATGTTCGCCTACAGCGCGCAGGACCTGATCCTCGAGCCGTTTGCCGGGCTGGCGTTCGGCATGACCCCCGGCGAGAGCACCGCCCTGTCGGGGATGCACCATGGCGGCGTGCTGGCGGGGATGGTGGCCACAGCGGTGCTGGGGACGCGGCGGGGGGAGCTGCGGCAGTGGGCGGCGGCGGGGTGCCTGCTGTCGGCGCTGCTGTACGTGGCGCTGGTGGGGACGCCGCTGGCGGCGTCGCGCGGGGTGCTCACGGCGGTGGTGCTTACGTTGGGGGCCGCCAACGGGATGTTCGCCATCGGGTCGATCGGGTCGATGATGGCGCTCACGGGCGACGCAGAGGATGGCCGGGCGGGGGTCCGCCTCGGCGTGTTCGGCGCGGCGCAGGCGTTGGCGTACGCCGTGGGCACGGTGACGGGCGCCGGCGGGGTGGACGTGGCGCAGGCGGTGCTGGGCTCGCCGGTGCGCGGGTATCAGCTGGTGTTCCTGGCCGAGGCCGTGCTGTTCGTGGGCGCGGCGGGGTTGGCGATGCGCAGTGCCTCGCGGGAGCGGGGCACGGTGGTGTTCCGGCAGCACGGCGAGCTGCTGCCGGCGGTGTTGCAGTCATGAGGGGGCGCCGGCG
>JBILED010000278.1:0-3434 GCA_044352305.1 Gemmatimonas sp.
CGCGACCTGGTGGCGATGTCCAACCTGCACCGGCAGCTGCTGTACGCCACCCCCGACGTGGGGCGCCCCAAGCTGGACGTGGCGGCGGAGCGGCTGAAGGCGCTCAATCCGGCGCTGGCGCTGACCACGCACGAGACGTGGCTGACCGCGCGGAATGCGGCGGGGATGGTGGCCGGGCATGCGGTGGTGATTGACGCCACCGACAGCTTTGCGGCGCGGTACGCGCTGAACGCCGCGTGCGTGGCGGCAGGGGTGCCGTTCGTGTACGGGAGCGTGTCCCGGTTTGAGGGGCAGCTAAGCGTGTTGGCGGCCCCCGGGGGCCCCTGCTACCAGTGCCTCTTTCCGGAGCCCCCGGAGGAGGGGACGGTGCGGACGTGCGCGGAGGAGGGGGTGCTGGGGGTGGTGCCGGGGATGGTGGGGGTGATGCAGGCCACCGAGGCGATCAAGGTGGTGACGGGGGTGGGCTCTCCACTTGTTGGAACGCTGCTGCTGATGGACCTGTTGTCTCAGACAACACACCACATCCGCCTGCAGCGCCGTCCGGGGTGCCCCGGGTGCTCCTCCAGCCGTGGGGCGCCACTGGAGCTGCCGGACCCGGCGTGCGCCTCGGCCGCCCCGTCCCCGTCCCCCCTGCCAGAACCGCCTCGCATGCCCATCGACCAGCTGTCTCCCGCCGCCGTGGCGGCCCGCATGGCCGCCGATCCGACGCTCACGCTGGTGGACGTGCGGCAGGGGTGGGAGCTGGAGCTGGCCCGGGTGCCGGGGAGCGTGCACATCCCGCTGAACGAGCTGCCGGCGCGGGTGGGGGAGCTGGACCCGTCGCGTCCGTACGCGCTGCTGTGCCACCACGGGATGCGCAGTGAAATGGCGGCCAGCTGGCTGCTGGCGCAGGGGTTCCAGGCCGTGGTGAATGTGGAGGGGGGGATCGAGGCGTGGAGCGCCGAGGTGGCCCCGGAGATACCGCGGTATTGAGGGGCGTGGGGGGGCACCCCCTCACCGGGAACCAAGCACGATCGCCGTGCTTTCATCGCCGTGCGCTGACACGCGCCCCCTGACAACCTGGGGGCGTTTTCGTTGTGTCCCGGTGATTTCCACTCCAGAGAACAGATGCGTATTTGCGTCCCGTCGGAGACGGCGCCGCGTGAGCGGCGGGTGGCGCTGGTGCCAGACAGCGTTGCGAAGTTGGTGAAGGGCGGGCACGAGGTGGTGGTCCAGGCGGGGGCAGGCGCCGGGGCGTACCATGACGATGCCCAGTACGAGGCGGCCGGGGCGACGATCGCCCCGACGGCGGCCGAGGCGCATGCCGGCGCGCAGGTGGTGTGCCGCGTGCAGCGGCCGTCGGCGGAGGAGGTGGCGCTGCTCCCCGAGGGGGCGGTGCTGGTGTCGCTGATGGCGCCCGCGTCGGCGGGGCCCGTGGTGGAGGCGTTGACGGCGCGCCGGGTGACCGCGCTGGCGCTGGAGCTGGTGCCGCGGATCACGCGGGCGCAGAGCATGGACGTCCTGTCGTCGCAGGCCACCGTGGCGGGGTACAAGGCCGTGCTGGTGGGGGCGTCGCTGCTGCCGCGGTTCCTCCCCATGCTGACCACGGCGGCCGGGTCGATCACGCCGGCCAAGGTGTTCGTGATTGGCGCCGGGGTGGCGGGGTTGCAGGCGCTGGCCACGGCGCGGCGGCTTGGGGGGGTGACCTCGGGCTTTGACGTGCGGGCGGCGGCGGCGGAGCAGGTGAAGTCGCTGGGGGCGGCGTTCGTGGCCTCCGACGTGGTGAGCGCCGGCGCCGAGGACCGGGGCGGGTACGCCAAGGCGCAGAGCGATGACGAGGCGGCGCGCACGCTGGCCACCATTGCGCGGCACATCACGGACCAGGACCTGGTGATCACCACGGCGGCGATCCCCGGGCGCGCCGCGCCGCAGCTGGTGACCGAGGCGATGGTGGCGAGCATGCGCCCCGGGAGCGTGATCGTGGACCTGGCGGCGGAGACCGGCGGGAACTGCGCGCTGACGCGCGCCGGGGAGACGGTGGAGGCGCACGGCGTGCAGGTGGTGGGGGCGCTCAACCTCCCGGCCACCATGCCCACGCACGCCAGCCAGATGTTCAGCCGGAACGTGCTGACGCTACTGCAGCACCTGGCGAAGGAGGGGACGCCCGTGATCGACCTGACGGACGAGATCACGGGCGCCATGACGCTCACCCATGACGGACAGGGGCGCCGATGACCGGCACCGGCTTCATCCAGCTGTACGTGTTCATCCTCGCGGGGTTCGTGGGATTCCTGGTGATCTCCCGCGTGCCGCCGCTGCTGCACACGCCGCTGATGGCGGCCACCAACGCGATCTCGGGGATCTCGCTGGTGGGGTCCATCGTGCTGGCGGGGGGGCAGTACGGGAAGGTGCCGACCATCCTGGGGGTGGTGGCGGTGGCGTGCGCCATGGCCAACGTGGTGGGCGGGTTCATCATCACCGACCGCATGCTGACGATGTTCAAGCGCGGCGACGGGGCCAAGGCGCCGCCGGGCGGGGGGCACTGATGCGCGCGCTGGTGGAGCAGGGCACGTACCTGGCGGCGTCGATCCTCTTCATCCTGGGGCTGCGCAGCCTCACGCGCCCCGACGAGGCGCGGCGGGGGATGCAGCTGGCGGCGGTGGGGATGCTGCTGGCCATCGTGGGGACGCTGCTGCACGAGGAGATCCTCACGTACCAGTGGATCGTGGCGGGGCTCATCGTGGGGACCGTGGTGGGGTATCCCATGGGGAAGTGGGTGCCCATGACCGCGATGCCGCAGCGGATCGCCTTCTCGCACATGTTCGGGGCGCTGGCGGCCACGCTGGTGGGGATCGGCGAGTTCTACCACATGTACCAGGGGGACCACCCCACGCTCCCGTCCGACGGCGACGCGCGGTTCACCATGGCGGCGCTGGGGTTCGAGGTGCTGTTCGGCGCGCTGACGGTGTCGGGGAGCTTCATGGCGTTCGGCAAGCTCCAGGAGTTCATCACCGGGCGCCCGGTGACCTTCAAGGGGCAGAACCTGCTCAACGGCCTGCTGTTCCTGGCGGCGGTGGGGTGCTACGGGTGGCTGATCGCGTCGCCCAACACCCCGGCGGCGTTCTACGCGATGGTGGCGATCAGCTTTGCCATCGGGTTCATGCTGGTGCTCCCGATCGGCGGGGCGGACATGCCGGTGGTGGTGTCGCTGCTCAATTCGTACGCGGGGCTGGCGGCGTCGGCCACGGGGTTCGCGATCGGGAACAACGTGCTGATCATCGCCGGGGCGCTGGACGGGGCGTCGGGGTTCATCCTGTCGATCATCATGTCGAAGGCGATGAACCGCTCGTTCGCGAACGTGCTGTTCGGGGCGTTCGGGACGGGGGGCGGCGCGGCGTCGGGGAAGACGGCCGAGGGGCTGGTGGCGGTGCCGATCTCGGCGGAGGACGCGGCGG
>JBILED010000233.1:0-4423 GCA_044352305.1 Gemmatimonas sp.
CTTCGCGCCCGAGCTGGCGCGGCGGGAGCTGGAAGGGGTGGTGGTGCGCGACGGCATGGCGACCTTGGCGGTCGTCGGGCTGGGGATGGCGGGGACCCCCGGCGTCATGAGCCGGGTCTTCCAGACCCTGGCCGGCGCCGGCATCAACATCGCCGCCCTGGCGCAGGGCTCCTCCGAGCTCAACATCACGGCCGTCATCGAGGAGACCGAGGTGGAGCGCGCGGCCCGCGCGGTGCACGCGGCCTTCCAGCTGGACAAGGTGGGGGGCGGTGCCGGGGTGGCGCCGCAGCGCTGCGACGTGGTGCTGCTGGGGGTGGGGCAGATCGGGCGCGCGCTGCTGCGCATGATCCCGCGCACGCGCCGGCGCACCCCCCCCACGGTGGTCGCGCTCATCGACCGCAGCGGGTACCTGTTCGCCCCCGAGGGCTTCACGCCGCGTCAGCTGGCGGCGATCGCGCAGGCCAAGGGGGCGGGAACCCCGATGGCGGCGCTGCCCGGGGGCATCGCCGCCACGGCCGAGGAGGCGGTCACCGCGGTGGGGCGCCATGCGCTCTCCCATCCCGTGCTGGTGGATGTCACCGCCGATGACACGCTGCCCGTGCTCCGCGCCGGCGTGGCCGCCGGGATGCACCTGGCGCTGGCCAACAAGAAGCCGATGACGGCCGCGCGCGCCGAGGTCGAGGCGCTGCGCGCCCTCGCCGCCCAGCGGGGCGTCCGCATCCGCGAGGAGGCCACGGTGGGGGCCGGGCTGCCCGTGATGGACATGCTGGCCAAGCTCATCGAGACCGGCGACGTGGTGCGGCGGATCGAGGGGTGCACGTCGGGGACGCTGGGGTTCCTGCTCACCGCCATCGAACAGGGGCGCCCCTTCAGCGCCGCGCTGCGCGAGGCGATGGCGCTGGGGTACACCGAGCCCGACCCGCGCGAGGACTTGAGCGGCATGGACGTGGCCCGCAAGGCCCTGCTGCTCGCGCGCCAGCTGGGCTATCGCGGCGAGATGCGCGACGTGCGGGTGACGTCGCTGGTCCCCGCCGCGTGGCGCCGCACCCCGCTCCCGGCGCTGCTGGGGCAGCTGGAGACGCAGGACGGCCCGTGGGCCGAGCGCGCGCAGGCCGCCGCCGCGGGGGGGCGCGTGCTGCGCTACGTGCTGCGCGTGACCCCCCGGCGCGTGTCGGTGGGGCTGGAGGCGCTCCCCAAGGGGCACCCGCTGGCGCGATTGGAGGGAACGAGCAACCAGCTCGTCTTCACCACGGAGCGCTACGAGGCGCTTCCGCTGGTGATCACGGGACCAGGCGCCGGCGCCGACGTCACCGCCTCCGGCGTCCTTGACGACATCCTCCACCTCGCGCCCGCCTGATGGCACACGCCCCCCCCCCGCTCTTCCTTGCCGCCGGTGACGAGGCAGCCTCCCGCCAGCGCTGCGCCGCCTGCCACGCGCTGCTGGCCGACACCGATCCATCCCCCGACTGCCCGCGGTGCGGCGGGCTGCTGGAGGCGGTGCACCGGCGCCCCGCCGACGCGGACGGCGCCCCGCTGTCGCCCGAGGCCCTGCGGGCCTCCTTTGCGCAGCACTGTTGCGCGCGCCCGCTCGGCCACCCGTCGGGGGTGTGGCGCTTCCGATCGCTGGTCATGCCGGCGGCCGGCGCCGCCATCACCAGCCACCCCGAGGGGAACACCCCGCTGCTGGCCCGCGCCGCCCTGGTGCGCTTCACCGGGTGCGACGGGCTGCACATCAAGCATGAAGGGCACAACCCCACCGGCTCCTTCAAGGACCGCGGGATGACCGCCGCGGTGACGCAGGCGGTTCGGCTGGGGGCCTCGGCGGTCGCCTGCGCCTCCACCGGGAACACCTCGGCCTCGCTTGCCGCCTACGCGGCGCAGGCCGGGATCCCCGGGCTGGTGTTCGTGCCGGCCGGCAAGATCGCGCTGGGGAAGCTCGCGCAGACGCTGGCATACGGGGCCCGCACCCTGCTGGTGCGCGGCGACTTCGACGCCTGCCTCCGGCTGGTGCAGGAGGCGTCGCGCCAGCTGGGGATCTACCTGGTCAACTCCATCAATCCGTGGCGCGTGGAGGGGCAGAAGACCATCGTGCTGGAGCTCCTCCAGCAGTGCGGCTGGGACGCCCCGGACTTCATCGTGCTCCCGGCGGGGAACCTCGGCAACACCGCGGCCTTCGGGAAGGCGCTGCGCGAGGCCCAGGCGCTGGGGCTCATCGCGCGGATGCCGCGGCTGGTGTCGGTGCAGGCGGCGGGGGCGGCGCCGTTCGCGCGCGCCTTCGCCGAGGGGTTCGCCACCCGCCACCGCGTGCAGGCGGAAACGGTGGCCACCGCCATCCGCATCGGCGACCCGGCGTCCTGGGACCGCGCCGTGCGCGCCATCCGCGAGACCGACGGGATCGTCACGTCGTGCACGGACGAGGAGATCCTGGCGGCCAAGCGCGCCATTGACGCGGCCGGCGTGGGGTGCGAGCCCGCCAGCGCCGCGAGCGTGGCGGGGGTGCGACAGCTGGTGGCGGCCGGGACCATCCGCCCGGGGGACCGCGTGGTGGCGGTGCTCACCGGCCATGTGCTCAAGGATCCCGGGATCCTCATCGACATGCACCAGGCGTCGGCGGGCGCGGAGGCCAACGCGCCCATCGAGATCGACCCCACGGTGGCGGCGGTGGCGGCGGTGCTGGAGCGGGGCCGATGATCCCCCAGCGCCGCACGCTGGTGACCGGGGCCGGGCGGCCGCTGGGTGTGGCGCTGGTGCGCCAGGCGCTGCAGCGCGGCGACCGCGTGTATGCGGCCGCGCGCAACCCGGCGCGCGTGCCGGTGCTGGCCGACCTGCGCGCGGAGTACGCGGGGCTGGAGCTGCTGGCGCTCGATCCGGCCGACCCGGCCTCGGTGGCGGCGGCGCTCCCCGTGCTGGAGGGGCTCACCGAGTCGCTTGATCTGCTGGTGGTGGCGCCGGCGGAGCCGCCCGCCCACGGGCGCGCGGGGGATGAGGCGCGCGATGAGGTGCTGGCCACCCTCACGGGGACCGGGGTGGTGGAGCACTACCGCCGGCACGCGGTCGCGCCGGTCCTGCTGGTGCGCATGCTGCTGCCGCTGCTGGCGCGCGGCGAGGCGGCGCGCGTGCTGCTGGTGTCCAGCTGGTTGGGGTCGCTGGCCGGGAAGTCGCAGGGGGGCGACTATGCCACCTGCGCCAGCACGGCCGCGCTCAACATGCTGGGGCGGGCGCTGGCGCACGACCTGGCGGAGGACGGCCTGGTGGTGGCGCTGGGTAATCCCGGGCACTTCAGCACCGCGCCGGATGGCCCCGCCTTTCGGCATGGGGCCGACGACGCGGCGGCCGGCCTGCTGTCCATGATCGATCGTCTTCCGCGCGAGCGCAGCGGCAGCTTCCTGGACTGGACCGGGGCGGAGCGGCCATGGTAGCGCGCGTGGGGCGATGCCGCGCCGGCCGCGGCGTGACGCCGCGATGGATGGTGGCGGCGGCGGTGGTGCTCGGGGCGGCGGCCTGCGCGCGGCCGGGCGCCGGTGCACGTGTCGAACAGGCGGAGCCCCGTGGCGTTGCCGCGAGCGCGGCGGTGCCCGCGGCGGACACGGCACGCCTCATGGCCCGCTTGCGCGCGCTGGCCGCCGATTCGATGGAAGGACGGGGCACCGGGACGCCCGGGGCCGCCCGCGCGCGGCAGTGGATCGCGCGTGAACTGCAGGTCATGGGCGTGGCCCCGCTGGGCGGCGACTACGCGGTGCCGGTGCGCTGGCGCCGCCGCGGCAGCACCGAGGACACGGAGGCGGTCAACCTGGTGGCCCGGATCCCCGGGCGCGTGCCGGGCGGGCCGGTGCTGCTCCTGTCGGCGCACACCGACCACCTGGGCATCCGCAACGGGGTCACGTACAATGGCGCGGACGATGACGCCTCGGGGTGCGTGGCGCTGCTGGCCGTGGCCGAGCAGCTGCGGCGCGTGCCGCCGCAGCATGACGTGATCCTGGCGTTCTTCGACGCGGAAGAGGCGGGGCTGCAGGGCGCGCGCGGGTTCGTGGCGGCGCCCCCGCTGCCGCTGGCACGCGTGGCGCTGGTGATCAACGCCGACATGGTGGCCCGCCAGGACGGCGGCGCCCTGTGGGTGGCCGGCACGTCGCACACGCCCCCGCTGCGCCCCCTCGTGGAGCGGGTGGCCGCCACGGCACGCATTCCGGTGCGGCTGGGGCATGACACCCCGGGGGGAAAGCCGGGGGACGACTGGACCGCCTCCTCCGACCACGGCGCGTTCCATGCGCGCGGCATCCCGTTCCTGTACCTGGGGGTGGAGGATCATCCGGACTACCACCAGCCCGGGGATGACGCGGACAAGGTGGACGCGGCCTTCTTCGGCGCGGTGGTGGAGGTGCTGCAGGCGCTGGTGCGCGAGGCCGATGCCCGTCTCGCGGCGATG
>JBILED010000072.1:0-11882 GCA_044352305.1 Gemmatimonas sp.
AGCGTGCCGAAGCTCACCCGCGGCGCGCCGCCGTCGGCGGGGACCAGGACGTTGGAGGGGACCTGCCCCTGCGCCCCCAGGTGCGCGCGCAGCAGCGCCAGCGTGTCGGCCAGCCCGGCCGCCACCGCGGCGTCCCCCGTGAGCACGCCGGAAATCCCCGCCATGATGGCGTCCCGGGCGAACACGGCGCCATAGTTGTGCACCGCGTGGCGGGAGGCCCGGATGCCGAGCCCCCCCGACGCGAGCGTCCGCAGCAGCGCCGCGCCTTCGGCCACGGGGAGCGGTGGGGTCATGACTGGCACACCGGAGGACGGATGGGCGAAGGAGGCACGGGGACGCGCCCGCGGCTCTCGCTGGCGCAGGTCGTCAACATGAACGTGGGGTTCTTCGGAATCCAGTACAGCTTCGGGCTGCAGCAGGGGAACATGAGCCCGATCTACCGCTACCTGGGCGCCGACGAGGCCACGCTGCCGCTGCTGTGGCTGGCGGGCCCCATGACGGGGCTGCTGGTGCAGCCGGTGGTGGGCGCCATGAGCGACCGCACCCTGAGCCCGCGCGGGCGGCGCACGCCGTACTTCCTGGTGGGGGCGGTGCTCTGTTCGCTGGCGCTGCTGGCCATGCCCTTCAGCCCCGCCCTGTGGGCGGCTGCGGGGCTGCTGTGGATCCTGGACGCGGCCAACAACGTCACCATGGAGCCGTACCGGGCGTACGTCTCCGACCGCCTGGACCCGGCGCAGCAGGCGCAGGGGTTCCTCACGCAGAGCGCCTTCACCGGGCTGGGGCAGACGCTTTCGTACCTCACGCCGTCGCTGCTGGTGGGGCTCGGGATGAGCGGCGACGCCGTGAACGCGCGCGGCATCCCGCACATCACCACGCTGGCCTTCCTCATGGGCGCGGTGTTCTCCATCGCGTCCATCCTCTGGTCGGTGCGCACCACCCCCGAGCTGCCGCTCTCCGCGGCGGAGCGGGCGCGCATCGCCGCGTTGCCCCGTGGGATGGGGCCGGCGCTGCGCGAGATCGCCGACGCCATGCGCGACATGCCGGCCACCATGCGGCAGCTGGCGGTGATGAAGCTGTTCCAGTGGTACGCCATGTTCTGCTACTGGCAGTACGTCGTGCTGGCGCTGGCGCGCACGCTCTACGACACCAGCGACCCGCAGGCGGCGGGGTTCCGCGAGGCGGGGCTGGTGAACGGGCAGCTGGGGGGCTTCTACAATTTCGTGGCGTTCCTGTCGGCGCTGGCCATGGTGCCCGTCACGCGGCGGTTCGGGGCGCGGTGGGTCCATGCCGTCGCGCTCACGGCCGCCGGCGTGGGGATGTGGATGCTCCCGTCCATCCGGGAGCGCGCCTGGCTGTTCCTCCCCATGGTGGGGGTGGGGCTGGCGTGGGGGAGCATGATGGGGAACCCCTATGTGCTGCTGGCCAACGCCATCCCGCCCGAGCGGGTGGGGGTGTACATGGGGATCTTCAACATGTTCATCGTGCTCCCCATGATGCTCCAGATCTTCACGCTGCCGTTGTACTACGAGGCGTGGCTGGGGGGCGACCCGGCCAACGTGGTGCGGCTGGCAGGGGTGCTGCTGCTGCTGGCGGCGGCGGCCACGTTGCGGGTGCGGGGAGGGACCGGGGCGCGCGGGTGATGCCGGGGGGGCAGGAGGGGCGACGCCGCTCCGCCGCTGTCAGACCCCCCCAATACCTTCCGTTCACATGCCGGAGGGGCAAGCCATGAACGGAGAGCAGGGGCGGGTGGGGGGGAGCGCGGGGGCCTCGTGCAGGTGACCGCGGCGGTGACGCCAGTGGCCCAGGCGGGGAGCGCGGGGGAGGGTTTGCCCCTGCCGGATCGTGGCCTGCAGTGGCAGCTGCGGCTGGTCGTGCGGGCCAGCCGCGTGGCCGATCCGCTGGCCGCCCCGCACGGGGTGGCGCTGGTGCTGGAGCGGGGGCACTACCTGACCCCGGCGCTGCGGCACGCGCTGCAGCTGGGGGTGCCGCGCGGAGTGGCCGCGTTGACCCCTGCCGACGCCCTGGCGCTGCTGGCGGCAGACCGCGAGGTGACGCAGCTGGCCCCGGTCACCCAGGTGGGCCTCGACCGCGCCTGGGTGGCCGAGCGGCTGGAGGGGGTGGCCACGGGCGACGGCGCCAACCTGTGCGGCGGCTGGTTGCGGGCGCGACAGCTGCTGGACGACGCCCCGTGGATCGTGGGGCAGCACGCGGCCAGCACCCGGCGCATCGTACTGTGCGCCACGGGGCACATCGATACCGGCATCACCGACCCGTCCACCCTGGTGGAGCTCGCGCGCAGCGCGCACCACCGGGGGATCGGCACCTCGGTGTTGGCGCTGGGTCCCGATGCCAACCACTCGCTCCTGCAGGCCATGGCGGCCGCTGGGGACGGGCGGTGTCATCCTGTGGCCACCGCGTCGGAGGTGGCGGCCGCGCTGGCCGACGAGCGGGAGCAGATGGGGCGGCGCGCCCTGCGCGGGGTGTCCGTGCGCCTCCGTCCCTCGGAGGGGGTCACGCTGGAGGAGGGCACCGGCGAGTCGCCCGCGCATGGGACGCCCGTGGACGGGAGGCCCCTGCGCCGCCCCGTTGGCGCGGCCGGGCTTGCCGTGACCATCGGTGAGGTGCTGTCGGAGGAGGAGGTGGTGCTGGAGCTCGTCATCCGGTGCCCCGCGGCGCAGGCGGGGCGGCTGCGTGCCGCCCAGGCGCCGCTACTGGTGGCGCACGTGGAGGGGGAGCGCTTCACCGCCCGCGGGGGGACGGATTTCCGCACCGTGGTGGTCCCGGTGCACCTGCCGACCGGGCTCCCGGCCTGACGGGCCGCGGTCCGCCGGGCGCCGCCCACTGCGCCCTTGAGCCGGCGGCTTGCCCCGCGCCGGTGCGTGGCGCAAGCTCTACGGAATGCATCGCGCCCTCGCTCTCCGTCGCGTCGCCCGCGGGCTGGTCCCCGCAGCCACGGCGCTCCTTCTCGCCCCCGCCCTTGCCGGGGCCCAGCAGCTCCGCCCCTCAGCCACCGGTGCCACCGTGGGCCTGTCGGGGCGCGGCGCGCTGGTGTCCACCAACGTGGACGGGCCGGCGCGCTGGTCGCGCGCGGCCGGCGTGGCCGCCGAGGTGGGGTACGGCGTGAATCCGCGCCTCACGCTCTTTGGCGCCATGGCGACGCTGCGGTTGGACAGCGACCCCGCCCAGCGCTTTCGCGACGTGGATGTGGGCTTTCGCCGCCTGCTGGGGCGTGGCGGCAATGCCCTTCGCCCCTTCCTGGAGGGGGGGATCACCGTCCAGCGCATGACCGTGGAGGTCCCCGCGGGCGCGGGCCGCACCCAGGTGCGCGCCACCACCGGTGCCATCACGGGTGGCGTGGGGGCCATGTGGTTCGCGCGGCGGCAGCTGGCGCTGGAAGGGGCGCTGCGCGGCACCGGCGGGCGCTTCAGCTCCTGGGCCGACGCCAGCGGCGCCAGCCGTCCCGTGCTCCCCGTGCAGGTGCGCAGCGTGGCGCTGCGCGTGGGCGCGCGCTACTGGCTCGCGGGGCGCTGACGGGGGGCGTACCGCTCCAGGTCACGCCCCATGAGCAGTGTGGCCAGCACCAGCGTGGCGCTGATCTGGAAGGGGCTGGCCTTCCCCAGGTGGTCGAAGGCCAACCCGAAGAGCAGCGGGAACCCCACCCGGCTGATCCCCCCGTAGGTCTGCTGCACCCCCATGTACAGCCCGCGCTCCCCCGCACTCACCACGCGCGAGAGCATCGCGGTCACGCAGGGGAAGGTGAAGGCGGTCCCCAGCGGCAGCAGCCCCACCGCCAGCACCAGCGTGGGCACATCGGGGGCCAGCGAGATCCCCAGCAACCCGGCCGCCAGCAGCACCACCCCCGCGCGGCTCAGCCGCGGCTCGCCCACACGGTCCACCACGCGCCCCAGCAGGAGCGCGCGGATGACCACGCTCAGCGTGCCGATGTACATGAACACGTAGCCGATCGTGTCCACCGTCACGCCGAAGCGCCAGTCGAGGAAGAGCGCCAGGATCGCCGTGGTCCCCTGGAAGGCGCCGATGGCGATGGCGTAGATCAGGATCAGCCGTGACGACGGCTCATGCGGGTGCGCCAGCACGCGCCACACCGCCTCGCGCGAGCCGCGCGGCTTCCCCTTGCCCCCCTCTGGCGCGTGCTCCCGCACCTCGTCCAGGTAGCGCCACGCGAAGGCCACGTTCACCACGCACAGCAGCGCCGCCACCAGCCCGGGGGTGGCGCGCCCCCAGTGCTGCACCCAGCTCCCCAGCACCGGCCCCAGCGCCACGCCGGCGTTGGTGGCCGCCGACAGCCACCCCAGGCTCTTGGCGCGGTCCTCCGGGCGCGTGACGTCGGCCACGTAGGCCTGGATCACCCCCACGGTGCCCCCCCCCGCCCCCTGCACGATGCGGGACAGGAACAGCAGCCACAGGCTGTCGGCGAAGGCGAACACCAGGTAGGCCACGGCGCTCGCGCCCAGCCCCACCATCATGGCCGGTCGCCGTCCGTACCGGTCGCTCAGCCGCCCCCACAGCGGCGCGCTCAGCAGCTGCGCCACGCTGAAGGCGCTCACCAGCATCCCCACCACCAGCCCCCCCGCTCCCAGCTCCTTGGCGTAGAACGGGAGCAGCGGGAGGACCATCAGCATCCCCAGCATGTCGATGAAGGCCGTCACCATCAGCACCGACAGCTTGCCAAAGGTGCTGCGCGTGTCGGCGTTCACTCCGTGCGCCCCAGCGCCGCCGGCGGGTGGCTGCGCCCCACCAGGCCGGCCAGCGCCACGATGGTGAGCAGGTAGGGGATCATCTCCACGAACTGGCTGGGGAGCCGCTGCGCCCCCTGCAGCTGGATCTGCGCCGTCTCCGCCGCCGCAAACAGCAGGCAGGCGATGGCCACGCGCCGGGGTTCCCACCGCCCGAAGATCACCGCCGCCAGCGCGATGAAGCCGCGCCCCGCGGTCATGCTGTTGGAGAACTGGTGCTGCTCCAGCGCCAGGAACGCCCCCCCCAGCCCGGCCAGCGCGCCCCCCAGCAGCAGCCCCTGCACCCGGATGCGCCCCACGGGCACCCCGAGCGACGCCGCCGCCTCGGGCTTCTCCCCCACCGCGCGCACCCGCAGCCCGAAGCGCGTGGAGGCCAGCCCCCACGCCATCGCCGGCAGCACCACCAGCCCCAGCCACAGCAGCGGGTTGGCGGTGCCGGCCAGCAGCGCCGCGCCACCGTCCTCGCCAAAGCCGGCCACGCGCGGCGAGTTGGAGGCGCTGTCGAAGGTGAGCCGCAGGAAGAAGCGCGTGGCCGCCGCCGCCAGCAGGTTGAGCGCGACCCCCACCACCACGTGGTTGGCGCGGTAGCGCAGCGTGGCCACGGCCAGCACCCCCGTCACCACCCACGCCGCACCCACCGCCGCCGGCAGCGCGGCCCACGGGGACCCGGTGGCATGCGCCCCCAGCACGGCCCCGAACGCGCCGGCCAGCATCATCCCTTCCAGCCCCAGCGCGATCACCCCCACGCGCTCCGACAGCACCCCGCCGGCCGCGGCCAGCAGGTACGGCACCGCAATGCGCAGCGCCTGCAGCAGCATCGCCAGCGCGATCATGGCGCCACCGCCGCACCCGCTGCCGCCGCGCGCGCGGCCTGCGCGGTGCGCTGCGCCAGCGCCCCCTGCCACAGCCGTCGCACCTCGGGGGCGGTCACCGCCACCGCCAGGATGACCACGGCGGTGAGGATGTCCGTGAGCTCCTTGGGGACCACGGCATTCACCGCCAGCCCCCCCTGCGACAGCGTGCCGAAGAGCAGGGCCGCCAGCACGATCCCCACGGGATGGTTGCGCCCCATCATGGCCACGGCGATGCCGAGGAAGCCGTTCCCCGCGCCGAAGCCGTCTTCGTAGTAGCCCTTGTACCCCTGCACGAAGTTGATGCCCCCGAGCCCGGCCAGCGCCCCGGCCAGCACCAGGCTCCACGCCTGCATCCGCGGCACGCGGATCCCCGCGTACTCGGCCACCGCCGGCTGCGCCCCCGTGGCGCGCAGCGCAAAGCCCGCTGCCGTGCGGAACAGCCCGACCCACACCGCCGCGGCCGCCGCCAGCGCCACCAGCAGCGTCCCGTTCACCGCGCTGCCGTGCAGGACGGGAAGGAACGCGTCCAGCCGCGGGAGCGTCCCCGCGCGCAGCGTCGGCGTGCGCACCGTCTCCGGCAGCGCCAGGTGCGCGGTGAGCAGCCAGCTGAGGAAGGCGAGGACCACGAAGTTGAGCATGATCGTCACGATCACCTCGCTGGCGCCGAAGCGCGCCCGCAGCACGCCGGGCACCGCCCCCACCAGCGCCCCCGCCGCCAGCGCGCCCGCCATCACCGCGGGGACCGCCAGCACCGCGGGCGTGGCCGCCGGCAGCAGCAGCCCCACCGCCGCCGCGCCAAAGCCCCCCGCCGCGACCTGCCCCTCGGCGCCCACGTTGAACAGCCCGGCCCGCGCCGCCAGCGCAAAGGCCAGCCCCGTGCAGGTCAGCGTGGTGGCCTTGTACAGCACCTGCCCGATGCCGTAGGCGTTCCCCCACGTCCCCTCCACCAGCAGGCGGAACACCGTGGCCGGCGCCTCGCCGAAGGCCAGGATGAGCAGGTCGCCCGCCACCGCGGCGATCGCCAGCGCCAGCAGCGGGGGGAGCACCGCCGGCCCCACCGTGTCACCCCACCGCGCCAGGCGGGCGCGCAGGCCGCCGGTCACGCCATCGGTCACGCCATCAGTCGCGCCATCGGTCATGCCTCCGCTCCCGTCATGAACCGCCCCAGCAGCTCGGGGGCGCACGCCGCCCGCGGGAGCAGCGCCACCAGGCGTCCGCCGTACATCACCCCCACCCGGTCGGCCAACGCCAGCACCTCCGCCAGGTCGGCGCTCACCAGCAGCACCCCCTTGCCCGCGTCGCGCGCCGCCCGCAGCTGGGCGTGGATGAACTCGATGGCGCCCACGTCCACCCCGCGCGTGGGCTGCGCCGCCAGCAGCAGCGCAAAGGGGCGCCCCACCTCGCGCGCCACCACCACCTTCTGCTGGTTCCCCCCCGACAGCGCCCGCACCGGCAGCGACGGGTCGGGGGGACGGATGTCAAAGCGCGCCACCTGCAGCGCGGCGTGCGCGGCGGCGCGCCGCCGGTCCAGCCCCAGCCGCCCGGCCGCGCGGTGCGCCTGCCCCAGCAGCAGGTTGTCGGTGATGCTGAAGTCCAGCAGCAGCCCCCGCCGCTGGCGATCCTCGGGGATGTGCGAGATCCCGAGCGCCGCGCGCGCGGCCACGTCGCAGCCGGCCAGGTCGCGCCCCGCCAGCCGCATGGCGCCCCCCGTCAGCGGCCGCAGCCCGGCGATCGCCTCCACCAGCTCCGCCTGCCCGTTCCCCTCCACCCCGGCGATCCCGACGATCTCCCCGGGGCGCACGGCCAGCGTGAGGTCGCGCACGGCGGGGTGGCCGCGGTCGCCGCGCACCGTGATCGCCGCGCACGCCAGCACCGGCGGCGTCGCGGTGTCGTCCGCCGTGGCGTCCCCCGCCGCCGGCGCGTGCGGCGCAAGCGCGTCAAGCGCCAGCGCGTCCAGCGCCAGCGCGTCCAGCGCCAGCGTCACGTCGCGCCCTACCATCGCCCGCGCGATCGCCTGCGGTGTGGTCCCCGCGGTCGGGAAGCGCGCCACCGTGCGCCCGTCGCGCAGCACCGTGATGGTGTCCGACACCGCCACCACCTCGTCCAGCTTGTGCGTGATCAGCACGATCGTGGCCCCGCCGGCCGCCAGCGTGCGCAGCACCCGCCACAGGTCGGCCACCTCGGGGGGGGAGAGCACCGCGGTGGGCTCGTCCAGGATGAGCACGCGCGCGCCCCGGTGGAGTGCCTTGAGGATCTCCACCCGCTGCGCCTCCCCCACCGTCAGGTCGGCCACCAGCGCCGTCGGGTCCACCGCCAGCCCCGTCTCGCGCGAGAGCGCGGCCACCGCCGCCACCGCCGCCGCCAGGTCCACCCGGCCGCGCGCCATCGGCTCCGCGCCCAGCACCACGTTCTCCGCCACCGTCAGCGTGGGGACCAGCATGAAGTGCTGGTGCACCATCCCCACCCCCGCCGCGATCGCCGCGCGCGTGTCCCATCCGGTCACGTCGCGCCCGTGCACCAGCACCGTCCCCGCATCAGGGGCGTGCCCGCCGGCCAGCACGCGCATCAGCGTGCTCTTGCCGGCGCCGTTCTCCCCCACCACGGCATGGATCTCCCCCGCGGCCGCCTCCAGCGACGCGTCGCGGTTGGCGGCCACGCCGCCAAAGGCCTTGGCGATGCCGCGCAGCACGACGGCGGGAGAGGCGGGGGCGGGCATCCCCATCAGCGGGTGGACGGGACGGAAATGCGCCCCGCGACGATCTCCGCGGTGAGCGTGTCCAGCCGGGCGCGCACCGCGGGGGGGATGAGCGCCCGGTTGTTGGCGTCGTACACGTACCCCACCCCCTGCTCGGCCAGCCCCAGTTCGCGCACGCCGCCGGCAAAGGTCCCCGCCTGCACCGCGCGGATCGCCTGGTACACCGCCTCGTCGATCCCCTTCACCATGGACGTGAGCACGAACCCCGGCGCCTCGCCGTACTGGTCGGCGTCCACCCCGATGGCCAGCCGCCCGGTGGCGCGCGCGGCCTCGAACACGCCAAGCCCCGTGGACCCCGAGGCGTGGTAGATGACGCGCGCCCCCTGGTTGTACATCGCCAGCGCCAGCTCCTTGCCGCGCCCGGGATTGCGGAACGCCTCGGGGGTGACCCCCGCGTAGCTCACCAGCACGCGGCAGTCGGGGCACTCGTGCCGCACCCCGGCGCGAAACCCCGCCTCGAACTTGTGGATCAGGTCGATGTCCATGCCGCCCACGAACCCGACGGTCTTGCTCCCTCCCACCCGCGCGGCCAGCGCGCCCACCAGGAAGGAGCCCTCCTCCTCGCGGAACTTGAGTGCCACGAGGTTGGTGGGGAGGGGGAGGGGGCGCCCGGCCGAGTCGGTGGCCACCGCCATGTCCACGTCGGCGAAGCGGGTGCCCGGGTACTCGCGGGCCAGCGCCAGGATGTCATCGGTGAAGATGAACCCCACGCCGATGACCAGGTCCATCCCCTGGGCGGCCAGCGACCGCAGCCCGGCCTCCCGGTCGGCGCCCTCGCCGGGCTCGATGAAGCGCACGCGGGCCCCGAGGTCGCGCGCGGCGCGCATCCCCCCCAGGTAGGCGCCGTCGTTGAACGACTTGTCGCCCCGGCCGCCCACGTCGAACACCACACCGATGTCCAGCCCCTCGGAATCGTCCGCCACCGTGGCGCCGGGGGGGCGCACCAGCAGCAGCGCCCCATGGGCCAGGAGCAGCGCGACAAGCAGGAGGAGGGGGCGACGCACCGGGGGGAAGCTACCGGGGGCCGCGCGGGGGGGGAAGCCGCGCGGGACCGGGCGCCCCGGCGCCACGCTCGGGGGCGCCACGCTCGGGGAGGGCGGTGCGTCCCGGGCTCCCGGTCAGGGAGGGGCGATCCGCCAGAGCCCCTGCAGCATGTCCGAGGCAAACAGCCCCGACGCGCTCCAGTGCACCCCCCACACGTACACGGGCGCGCCGGTGCCGGTGAAGCGCGCCACCTCGCGCCCCATGAGCCCCAGGTCGCACCGCCCGTCGGCGGTCTTCTCCGTCGCCGAGCAGCTCCCCAGGTCGCCGGTCACGTCCAGCGCGCGCACGCCGCCGTTGTAGAACGCGGCGTACAACCGCCCCGTGCGCTCGTCCACGCTCACGTTGTGCACCCCGGCCCCCGCCACCGTGAAGCGGGCCACCTCGCGCGGAGCCGTCAGCGTGCTGAGGTCCACCACGTGCAGGTCCCCCACCGACGACGACCCGATGCTCCCCGGCCCTTCCTCTCCCACGAACAGGTAGCGTTTCCCGCCGGCCGCGTCGTGGTACCACCACAGGTTGTGCACCTTCCCCCCCACCGTGGTGCCCCGGGCCAGCCGCCGCGGCGCCGCCGGCGAGCCCCCCTGCGCCCCGATGTCCCAGATGCCCAGCCCGTCGTTCCACTCCGCCGTGAACAGGTAGCCGTCGCGCACGAACACGTCGTGGATGTACGGCGCCCCCATGACCTGCGACCACACCACCTGCGGCGCCGCCGGATTGGCCAGGCTCATGATCACCAGCCGCGCCGGGACCCCGTTGGCCGGGTCCACGGCGCAGAAGGCGTACAGCGTGCCGTTCACGCGCGCCACCTCGGCCGTGTGCACGCCGTACTGCAGCTCGCCGCCGGTGGTGCGCACCAGCAGCTGCGGTGCCCGCGGGGTGGCCAGCGAGTACACCGCCAGCCCGCCGTTGGGGTTGGACTCGATGGCCACCACCAGCAGGCGGCCATCATCGCTCACCTGCACGTCGCCGGTGGTGGTGGCGTTCTCCACCAGCACCGAGTCCAGCAGCCGTGGCGTGTCGACCGACACGTCCCACACCTTCACCGCGTTGCCGCGGACGCCGTTGCGGTTGCCCCAGCTGCTGGTGTACGCCAGCCCCCCGTGCACCCACAGCTCGCTGGTGTAGCGCTCCGCCACGGGGCCTGCGCCCAGCGCGGCCAGCGTGCCCACCGCCGGCGGCGTGACCGCCAGTGCCAGCGACGCCGAGGCGGCCACGGTGCCCGTGCCCGTGGCGCGCACCACCAGCGCGCTGGTCCCCGTGGTCGCGCTGCGCGGCACCGCCAGCGTGAGGGTGGCCGACGACACGCTCCCCTCCAGCACCGCCGGCGTCACCGTGGCGGTCACGCCGGTGGGGAGCTGCTCCACGGTGAGGGTGACCGTCCCGGGGTAATTGGTACGGGTGACGGTGAGGGAGGCGGTGCCCTGGGCGCCGCGCGCCACGGTGACCGTGGGCGCCCCCACCGTTACCGCAACGGCAGGGGGCTGGGGGGGCGGGGTCACCGGCGCGTCGGCCGGGCCGCAGGCGGCGCCTGCCAGGGTCATGGCCAGGGCGATGGCCATCCGGTGAGCGGAGTGCCGGGGTGTCATGGGAGCCGGGGACATGGGCGGGACGGGAGGTTCACGGGGACAGCACTCCATAGCGCCCCATGCGCGGGCGCATCGTGCCGGCGTGCAGGCGCACCCCGACAGACAGCGTCCACGGCAGGCGGGCGCCGTAGAAGGCCGGGGGATCAAACACCGCGGGGCGGCGGCGCGCCACCGGGTGCGCCACGGCGGCCTCCACGAACGGCAGCAGCGCGCCCCAGCGGCGGGGGGCCCACCCCGGCGCGGCCAGCTGGGCAGTGAGCACGTCGAAGCGGGTGATCCCCACCACCTGGAAGTCGATATGTCCTGCCGGTGTACGGTACAGGTCCAGCAGCCGCTCCGGCTCGGGGCGGTCCGTGCGCTCGGCGCGCACGGCCAGCTGCCACCCGCGGCGCGCCCACGCGCCCTCCAGCAGCAGGCTTTCGTAGCGGAACGCGCGCACCCCGTCGGCGCCCTCGTCGGTGCGCGCCCCCTCCACCAGCAGGTAGCGCAGGCCGTCCCCCTCCCCCCCACCGCCATGCGGGCGGTGGCCGTGTGCGGCGTGGCCCTGTGCGGCGTGGCCCTGTGCGGCGTGGCCGTCCTCTTCTTCCCCGCGCGCGTAGCGGAGCGACACGCTCCCCTGGTCGTGGTCGAAGGCGCCCCCCTGGATGATCCCTGGCGAGCGGACGACGGCGCGGCTCCCCTGCAGCTCCCAGGCGCCGCCGCCGCCCCGGCGCTGCGCCGTGAGGCGGGTCGCGCGCGAGTCCCCCAGCCGCCGCCACTGCGGCGCCGCCCAGGGGCCGGTGGGCTCGTCCCCGTTGAACCACCCCTGTTCCACCACCAGGGCGTGGGCCCCCCGCGCCCACCGCACCGCCGCCACCCCCTGCACCCGCTCGGGGAGCTGGGCGTG
>JBILED010000279.1:0-3419 GCA_044352305.1 Gemmatimonas sp.
GCATGTGCCTCGTGGAGGTCGAGAAGATGCCCAAGCTGGCGCCGGCGTGCGCCACGTCGGCCATGGAGGGGCAGGTGGTGCGGGTACACGCCCCCAAGGCGCTCGAGGCGCGGCAGGGGGTGCTGGAGTTCCTGCTCATCAACCACCCCCTGGATTGCCCGGTGTGCGACCAGGCCGGCGAGTGCGAACTGCAGGACTACACCTTCGCCGAGGGGCGGGCGGAGTCGCGCTATCGGGAGCCCAAGCGGTTCAATCCGGTAGAGGATTTCGGGGGGGACGTGCTGTACGTCCCCAACCGCTGCATCCTGTGCACCCGCTGCGTGCGCTTCATGTCGGACGTGGCGCAGGAGCCGGTGCTGAACGTCTCGGAGCGGGGGGACCGGGCCTTCATCGGCAAGGCCGAGGGGCACGACCTCACCAACCCATGGGCCGGGAACGTGGTCGACCTGTGCCCCGTGGGGGCGCTGCTGTCCAAGGACTTCCTGAACAAGGCGCGCGCCTGGGAGCTGGATCGCGGGGCCACCGTGTGCACCGGCTGCAGCCAGGGATGCAACGCCGTGGCGGAGACGCGCGACAACGTGGTGGTGCGCCTCAAGCCGCGTCCCAACGAGGCGGTCAACCAGTACTATCTCTGCGAGACGGGACGGCTGGGCTACCGTCGCTTCAACCGGCAGGATCGGCAGGAGCAGCCGCTGGTGCGGCGTGGCCCCTCGCTGGTCGTGGCCGAATGGAGGGAGGCGCTCGCGGCCGCCGCGGGGGTGCTGTCGGGGCGGCGCGTGGTGGTGGTGGCCTCGCCCTCGCTCTCGAACGAGGCGCTCTTCCTGCTGGAGCGGCTGGTCTCCCGGCTTGGGGGGACCGCGGTGTTCCGCGTGACCCGGGGGGCGGAGGCCCCGTTGCCGGGGGCTCCAGACTTGGCGCTGCGCGCGGAGCGGGCCGCCAACGGCACGGGCGCCCGTGCGCTCGGCTTCCGGGAGGTGGGCTCGCTGGACGGGCTGTCGACGGCGGGTGACGTGCTGGTCGTGGTGGATGACGAGCTGGACGGGGTGGCGCCGGCCGCGCTCGACGGCTTCGGCGCCGTGGTGCAGCTGGGGACCGCGCTCCCGCCGGTGCTGGCCGACCGCGCGGCGGTGGCACTGCCGCTGGCCACCGTGCTGGAGGAGGAAGGGACGCTGACCAACCTGCGCGGCCGTGTGCAGCGGTTCCTGCAGGCCAAGGCGGCCCCCGGCGTGGCGCGGCCGTCGTGGTACGTGCTGGCCGACCTGCTGGCCGCCTGCGGAGGCGCAGGGGACTTCCCGCTCCCCGAGGCCGTGTTCGAGGCGCTGGCCGCCACGCACGACGGGTTCCGCGGCCTCTCCTATGGCGCCCTCGGCTTGCAGGGCGCGGTGATGCCCGCGGCGGCGGAGGTGGGCGCGTGACGGCGGTCGGGGTGACGGCGCAGCTCGACCTGGCCCGCTGGTTCCCGCGGCAGGATCCCCAGTTGCCCCCGGAGGCGATTGGCACGTTCGTCGTCGCCAGCGTGGTGAAGATCCTCGTGGTGTTCAGCGTCTACATGGTGGGGGTGGCGCTGCTCACGCTCGCCGAGCGCAAGGTGGCGGCCTGGATCCAGGATCGGCGCGGTCCCAATCGCACGGGGCCCGGCGGGATCCTCCAGCCGGTGGCGGACGGGATCAAGAATTTCATGAAGGAGGAGACCAACCCGGCGGATGCGGACCGGTGGCTCTTTCTCATCGCGCCGGCGCTCGCCTTCATCCCCGCCATGCTCACGTGGGCGGTGCTGCCGCTGGCCGCCCCGCTCCCCACCCCGTGGGGGCTGGTGGACATGGCCGTCGCCCCGCTGCCGGTCGGCTACCTCTTCACCCTCGCCATCTCGTCCATCGGGGTGTACGGGATCGTGCTGGCCGGCTGGTCGTCCAACAACAAGTACGCGCTGCTGGGCGGGCTCCGCTCCAGCGCGCAGATGATCTCGTACGAGATCGCCATGGGGATGTCCACCATTCCCGTGCTGCTGCTGGCGGGGAACGTGTCGCTGTCGGCGATCGTGGCGCAGCAGGCGCACATGGGGTGGAACGTGCTGTCGCTGACCGTGGCCTGGCTCACGTTCCTCGTGGCGGCCTTCGCCGAGACGAACCGGCTGCCGTTCGACCTCCCGGAGGCGGAGTCGGAGCTGGTGGCCGGGTACCACACCGAGTACAGCGGGATGAAGTTCTCGATGTTCTTCATCGCCGAGTACGCCAACATGGCCACGGTGAGCGCCCTCACCGCCACGCTGTTCTTCGGGGGGTGGGACATCCCCTTCACGGCGTGGGACAATGCGGGGCCGCACACGGTGCTCAAGACGGTCGCCACGCTGGCGGCCTTCGGGGTCAAGACGGGCGCGTTCCTCTTCCTGTTCATGTGGATCCGCTGGACGCTCCCCCGCTTCCGGTACGACCAGCTCATGGCGCTGGGCTGGAGCCTGATGCTGCCCCTGGCCCTGGGCTACATCGTGCTGGTGGCGGCGCTGGTGCTGGCGCTGGACGCCGCCGGCGTGGCGCGCGGCCCGGGGTTCTCCCTGGCGCTGTTCGCGGTCAACGTGGCCCTGCTGGCCGCCCTCGGGGGCTGGCTTGACCGCGGCCGCATCATCAGCCCCGCCAGCGCGCGGCTCGGCGCTGGCGAGCTGGCGCGCCGCCGCGCGCGCGCGGTGCCCCGGTCGGCGGCCGCGCCCCTGGCGGCCGTCCCCGCACCCCATGCCCCGGCCCCTGCGGCCGACGGAGGCGCCTGATGGCGATCGGCGTGAAGGTCCTGTCCCGACCGCTCGAGCAGGTCAGCTACGTGCGGGCCACCCTGTCGGGGATGGCGCGCACCTTCAAGCACCTGGTGGACCCGCACAAGGTCACCATGCCGTACCCCGAGGTGAAGTGGGACCTGTCGCCGCGCTGGCGCGGCACCCACCGCATGCTCACCACCGAGGACGGCCGGGCCAAGTGCGTGGCCTGCGGGCTGTGCCCGACGGTGTGTCCGGCCAACTGCATCAAGCTCACCCCCGGCGAGGACGAGCAGGGGAACCGGTATCCCCTGGTCTTCGAGATCGACGAGTTCCGCTGCATCTTCTGCGGGTACTGCCAGGAGGTGTGCCCGGAGGAGGCGATCCACGTGGGACGGCACTATGAGAACGCCGAGCTGGACCGGTCGGCGTTCGTGTACGACCTCGAGCGGCTGACCGCCCAGACGCATCCGGTCAGCGACCTGTGGGACCCCAGCGACCCGAAGGGCGAATGACCGGGTTCCTTGCCTTCCAGTTCTACCTGTTCGCCCTGCTCGCCGTGGCCTCCGCGCTGCTGTTCGTGACGCGCAAGGCGCCGGTGCCCGCCGCCCTCTGGCTCGTGAACGTCATGTTCTCGCTGGCGGGGCTGTACGTCATGCTGGACGCGCCGTTCGTG
>JBILED010000073.1:0-11874 GCA_044352305.1 Gemmatimonas sp.
CGGCGGCTCGCGGGATGGCGGATCGGGTCATGGGGGGTCGAAGCGGGCCGCGTCCAGGCGCAGCACCGCCTCCAGCAGGACGTTGGCGCCGGCGGTGATCGCCTCCGGCGTGGAGTATTCGCGCGGGGAATGGCTGATGCCGTCCACGCTGGGGATGAAGATCATCCCCATGGGTCCCACGCGCGCCATGTTCTGCGCGTCGTGCCCCGCGCCGCTGGGGAGGGACCACGTGGCCATGCCCCGCGCCGCGGCGCTGTCGCCGATGAGCGCGCGCATGCGCGGGTCGCACAGCGCGGGATCGTGGACGGTGAGCGGCTTGTAGGCGAAGCTGGTCCCCGTGTCGGCGGCGATGCGCTCGGCGCCGGCGCGGATGGCCTCGTACAGGCGGAGGACCTTGGGCTGGTCCAGGTCGCGCAGCTCCAGCGTGCACACCACCTTGCCGGGGATGACGTTGGGGGCGCCGGGGTACGCCTGCATCCGCCCGACCGTCCCCACCTGCCGCCCGGGCTCGCCGCGCACGGTGCGGTTGACCAGCTCGGTGAAGCGCGCCGCCGCCAGCATGGCGTCGCGCCGCTGGTCCATGGGGGTGGTGCCGGCGTGGTTGGCAAACCCCTCGATGGTCACCTCCCACTGGTGCAGCGCCACGATCCCCTCGACCACGCCAATGGGGATCCCCGCGCCATGCAGCGTCCCCCCCTGTTCGATGTGCAGCTCCAGGTAGCCGTGCACCGTGCCGGGGCGGATGCGCGTCTCCTCCAACAGGTCGGGGTTGCCTCCCAGCATGGTGACGCCGTCGCGCAGCGTCACGCCGCTGCGGGCAGTGAGCGCCAGCTCCTCGGCGGTGATGCGCGCCGCCGTGGCCATGTTGCTCCCCCAGGTGCCCCCCTCCTCGTTCTGCCAGACGACCACGTCCAGCGGGTGGCGCGTGGTGACGCGCTGCTCGTTGAGGGTGCGCACCACCTCCACGGCGCCGATGACCCCCACGTTGCCGTCGTAGTTCCCTCCCTCTGGGACGGAGTCCACGTGCGAGCCGAAGACGATGGGGCGCGCGGCGGCGTCGGTGCCGGCGCGGCGGCCGAAGAGGTTCCCGGCGCGGTCCGTGCGCACCACCAGCCCGGCCTCGCGCATGCGGTCCGTGACGTAGCGGCGCGCCTGCAGGTCGGGCTCGGTGTAGGCCAGGCGGGTGACGCCCCCCTGCGGGTTGCGCCCGAAGGCGGCCAGCGCGGTGAGGTCGCCGTTGAGGCGGGCGCCGTTCACGGCCAGGGCGCGCGGGGCGCGCCCGCCCCAGGTGGTGCGGGGGAGCAGGGCGCCGGCCGCGGCGCCGGCCAGCAGGCGGGAAAAGTGGCGGCGGTGCATCCCCGGAACATGCGCGGAAGTCGCCGTGGCGGGTAGCTTCCCGCCATGACCGATCCGGATCGCCCGCCCGTTTCCTGGTGGCGTCTCGCCCTGCTGGCGCTGGTGGCGTGGCAGGCCGCCGTCCCCCTGCGCGACAGCGACTGGGGGCTGTTTGGCGGGATCACCTTCGGGGTGCACGAACTGGGGCACCTGGTGTTCGCCCTCACGGGGAACGAGTACCTGACCGTGCTGGGGGGGTCGCTGCTGCAGCTGCTGGTTCCGCTGGGGGCGGTGTGGCTGATGCGCGACCGGGACGACGCGCTGGGGGTGGCGGTGGCGGTGCTGTGGCTGGCCGCGTCGCTGGGGAACCTGTCCTGGTACGTCGGCGACGCCCGCGACCTGGAGCTGCCGCTGGTGAGCATGGGCGGGGAGGGGGACGACCACGACTGGAGCTACCTGCTGCGCACGGTGGACCTGCTGGAGCAGGAGAAGCGGATCGCGGCGGTGGTGCGCGGGGCGGGGTGGGTGGCGTGGGGGGGCGCCCTGCTGCACGGGGTTCGGCACGGGGTGCGGCGTCGCCCCCGCCCCCGCTGGTAGTCCCGCGGGTAGCTTTCCCGCATGTACGCCGTGATCGGAGCCGGCCCCATGGGGCTGGCCTGCGCCCGCAACCTGCAGCAGCTGGGGATCCCCTTCCGCGGCTATGACCGCCACACGGGCCCCGGCGGGCTGTGGGACATCGACAACCCGCACAGCACGCTGTACCAGTCGGCGCACCTCATCAGCTCGCGGCACATGACGGAGTTCGCGGAGTTCCCCATGCCCAAGGGGCCCGCGTATCCGCACCACACCGAGCTGCGGCGGTACTTCCGCGACTACGCCGCGCACTTCGGGCTGACGGGGCACTACGCGTGGGGGACGCGCGTGGAGCAGGTGGCCCCCCTTCCCGACGGGCGGTGGGCGGTGACCACGGTGCCCGAGCCCGGGCGCGACGCGTTCGTGTCCGCCGACGTGCCGCGCACCACCACGGCGCACGACGGGGTGCTGATCGCCTCGGGGGTGCTGCACCACCCCCACTGGCCCACGCTGCCGGGCACGTTCACGGGGCGCGTGCTGCACTCGGCGGAGTACCGCACCCCCGACGTGTTCGAGGGGCAGCGCGTGCTGGTGGTGGGGTGCGGCAACAGCGGCGCCGACATCGCGGTGGACGCGGTGCACCGGGCCGCGCGCGTGGACCTCTCGGTGCGGCGGGGCTACTACTTCCTCCCCAAGTTCATCATGGGGCGCCCCACCGACACGCTGGGGGGCGCCATCCGCCTGCCGCGCGCGCTCAAGCAGCGGCTGGACGCGCTGCTGGTGCGCGTGGTGATGGGGAAGCCGTCGGACTACGGGCTGCCGGACCCCGACTACCGGATGTACGAGGCGCACCCGGTGATCAACTCGCTGGTGCTGCACCACCTGGGACAGGGGGACATCACGCCGCGCGCGGGGCTCCGCGCCATCGAGGGGCGCACGGTGACCTTTGCCGACGGCGCCCGCGCCGACTTTGACATGCTGTTGCTGGCCACGGGATACCAGCCCGAGTTCCCGTTCATTGATGCGCGGCTGCTGAACTGGGCCGAGGGACCCGCGCCGCGGCTGTTCCTGAACACGTTCCATCCCGACCGTGACACGCTGTTCCTCATGGGCATGCTGGAGGCGGCGGGGCTGGGGTGGGAGGGGCGCAACCGGCAGGCGGAGCTGGTCGCGCTGTACATCCGGCAGCTGGCGGCGGGGGCGGCCAGCGCGCGCGCACTGCAGGCGCGCAAGCGGACGGTGGACGCCCCCGAGGTGCGCGGGGGCTATCGCTACCTCCCGCTGGACCGCATGGCGTATTACGTGCACAAGGAGAGCTACCTGCGCGCGGTGCAGCGGGAGATCGACGCGCTCCGCGCCGACCTGGCGCCGGGCGCGAGGGGCGCGGCGTGAACGACGCGCTGCCGCTGCAGCTGGCTCCCGGCGGGCTGGCAGCGCTGAACGTGATTCTGGCGTGCCTGATGTTCGGCGTGTCGCTCACGCTGACCCCCGAGGCGTTCCGCGCCGCGTGGCGCGCGCCGCGCGCGGCGGCGGTGGGGCTGGCGGCGCAGTACGTGGCGGTGCCCGCGCTCACCTGCCTGATGGCGTGGGCGCTGCAGCTGGATGCACCACTGGCGCTGGGGATGATTCTGGTGGCGGCGTGCCCCGGCGGGTCGTTCTCCAACGTGCTCACCTGGATGGCGCGCGGGAACGTGCCGCTGGCGGTGGGGCTCACGGCGGTCTCCAGCGTGGCCGCGCCGGTGGTGATGCCGCTCAACTTCGCGCTGTACGGGTGGCTCAACCCCGTCACGCGCCCGGTGCTGCGCGCCATCGAGATCCCCGCGGGGGGGATCCTGTCGCTGGTGCTCTTCGTGCTGGTGGTGCCGCTGCTGCTGGGGATGGCCGCGGGGCGCCGCTTCCCGCGGCTGGCGGCGCGCGCGGAGCGCCCGCTGCGCGCGGTGGCCACGCTGGTGTTCCTGGCGTTCGTGGCGCTGGCGTTCGCGAAGAACACCGACCTGTTCGTGGCGCGCTTCGGGCAGTTCTTCTGGCTGGTGGTGGGGCAGAACCTGCTGGCCATGGCGGTGGGGTACCTGGCGGCCACGGCGGCACGCCTCTCCGAGGCCGACCGGCGCGCGCTCACCATCGAGGTGTCCATCCATAACACCGGGCTGGGGCTGGCGGTGCTGTTCACCTTCTTCCCGCAGGCGGGGGGGATGATGCTGGTGACCGCCTTCTGGGGGGTGTGGCACCTGGTGTCGGGGCTGGCCATCGCCCAGTGGTGGGCGCGGCGGCCCATCCCCGCGGCCGCGGCCTAGCCCATGGCCTCGGCGGCGCCGGTGTCCCTGCGCGTCTGCCTCACCGGCGCGTCGGGATACGTGGGGACGCTGCTGGGGGAGCGGCTGGCCGCGCGCCCGGGGGTGTTCGTGACCGGCGTGGACGTGCGCCCGCGTCCGGGCGGCCCGGTGCCGGTGCGCGCCCTGGACATCCGCGACCCGGCGCTGGCGGTGCTGCTGCGCGACCAGCGCATTGACGCCGTGGTGCACCTGGCGGCGGTGCTGGAGCCCACGCGCGACCGGGCGCGCGACTTCGACATCGACGTGAACGGCACGCGCCACGTCATCGCGGCGTGCGTGGCGGCCGGGGTGCGGCACCTCACGGTGACCAGCAGCGGCGCGGCGTACGGCTACCACGCCGACAACCCCGTGCCGCTCTCGGAAGACGATCCGCTCCGTGGCGACGCCGCCTTCTCGTACGCCGATCACAAGCGGCAGGTGGAGGCGCTGCTGGCCGAGGCCCGCGCGCGGCACCCGGCGCTGGGGCAGCTGGTGCTGCGCGTGGGGCCCGTGGTGGGGGCGGCCACCCGCAACCAGATCACGGCGCTGTTCCACCAGCGCGTGCTGCTGGCGGTGCGCGGCCACGATGCCCCCTTTGCCTTCGTGTGGGATGAGGACCTGGTGGCGGTGCTGGCGCACGGCGTGGCGCACGGCGTGACCGGGGTGTTCAACGTGGCGGGGAGCGGGGCGCTGACCCTGCGCGAGATCGGCGCGCTGCTGGGGAAGCCCGTGGTGGCGCTCCCGGCCGGGGTGTTGCGCGCGGCGCTGTGGGCGGGGCGGCGCCTGGGGGTGTCGCGCTACGGTCCCGAGCAGGTGCGCTTCCTGCAGCATCGCCCGGTGCTCTCCAACGCCAGGCTGCTGCGCGAATTCGGGGTGCCGCTGCGGAAGACGGCCGCCGAGGCGTTCCGGACGTTTGCCGAGGGGCAGGGGCTGTGGAGGGGAGCGTGAGCGGGGGCCCCGTGCGCGTGGCATGCGTGACCGGCGCGGCCGGCGGGCTGGGGTGGGCGCTGGTGCGGGCGCTGCATGCGCGGGGCGACGCGGTGGTGCTGGCCGACCGCGACGCGGACGGGCTGGCGCAGCGGATGGCGTCGCTGGGCGACCCGGCGCGCACGCTGGCGGTGGCGGGAGACCTCACCGACGCCGACGCACGGGCGCGGCTGGTGGCGGCCATCGCCGAGCGGTTTGGCCGGCTGGATGTGCTGGTGCACAACGCGGGAATCACGCACCGCTCGCCGGCCAAGCGCACCGACCCCGCGGTGATCCGGCGGGTGATGGAGGTGAACTACCATGCTCCCGTGGCGCTCACGGCGCTGGCGCTGCCGCTGCTGTGCGCGTCGCGGGGGAGCCTGGTGGGGATTGGCTCCATGGCCGGGTGGATGCCGGTGCCCGGGCGCGCGGGGTACGGCGCCTCCAAGGCGGCGCTGGCGCAGTATCTGGAGGTGCTGCGGCAGGAGCTGGTGGCCGACGGGGTGCACGTGCTCATGGCCTATCCCAGCTTCCTGGACACGCCCATCGAACGGAATGCGCTGGGGGCCGACGGCGGGGCGGCGCCGCACGCGCGCAGCACGGTGGGGCGCATCCGCACGGCCGAGTGGCAGGCCGGGCGCATTGTCGCCGCGCTGGAGGCGCGGCGGGCCGAGGTGCCGCGGGAGTGGCTGCCGGCCTTTGGGGCCTGGCTGTGGGCCACGTGGCCGGCGCTGCACCGGCGGCTGATGCGGCGGCGGTTTGCGGGGGAGCTAGGGTAGCTGTCGGAGGCCAGGCGGGGGGCGGGGGGTGAATCCCCCCCCCCCCCCGGGCGTACGGGGGGTGCCCCCGGTTCAAACCATTCCGCCCCCGCCCCCATCCAATCGGGCAACACCACCAGGGGCCATGCACACACTCGCCGTGACCGGATACCTCCCACTCGCCGCCGCGCCCGCTCGCCCGGAGCACCGCTCCGTGGCGGCCACGGGTGTGGGGGGGGTGGCGGACGAGGATCGGGAGGAGGTGGCCGCGGCCGCCGCGGGTGACCGGCGCGCCTTCGAGCGGCTCTACCGCCGGCACGGCCCGCGCGTCTTCGCCCTGTGCCTGCGCATGACCGCCGACCGCGCGCTGGCCGAGGAACTGGTGCAGGACGTGTTCGTGCGCGTGTGGCAGAAGCTGGGGACCTTTCGCGGCGAAGCAGCCTTCGGGACCTGGCTGCACCGGGTGGCGGTGAACGTCGTGCTGGGGCGCCCGACGCCCGCCGGTGCCGAGTCCGATGACAGCGCGCTGGAGGCCGCCCCCGCCCGCGCCGTATGGGTGGGTGAGCGCCTGGACCTGGAGGGCGCCATCGCGGGCCTTCCCGCCGGCGCGCGGCGGGTGTTCGTCCTGCACGACGTGGAAGGCTACACGCATGAGGAGATCGGCGTCCTCCTCGGCATCACATCCGGCGGCAGCAAGGCGCAACTGCACCGCGCCCGCCTGCTGCTGCGCAAGGCCCTGACCCGATGAGCACCCTACCGAACACTCCCCCCATGACGTGCGCGCGCTTCGAGGCGCTGCTGGGCGACCTGATGGAGGAGGCGCTGGACGCGTCCACTCGCGAGGCGTGCGGGCGCCATCGTGCCACGTGCGCCGCGTGCGCCGCGCTGCTGGCCGACCTGGACACCATACGGGAGGCGGCGGCGCTGCTCCCTGCGACGGCGCCGAGCCGCGACCTGTGGGAGGGCATCGCCACTCGGCTGGACACGCCGGTGCTGCCGATCGACCGCGGCCGCCCCGCCGCGCGGACGCCGCTGCCGTGGCGGCGCCTGGCCGTGGCTGCCGTGGCGCTGATGACCGTGAGTGCCGGGGTGACCTGGTCGGTGGCCCGGCGGGAGCGCCCGGTGGGCCGCGCCCCCGCACGGCTGGTCGTCAGTCAGGCGGCGAGCGTGGGGCTGGATTCGCTGTACGGCCGCGAGATCGCGCGGCTGCACCAGGCGGCCGAGGGGTCGCTGGGGCAGCTGGACAGCGCGACGGCCGCCGTGGTGCGCCGCAACCTCGTCATCATCGACCAGGCCATCCGCGAAAGCCGGGCGGCGCTGGCCGCCGATCCCGGCAGCCCCTACCTGCAGGAGCAGCTGGACCGCGCCTACGGGCGCAAGGTCGGCCTGCTCCGTCGTCTCACCCTGCTGTGAGCCTTGCGCCCATGATCTCCTGCCTGCCAGCCGCCGCCGTCTCGGCCGTGCCTCGTTCCCTGCTGCGGTGCGCAGCCCTCGCGCTGGGCGCCTTCCCCATGGCCGCCGCCGGCGCACAGGGGCGCGACACCACGCTGGCGCTGGAGCGCGGGGCCACCGTGGAGGTCACCGGGGGTTCCAGCCACATCGTGGTCACCACCGGTGGCGATCGCCAGGTGCGTGTGCGCGGGAGTGACGAGGCCCGGGTGTCGGTGCGCGCCACCGGCCGTTCGGTGCTGGTGAATGCCCCCGGCCGCCGCACCGGCGCGGAGGTGGCGCTGGTGGTGCCACGCGGGACCACGCTGCTGCTGCGCACCCAGTCGGGGGATGTGTCCGTGGTGGGGACGGGCGCCGACGTGGAAGCCGAGACCTTCTCCGGGGACGTGCGGGTGGAGGAGGCGGCGCGCGTGCGGGTGGAGACCGTGTCGGGGGATGTGACCGTGCGCGGCGTGCGCGAGGGGGCGCGGGTGGAGGTCACCAGCGGCGACGTGCGGGTGGACGACCTGGAGGGCGACCTGGAGGTGCGCGCCACGTCGGGGAGCGTGCTGCTGCGCGGCGTGGCCTCGCGTCGCGTGGCGGTGCAGGTGGTGAGCGGCGACGTGGAGTGGACCGGGGCGCTGGCAGACGACGGCCGCTACGAGTTTGGCGCGCACTCCGGCGGCGTGCGGCTGGCGCTGCCGCGTGGCGCGCACGCCGCGCTGCTGGTGCGCACCTTCAGCGGCGAGGTCGACGCGGGCCCGTTTCCGCTCACGCTGCTCCCCGAGGCCGCCCCCCGCCCCCGCGACCGCGAGGAGCAGCGCGAGCAGGCCGAAGCGCGCGAGAAGCTGGCCGCCCTGCGTGATTCGCTGCGGCGCTATGCCAGCGACTCGCTCCGTCGTGCGCGCGAGCGTGTGCGCTCGGATGAGCGCGGCACGAGCGGGTGGGAGCGGGACTTCGAGCGCTCGGTGGAGGGGTTGGTGGAGGGGGTCATGCGCGGCGTGGCCACCGGGATGGAGTCCGTGCTGGGGGCGGCGGACCAGCTGGTGGAACGCGGCCGCGGGCAGCGGTATACGCTGGGGCGCGGCGAGGGCCCGCGCGTGACGCTCTCCAGCTTCAGCGGCACCATCCGGTTGCGCGCACTGGAGGGCGCCGCCCCGCGGCGCGAGTGATGCACCCACACGTGACGGTCAGCGGTTTCCCCTCTTTCCCGGATGGTCCCATGCGCCCGCCCCGCCTGTTCACGGCCACCCTGCTGCTTGCCGCCGCCGCGCCTCTGGGCGCCCAGCAGCGCGACCCCGACGCCTTCCGCCAGGACACGCCGCTGGCGGCCGGGCGCACGGTGCACCTCCACAACGTGAACGGCGGCATCAGCGCCGCGCGCGCGGGCGGCGACCGCGTGGAGGTGCGCGCGGAGAAGCAGTGGCGGCGCGGCGACCCGGCCAGCGTGCGCATCGAGCAGCGCACCGCCGCCAACGGCGACCTGGTGGTGTGCGTGCTGTGGTACGAGGCCGAGTGCACCGACCGCGGCATTCGCGGCGGGCGGACCCGCTGGAACAACCGCGATGACGTGTCCGTGGCCGTGACGGTGCGCGTCCCCGACGGGGTGCACCTGGACCTGCACACCGTGAATGGCGGCGTCACCGCCGAGGGGGTTGCCGGGATGGTGGACGCGGAGACCGTGAACGGGAGCATCACCGCGCGGAGCACCGGCGGCCCCGTGCGTGCCGAGACGGTGAACGGCAGCATCCGCGCCACCCTGGGGGCGCTGGGGCGCGACGATCTCCGCTACAAGGCGGTGAACGGCAGCATCACGCTGGAGCTGCCGGCCGACGCCAACGCCGCGCTGGTGCTGGAGACGGTGAACGGCAGCGTGTCCACCGACTTCCCGGTGACGGTGCAGGGGCGGCTGTCGCGGAAGTCGCTGCGCGGCACCGTGGGGAACGGCGGCCGGCGGATCGAGGCCAGCACCGTGAACGGCAGCATCACCCTGCGGCGCCCGGGGTGATCCCGGGGCGCCGATCACCGCCTTAGAGCGTCAGCGCGACCGACATCACCGCCATCAGCCCCGTCCGGCTCCCGCCGGGGCGTCCCGCCCTCGGCCACAGCGCCTCCCCGGAGCGAAAGGCGCGCACCTCGGTGCGCCAGAGCACCCGGGGCTCGGGGGACACATCGAGCCCCAGCGAGGCGCCGGTGGTCCGGAAGCCGCCCGGCGTGCCGGTGGACACGAGCACCTGCCCCCCGTCGAAGAGATGCTCCGCGCGTCCGACCGCCTTCACGCCGGGCGCGAGGGACCGCCGCGCGACCAGCGTCGAGCCCGTCCAGCGGTCGGCGCCCCCCCCGGGGCGCCGCTGCCGGCCCACGTCGACCACGCCCGACAGCTCCCATCCCGGGGGGGTCCAGCGCCCCAGGAATTGCGACAGCACGCGCACCCGTGACGGCAGCGAATCCGCCTGCTCGTTTCCCATGAACGTCGCCCATCCGAGCAGGACCGTCGGTCGGGGCGTCCAGTCGATGCGGGTGCCGACCGCCTTGTCCGCATTCGTCTCCGAGACGTTCTGCCACCCGTTCATCACGTGCAGCTGCGCCGTCACCGTGGGTGCCGCCTGCCACGTGAGCTTGGCGCCGCTCAGGTAGTACGGGGTGTAATCGGCGATCAGCGAGCGGGTGTAGGTGGGGTTGTCGCGCGAGACCCACCCCTCCAGCCCGACATAGGAAAAGTAGATCCCGCCGTCCCACCACAGCCGCGGGTGGAGGCGGAGGCCCACCGTCGCCTCCTGGATGTTGCGCGAGAGCACGCCCCCGGAGACGGCTCCCACCTGCGGCTCGGCGAACGAGTTGCTTTGCACCGACGTGCCGGCCTGCAGGGCGAGCCGACCGCGCACGCGCTCGCCGGTGAGTGCCGCCTCGACGAAGGCGAGGTTGACGTTGAACTCGTTGTGGCGGGCCGGCTGCGTGGTGAAGGCGCGGTCCAGCGCCCGCGGGCGCCCCGCGTCCCAGGCATAGTAGCCGTCGATGAACGCGCCGAACGCCACCCGGGTCGGGATCGTGTCGCGCTGCGCGCTGTCGGGAGGGGCCGCACCCGCGCCGGACGCCTGCAGCGCGGCCACCAGGACGAACGGGATCATGGCCTCACGGCACCCGGTACAGCCAGCTGGCCTTCACGAAGAAGCCGTCGCCGGTGCGGTTCATGTCCTGGAAGCGGAACGCGAACGCCTCGTTCAGGCTGGCCCCGTACCCCAGGTACACCACCTTCCCCGGGCTCGGGAAGTAGGAGAAGAGCCAGTCGGCCCGGATGGCGTTGGTCTGGCTGCGCGTGGAGCGCGTGTACCCGCCGCTGCTGCTGCGCAGCAGGATGGGGAGCTCGGTGCGCGGGTCGCGGTAGGCGTCGCGCAGGCGCGACTCGTACTGCCCGACGAAGCGGAAGAAGATGGCGCGGTTGAGCTGGAACTCGGTGCGCAGGCGGGGGATGTTGGTGCGGAGGATCGCCGAGTTGTCGCGCGCGCGCCGGAACTCCTGGTGGAGCATGATGGCGCTGATGCGCAGCCGCGGCGTGGGGCGCAGGTCCAGCGTGGCGTTCACGTCCACGCGCCGGGCTTGCGCCGTCTCGAAGAACTCGGCGTCGCGGCCGACGGTGGTGCTGATGGAGCCGCCGAACTTGCCGAACTGCGGGGTGGTGAGGCGCAGCTGCAGCTGCCGCGCCGGGACGGGCGTCCCCACCGCGAAGGGGAGCGTGTCCGTGCGGCCGGCCCGCGGCGTCTCCACCACGTACGACGTGTACCGCTCCGGCTGGAAGGCGAAGCGCTCCACCGACGGGGTGACGCCCACCCCCCAGCCGCCGCGGAGCTGCAGGCTGGTGGAGAGCGACAGCCGCCGCTCGAGCGCCGCGTCCCCCGCGAAGAAGCCGCGGTAGGTCCAGGTGCCCTGGCCGCTGAGGAAGATCATGGCCTGCTCCACGGGGGCGCCGCGGCGGCCGAACCAGGTGTAGCGCTGGTTGAGCTGCGGCTGCACGTAGTCCAGCCGCGGCACGAAGCCGGCCCGCGAGTCGAAGGCGGCCGACACCCCCTCCAGGGTGTTGCGGAAGCCGTAGGAGCGCCCGGAGCGGTCGAAGCTGAACTCCCAGATGTCGCCGCGGGTGGGGGTGGCGGCGGTGCGCGAGCGGCTGGTGGCCACCTGGTACGCCGCCGTGTAGACGTTGCGCATCAGGAACCGCCCGTCGGCGTTGAGCACCGTGTTGTAGTCGCCCCCCTCGCGCCGGTCGGTGACGGTGAAGCCGATGTTGTTCTGCGCCCCCAGGTCGCGCCGCAGCCGCGCGATGTTGAACACGGGGTCGTCGCGCCCGGTGGCCGAATACGTCGCGTTGTCGATGGCCGACAGCACCCCCAGGTCGAAGCGCGACACCTTGCCGGTGGCCTTGGCGGCCGCGCGCGGCTGGATGATGCGCCGCGTGTACACCAGCTGGTTGGGGGTGTCGATCTGCTCGTTCCCCTCCACGAAGAAGG
>JBILED010000280.1:0-3414 GCA_044352305.1 Gemmatimonas sp.
CGCAGTGGGAGACGTACGGCTCCCCCGAATGGCGCACCTGCCCCGCGTGCGCCGCCTCCGAGAACCGGTAGGCCCGCACCAGCAGGGCGGCATCAAGCCGGTCGTAGGCGCCGTCGGCGCCCTCGCCGAAGCCGGGAATGTCGAGGTGAAGTGCGATCGTGGTCACGTGGCGATGTCGTCCCGGGCCCAGCGCCGGGGCCGCCGCCGGGGAGCCCGCCCCCCGGAGACCGCCGCCCCGTCGGCCGCTGCCCCGCCGGCCCCTCTCGTAACCTAACAGCTCCGGGCGCGGCCGGATGCCCGGCACGCGTCCGCCACTACAGCCACCCGGCCTCGGCGAAACTCACGTAGCGCCCCCGTCCCACGATCACGTGGTCGTGCACGGGGATGTCGAGCAGCCGCCCCGCCGCCACCAGCTGCGCCGTCACGGCCCGATCCTCCGCGCTGGGGGTGGGATCGCCGCTGGGATGGTTGTGCACGAGGATCACCGCGGCCGCCCGTTCGGCGATCGCCTCGCGGAACACCTCGCGCGGATGGACCAGCGAGGCGTCGAGCAGCCCGCGCGTGACCAGCACGTCGCGCTCGAGCCGGTGCTGCGCGTTGAGGATGGCCACGTGGAACTCCTCCACCGGGGCCGCCTGCAGGCGCGGCTGGAACACCGCCGCCACCTCACGCGGGGTGCGCATGGGCGCGCCCTCGCGGCGCGCCTCCCCCGCCAGCCGCACCCCCAACTCCAGCGCGGCGTGCACCGCCAGCGCCCGGGCCGCCCCAATGCCGGCCACCCGGGTGAGCGACGCCGGGGGCATGGCCACCAGGCGCCCCAGCGACCCTTCGCAGTGCGCGAGGACCCCGTGGGCGCACTCCAGCACGGAACGCCCGCCGCCCCCCGTTCCCAAGACCACGGCCAGCAATTCGGCGGTGGTGAGCGCCCCGCCGCCCAAGGCGCGCAGCCGTTCCCGCGGGCGGTCGCCGGGCGGGAGCTCCCGGACCTGCAGGGGCGTCGATCGGTCGGTCATGGCCCCACCTTGCACCGCCCGGGGCGGACGCGCCAACCGCGCCTCCGCCCCCGGGCTCACCACTTCGCGACGGCGTCCGCCGCCTCGGGTCAGCCGCCTCGCGGCTTGGCGGTCCGGCCCGTGCTGGTCCCGCCTCCCGAGCTACCTCCCGAGCTACCTCCCGAACTGCCCCCCGCACCCCCGCGGCTGCCGCCGCCGGAGCTGGAGCCGGTTCCGTTACTGCGAATGGCCGGTCCATCGGGGGCCGCCGCTGCCCCGCGCTCTCGCACGTACCCACGACCGGGAACGGCACGCCCGGCCACGCTGCCATTGGCGCCCCGCGGGACGATGAGCACCGGCTGGTTCCCCCAGAACAGGTTCCCCCCCCACCCCATCCCCCAGGGCCCCCCCCACGCCCCTCCCCACGGGCCCACGCCGAACCCATACCCCATGGGGCCGTACTGCCAGGCCCACGGGTCCCATCCCCACCCCCCGCCCCAAGCACCCATCGGTCCTGCCCCCCACCCCATGCCGCGATCCCATCCGCATTCCGCACGCGACCGGCACCCGCCCCGGCCGATCACCTGCACCGGATCAGCCGCCCGCAGGGTGTCAGGCCCCACCGCAAACAGGTCCGGATGGTCCAAGGCCACCAGCATGTCGATCACCCGCCCAGGCACCCCGTCGCCTGCCAGCGCCGCCAGTGCCTTGCCGGACAGCCCGAAACGCGGGGTCCGCATGGCCAGCCACGCCTCGGTCAGGGGGGCCGGCATGCGGGCGGCCACTTCGCGGAGTTGCGCCACCGTGAGGGGGGCACCCATGGCGAGACGCATGGCATAACTGGAGCGTACCGCTCCCCCGCCGACCGCCCGCCACACCTGGTCCGGGACCTCCTCGGCGGCGCGGCGCGCCACCGTGGTGGCCGCGTTGCCGTCCACCTCGAGATGCTGCACCTGGAGCCAGTCCCCCGCCTCGGTGAAGCCCATCACCGCCGTCTCCGTGCGCCGCTGGCCGCCGGCACACGCCAGCGTGCTGCGCACCAGCAGATGGCGGTTGTCCACGCTCCACGAGGCGAGCTGCTCCCCGCTGCAGCCGTCCACCGTGCGCGGCATGGGGACCCCGGGGGACGGGAGGGGGGTCCGACTGGCCACGGAATCGCCACGCACCGCGATCAGGTCCACGCTCCCGCCTATCTGGGCCGACGGGACTACGCAGGTGCGCTCGCCCGCCGGGGCGGGCACCACGGCGCCGATCGGACCACCCGACGGAGTCCCCCAGCATCCCAGCCAGGGATGGAACCGCGGATCGACCCCCTGCCCCCCTTGGGCGATCGCGGCGGGGGCGACGGCGGCCATCCCCCCGACGCAGGCGGCCACGAGCACTGCGGCCGACCAAGGACGGCGGCTGCCGGACATCATCATGCGTGCAGCAGGCATGGCGCGCTCCTCAGTAGCGGAAGGTGAGCCCGACGGTGGCACTGGTGCCCGCCAGGTCGATGTGCCGGAAATCGCGGAACGGGCCGGCCGTGCTGCCGCGCGCCTGTTCGCGCCGCAGCTCGAGCGCCAGCGCCAGCCCCGGGGTGAGCGACAGGGTGGTACCGGCCGCCAGGAATCCGACGGGCGCCCATCCTTGGGTGTTCATGGTGCTGCGGAAGACGTCGTACGACTGGGCGTCCACGAACTCCCCCTCCTGCCGGAAGCGAAAGTGCATCATCCCGCCGCCGGCCGACAGGTACGGCGCCAAGCGCGCCGGTACCCAGGCCAGGCGCCCCACCTGCTGCCCTGTGGGGACCAGATGCCACTGCACGCCCACCGTGAGCGGGGTGCGCTGGAAGGCGGTGCGCTGGGTGATGGGGAGGTCGTCGGTGCCCACGAAGTCCCGGTACTCCGAACCCACGCTCCGCTGCTGCGTGCCCGCACCGAACTGCAGCGCCAGCCGCGACGTGACCGGCACCGCGAAGTCGGCCCCCACATTGACCCCGGTGAAGGCGCCGGTGCCGAGCGTCAGCTCGTCGCGCACGAAGTCGAAGAGCCCACTGGCGGCCGAGGGCTGCGCGACCCCCAGGCGGAGGGTCAGGGTGCCGCGCGGCGCCTGGAACCGGTAGCCGTCGCCGCCGCGTCGCTGGGCGGCCAAGGGGCTCGCGACAAGCGGGGCGCTGGCGAGCGCCAGCGCCAGAAGGGTGCGCCGGCGGCGGCGCGCATCGTGTCCGGCATCGGCGCCGGGGACGATCGTGGGGACCCGCATGACCACCTCGCGGAAAGGGTTACCCGGTCCTACCGCCGCGACCGGCGCCTGGTTCCATGCCTCCCAGCGCATGCAACCAGCGCATGCAACCAGACGGGGGCGGGGCCGCGGGGCGCCCCCCCCCGCGGCGCCGCGCCGAGAGCGCCGCGCCGGGGGACGTCTTGAACTTCGTTCCCGC
>JBILED010000281.1:0-3379 GCA_044352305.1 Gemmatimonas sp.
ACGGGCGGGAGGTGGCGCTGGTCACCCAGCTCACGCGGTGGCTGGGGGTGCCGCCGTCGGCTGCGCCCCCTGGCGACCACGCCCCCGATCACGCGTCGTAGCCGACGACCAGGTTGCTCCCGGCCTGCCGGGCCCGCTCCACGGCCACCTGCGCGCTGGCCAGGAGGGCGTCGACCGTGGGCAGCGTTTCGGACAGCTCCGCCACGCCCACGCTGACCGTGGTGCGCACGTCGACCGGGGGGGCGCCCTCCCCCCTGAGGCGTCCGCCTTCGACCCGTTCGCGGATGCGCTCCGCCAGCACGAGTCCGCCGGCGAGGTCGGTGCTGGGGAGGAGCATGGCCACCGCCTCGCCGCCGGCTCGCCCGACCGTGTCCGTGGCGCGCGACTCGCGCTGACACGCCGCCACGATGGCGGCGAGCCATTCGCTGCCGAACGACGACCCCGCGCGCGCCTGGATGGCGCGGAAGTCGTCGGGGTCCACCAGGAGGAGCGTGAGCGGCTGGGCATAGCGGCGAGCGCGCGCCACCTCCCCCGTGGCGCTTTCGAGAAAGCGCCGCCGCCCGAGCGCCCCAGTCACCCAGTCATGGTCGTCGGCGGCCCCACCCCTGGGGGGGGTCTGCTGGGGCTCTCGGCCGGGGACGAGCCAGTCGGCTTCGTGGACCAGAACGGTCAACGTGTCCGGGGCGGTGCGCACCATGGCCAGGCGCACCGGGTGCCCACCGCCTGCAGGATGCAGGACCAGCGCGTCCACCACGACGCCGCGCGGCTCGGGGTGTTCAGCCGCCAGGGCGGCCAGCTGCGGCGCGGGAGCGTCCAGCGCGACGAAGAGGTGGTCGAGGGGGGCGGCCCCGGTGAACGGTCCCAGGAGGCGCCGCGCGGCCAGGTTGGCCTGGCGCACCCGTCCATCCCCGTGGCAGACCACGAGGCCGACGGGGGCCAGGGTGAACAGGTCCGCGAGCGCTTCCGGGGTCACGGCGCTTCCGCTCCCTCGGCAGAGGGCGCGGCCGGGCGCGGCCCCTCGGGGGCCAGCGTCCGGCCGCGCACCTCGTCCAGCAGCCGCGCCACGAAGGCGTCGACCGTCAGGATCTCCTGCTTGGCCCCGGCGCCCCGCGTGCGCAGCGCCACCGTCCCCTCCTCCGCCTCGCGGCGGCCGATGACCGCCATGTACGGCACCTTGGCGAGCTCCCCCTCGCGGATGCGGCGGTTGAGCGTTTCGTTGCGGCTGTCCAGGGTGACACGGATCCCCGCGGCCGCCAGCCGATCCACCAGGGCGCGGGCCGCGGCGTCGTAGTCGGGAGCCACCGGGATCACCCGCAGCTGCTCGGGGGCCAGCCACACCGGGAAGGCCCCGGCGAAGTGCTCGATGAGGATGGCGATGAACCGCTCGAACGAGCCGCTGACCGCGCGGTGGATGACCACGGGGCGGTGCGGCGCGTTGTCCTCGCCCGTGTACGCCAGGTCGAAGCGCTCGGGGGCGTTGTAATCCAGCTGGATGGTCCCCAGCTGCCAGGCGCGCCCGATGGAGTCGGTGACGTCGAAGTCGATCTTGGGGCCGTAGAAGGCCCCGTCCCCCGGCTTCATCTCATACGGCCGGCCGGTGGCGTCCAGGGCGGCGCGCAGCGCCCCCTCCGCACGGTCCCACAGGTCGTCCGAGCCGATCCGCTGCTCGGGGCGGGTGGCGAACTTGAGCGTGGCCGTGAGCCCGAAGGTGTCGTAGTACGACAGGATGAAGTCCATGAGGAACTTCACCTCGTCGGCCACCTGGTCCTCGCGCAGGTAGATGTGGCAGTCGTCCTGGGCGAACTGCCGCACGCGGGTGAGCCCGGACAGCGCCCCCGAGAGCTCGTTGCGGTGCAGCACGTCGAAGGTGACGTAGCGGACCGGGAGCTCGCGGTAGGAGTGCTTGTGCGAGGCGAAGTACAGGTGGTGCGAGGGGCAGTTCATGGGCTTGAGCGACATGTCGTGCTCGCCCGTCTCGCTGTCGAGCACCAGGAACATGTTCTCCCTGTACTTCCCCCAGTGCCCCGACTGCTCCCACAGCTTCTTGTTGTACAGCAGCGGCGTCTTGATCTCCTGGAACGCGCCCTGCTGCCGCTCCCGGACGAACCCCTCGAGCGTGTTGTACAGCGTGGTCCCCTTGGGGGTCCAGAACACGCCGCCGGGAGCCACCGGAAACAGCTGGAACAGCTCCAGCGCCCGCCCCAGCACGCGGTGGTCGCGCTTGCGCGCCTCCTCCAGCCGGTGGAGGTGCTGGTCGAGCTCGTCCTTGCGGAAATACGCCGTGGCGTAGATGCGCTGCAGCATCTGCCGCTTCTCGTCGCCGCGCCAGTAGGCGCCGGCGGTGGAGAGCAGCTTGAAGTGCTTCAGCCACGACGTGTCCTGGACGTGCGGCCCCCGGCACAGGTCCACGAAGGGGCCGTCGGCATAGGTGGAGATGACCTCGTCGCTCCCCTCGAAGTCGTCCAGCCGCTCCAGCTTGAGCGGGTCGTCGGCGAAGCGGACGCGCGCCTGCGCCAGCGTCACCTCCTCGCGCACGAAGGGCAACCGCTCCGCCACCACCTTCCGCATCTCGGCCTCGAAGGCCTCGAGGTCCTCGGGGGTGAAGGGGCGGTCCACCTCGAAGTCGTAGTAGAACCCCTCCTCGATGGCGGGGCCGAAGCCGATCTTGGCCTCGGGGCGCAGGCGGCGCACCGCCGTGGCCAGGATGTGCGCCCCGGAGTGGCGCAGCACGGCCAGCGCCCGCGGATCCTTGTCGGTGAGGACCACGAAGGCCCCCGACGTCCGCAGGGGGGTCATGAGGTCCTGCACCGCGCCGTCCACCGCCACCGCCACGGCGGCCTGCAGCAGCCGCGCGCCGATGGCGCCCACCACGTCACGCGGGAGCGTCCCGGCGGGGACCTCGCGGGTGGCGCCGTCGGGGAGGGTGAGCACAAGCGTCGCCTGGTCGGGCGCGCCGGGAGCGGGGGAGGAGCCGGCAGTCATCGGAGAAGCACGCGAGGGGGACCCACGGACGCGGCCCCCGGTGCGGGGCCCCGCCCAACCGGGCAAGCTAGCCGGTCCCCGCGGAGGCCGCCACGCGGCGCCCCGTCGTCGTGGCGCCACCGACCCGCTCGCCGCCCTCCCCGGGGGGATTAGTTTCCCCTCATGACTGCGCCCGATTCCGGCTCGCTGCCGACCACCCACGACGCCGCCGCCCTCCAGGCCGCGTGGTACCCGCGCTGGGACGCCAACGGGGTGTTCGCCCCCGACCCCGCCCGCGCCGGGGCCGAGCCCTTCGTGATCGTGATGCCGCCGCCCAACGTCACCGCGGTGCTGCACGTGGGGCACGGGCTCAACAACACCGTGCAGGACGTCCTCATCCGGTGGCGGCGGATGGCCG
>JBILED010000282.1:0-3375 GCA_044352305.1 Gemmatimonas sp.
TGCCCAGATGGCCCGCGAGGTCGAGAAGCTCACGCATGAGCTCCACGTCGTGCTCCCGCACGAGATCCGCAAGGCGGTGGAGCTGGGCGACCTCAAGGAGAACAGCGAGTACAAGGCGGCGCTCGAGCGGCAGCAGTTCGTGCAGGCGCGACTGGGGCAGCTCACGCAGCGCGTGACCAAGCTGGCCAACATCGACGTGAACCAGATCCCCGGCGACCGCGTGGGGCTGGGGTCGCGCGTGGTGGTCACCGACGAGGTCACCGCGTCGGTGGAGACGTACGAGCTGGTGTTCGGCGACGCGGGGGAGCTGCAGGACGGCCACGTGACCATGGGCTCCCCCATCGGGCGCGCGCTGCAGGGGAAGGCGGTGGGGGAGCAGGCGCTGCTCAAGCTCCCCACGCGGGTGCGCCGGCTGGTCATCACCGAGCTGGTCACCATCCACCAGCGCTCCGCCGACGAGCTGGCCTGACCATGTCCACGCTCCCCGCCACGCTGCAGCGCGCCAGCTACGACCGCCGCGGCCCCGTGCCGCAGGACGTCATCCGCTGCGAGACGCTCCCCCTCGCCCCCCCGGGTGACGGGCAGCTGCTGGTGGCGCTGGAGGCGGCCGCCATCAACCCCTCCGATGTGCTCACCCTCACGGGGCACTACGGCCTGCTCCCGCCGCTCCCGGCGGTGGGGGGGAACGAGGGGGTGGGGCGTGTGGTGGCGCAGGGCCCCGGGGTGACGGCGCCGCCGGTGGGCGCGCGCGTGCTGCTGCCGGTGGGGTGCGGTACCTGGGCGTCGCACCACCTGGTGCCCGCAGCGTCGGCCATGGTGCTCCCCCCGGCGGGTGACCCGCTGCAGCTGGCCATGCTGGCGGTCAACCCGCCTACGGCGTCGCTGCTGCTGTCGGAGTTCGTTCCGCTGCGCGAGGGGGACTGGGTCATCCAGAACGCCGCCAACAGCGGCGTGGGGGAGTACGCCATCCAGCTGGCCAAGGCGCGCGGCGTGCGCACGGTGAACGTGGTGCGCCGCGCCGACGCGGTGGCGCCGCTGGAGGCGTTGGGGGGCGATGTGGTGCTGGTGGACGGCCCCGACCTGGCGGCGCGCGTGGTGGCTGCCACCGGCAAGGCCAAGATCGCGCTGGCGCTGGACGCCGTGGGCGGCGCGGCCACCGACCGCGTGGCGCAGTGCCTGGCCCCCGGCGGCACGGTGGTCAACTACGGGGCGCTGTCGGGTGAGCCCTGCACCCTCACGCCCGGGCAGCTCATCTTCCGCGGCGTGCAGCTCAAGGGGTTCTGGCTGGCACAGTGGTTCCGCACCACCACGCCCGCGCAGCAGCAGGCGCTGTACGGCGCCCTGGTGCAGGAGATCGCCGCGGGGCGGCTGCACGCGCGGGTGCACGCCACGTATCCGCTGGCACAGGTGGCCGAGGCCGTGGCGTGCGCGGCGCAGGGCGGGCGCCACGGCAAGGTGCTGCTGGTCCCGTAGCGCCCGGGGCGCCGCGGGGCGTCACCCCGCGGTCATCCCCCCGTCCACCACAATCGCCTGCCCCACCAGGAAGGCGGTGGAAGGGGCGCACAGCGCCAGCACGACCGACGCCATCTCCTCCACCGTCCCCAGCCGCCGCGCGGGGATGCCGCGCTCCAGCACCTCGCGCGGGGTGCCGTTGGCCACCATCCCCTCCACCATGGGGGTCCAGGTGAACCCCGGGCACAGCGCGTTGATGCGGATCCCCTGCCGCACGTACTCCAGCGCCGCGCTGCGGGTGAGTCCCACCACGCCATGCTTGGCCGCCGCATAGGCGCCATGCCGGGGGAACCCGCCCACGCCGGCCACCGAGGCCACGTTCACGATGGCGCCGCCCCCCGACGCCAGCAGCGCCGGGATCTCGTGGCGCATGGCGCGGTAGACGCCGGTGAGGTTCACGTCCAGCACGGCGTCCCAGGTGGCCGGCGGGTAGTCCGCCGTCTTCTCCTCCACCCCGCCAATCCCGGCGGCGTTCACCGCCACCTCAAGCCGCCCGAAGCGGGCCATCACCGCGCCCACGGCGGCGGCCACCGTGGCGTCGTCGCGCACGTCGCACGGCACCGCCATGCCGTCCACCTCCCGGGCCACCGCCTCGGCCGCCTCCAGCTGCAGGTCCCCCACCGCCACGCGCGCCCCCGCGGCGGCAAAGGCCCGGGCGCAGGCGGCGCCAATCCCCGACGCACCGCCAGTGATGAACACGACGGCCCCGGCAAAGGCGTGCGGGGCAAAATCTGGAATGGCACCAACGGGCATGGTGGTCATGCCCCAATATGCCCCGGCCGTTAGCTTCCCGCCCATGCCTACCCCGTGGAACAGCCCCCCCGGCCGGCGCGTGGCGCTGGTGGCCGGTGTGCGCACCCCCTTTGCCAAGGCGGGCACCGCCCTGCGCCACCTGTCGGTGGTGGACCTGGGGCGCGCCGCCGTGGCCGAGTTGATGCAGCGCACCGCGCTGGACGGCGAGGTGGTCGACCTGCTCACTTTCGGGACGGTGGTCCCGTCGGTGCTGGCGCCCAACCCCGCGCGCGAAGTGGCGCTGCTGCCGCACTTCCCCCGCACCCTGCAGGCCTACACGGTCTCGCGCGCCTGCGCCTCGGCCAACCAGGCTATCACCGACGCCGCCGACCAGATCGCCCTGGGGCACGCCGACGTGGCCATCGCCGGGGGCGCCGAGGCGCTGTCGCAGGTGCCCATCCTGCACAGCCGGCGCATGAGCGAGCTGCTGGTGAAGCTCTCCCGCGCCAGGTCGGTGGGGGAGCGGGTGGCGCTGCTGGCCACGCTGCGCCCGCGTGACCTCATCCCCATCACCCCCGCCATTGCGGAGCCCAGCACGGGGGAGACGATGGGGCAGTCGGCGGAGCGGATGGCCAAGCTCAACGGCATCACCCGCGAGGCGCAGGACGCGCTGGCGCTACGCTCGCACCTGCGCGCGGCCGCTGCGCAGCGGGAGGGGCGGATGGCCGAGGAGCTGCTGATGCTCCCCGCCACCGCCGATGGCGACGCGCCGCTGGCGCACGACAACGGGGTGCGGGCCGACACCACCGCCGCGCAGCTGGCGAAGCTGGCGCCGGTGTTCGACCGGCGCCACGGCACGGTGACCGCGGGGAACGCGTCGCCGCTGACCGATGGGGGGGCTGCGGTGCTCCTCATGTCGGAGGCGCGCGCGCAGGCGCTGGGGTACCGTCCGCTGGCGTTCCTCCGGAGCTATGCGTACGCGGCGGTGGACCCCGCCGACCAGCTGCTGCAGGCGCCCGTGCTGGCGGCGCCGCTGGCGCTGGCGCGCGCCGGCGTGTCGCTGGCGGACATCGACCTGGTGGAGATGCACGAGGCGTTCGCCGCGCAGGTGCTGAGCAACCTGCACGGCTT
>JBILED010000283.1:0-3374 GCA_044352305.1 Gemmatimonas sp.
GCCTGGCGCGCGACGCGCGACCGGGGCGACTGGCGCTGCGGGACCGGCGGGGCGCCGCTGGGCATCACGCGCTCCGGACCTGGCGCACGGCCAGCTGGGCGGCGGCGCCGGCAAAGCCGTCGCGCAGGGAGGTGGCCACGTTGATGAGGCTGCGCATGGTGCGCAGGTCGCCGCGGTCACCGATGTCCACCAGCTCCACCAGCATGAACTGGTACAGGCTCGCCAGGTTCTGGGCCAGCGGGCCGCCCTGTTCGAAGTCCAGCGTGGCCAGCAGCTCGGTCACCAGCCCGCGCGCGCGGCGGAGCGCCACCACGCGCAGCGCCACATCCTTGCGCTCCACGGCGATGCGCGCCCGCTCCAGGTTGACCACCAGCTGCTCGAACACGAACACCACCAGGCGCTCGGACGAGGCGCCCTGGAGCTCCAGCTCGCGATAGCTGTTGGACCGGGGAGTGGGGACCTTCTGGGCGTAGGACATCGCGGCTGGGGGCTGGGGAAAGGGAACCGAAGCGGCGTCGCAGGTCATTATCGGCACGGGTCCGCCAAGGTTGAGCGTGCGGGGCGCGTCACCCGTTCATGGAGCCGAACGTCTTCCCCTGCTCCTTCAGCTTGGACAGCGCGTTCTCCATGCGGCTGAACTGCTGCACCAGCTGCATGCGGCGGGCCTCCACGCGCTGCTGCGCGCGCGACTCCTTGCTGCGCAGCGAGATGGTCACCGAGTCGATGTTGCGCACCTGGTTGCTGATCGTGCCCACGCCGAAGCTGTTCGCGCCGTCCGCCGCCTTGATCAGCGCGTCCCCCACGCCGCCCAGCCCGAACAGCGACTCCACCTCGTTCGGGTTGGCCCCGAGCGCCGTCCGGAAGGCCGTGACGTCCACGTCCATGGCCCCGTAGCGGTCCAGCGTCATCCCCACCGTGGGGAGGCGGCTGTAGGTCGCGTTGGCGCTCACGGTGGTGCGCAGCGCGTTCGTGAAGGTGCCCACCACCCGGCGGAGGTCGGAATTGCCGTACAGCGGCGCGGTGGTCTCGCGCTGCTCCTCGAAGAAGAGGCGCACCGCGTTGTACGACTCCGCCAGCTTCTCCACCGCCTTGGTCGTGGCCTCCACATCCTGCCGCACGGTCAGCGTCAGCGCGGTCCCGGGCTCGGCGTTCTGCAGGTTGAGCGTCACGCCGTAGATCGCGTCCGTGATGGTGTTGCTCGTGCGCGTGATCTCCCGCCCGTCCACCCGGATGATCGCGTCGCGCCCGGCCTGCACCTCCCGGTTGCGCCCCGACACGGCCACGGCGCTCGTCCCCATGGTCCCGGTGGTGCCGTCGGCGCGGGTGATCCCCAGCGTCAGCGACAGCCGCGAGGTGCCCGCGGTGCCGTCGGTGAGTCGGATGCGCCCGTCGTCCCCCAGCTGGGCCACCGCGGGGCGAGCCCCCGCGCCGAAGCCGCTGGTGGCGTCGTTCAATCGGTCCAGCAGCGTCTGGACCGTGTCCCCGGCCTGGATCACCAGGCCGAAGTTGACCGCCGTGCCGTCGCCCCGCATCCCGCGGATGTTGATGGCGTCCCCCGCCGACAGGTTGGCGGCGGTGCCGTCCACCTTGAGCCCGGCCAGCGCGGTGGCGGTCGTGGCCGTGGCGTTGCCGGGGGTGGTCAGGACCGCGGACTGGATGGTCTGGCGAATCCCCGCCGCCTGGCCGGCCGCGAACCCCAGCGCCGCCACGACCGCCTCGGAGTCCGCGTTCCCTGTCACCGCGGACACGGGGCCGTCCACCACCAGCCGGTAGCGGGTCTCGTCGCCGAACTGCTCCGAGTCCACGCCGGCCGACCCGCCCGCCGCATTGATCTTGGTGGCAATCGCGGAGATCGACTCCGCGGACAGGTCCACGGTGATCACCTTGTCGCCCACCCGGATGTTGGTGGGGTTGATCCCCGGGGTCAGCCCGAGCGCGGCGGCGGCCGAGAGCACCGCCGAGGAGATCGGCTTGCTGCGCGTGTCCACCAGCCCCAGCTCCCGCGCCACGCCGCCGCTGGTGTCGCTCACCGTGAGCGGACCGGCCCCGGCCGCACTCCGCGCCAGCACCAGCCGGCCGGCGGTCCCCGCCTCCGTCTGGATGGTGGCCTGCACCCCCGTGGGGGAGGCGCCGCCGTTGGCGTCGTTGATCTTGATCTGGATGTCGCGCAGCGAATCGGTGGCCGCGATGCTGATGTCGGTGCCGTTGATCGTCAGGGTGCCGGCCAGCCCACGCGCCGCCCCCACATCGGACACCAGGCCGCCGGCCACCCGCGCCGTCTCGGCCAGCTGCACCACCTCGATCCTGCTGGTCCCCACCTGCGCCCCCAGCCCCGTGGTGGCGGTGAAGAGCGTGCGAGAGGTCCCGGGGCTGGGCGGCACCGTGGCCGTCAGCCCCCCCATCCCCGACCGGCGCACCACGCGCGCCGATTCGCTCAGGGTGTTCACCAGCCCTTGCAGCTTCTGCCACGCTTCGCGTTCCTTGGCCCGCCGGGCGATCTGATCGCTGTACGGCGTGACCAGGCGGGCTTCCTCCGCCTTGACCGTGGCGTCGACCATCTCGTTCCAGTTGATGCTGGACGAGAGGCCGCTGACGCGCCCGCTGCTGACGTTGACCGAGTTCGTGGACGTGGTTGCCATGGTGCCTCCGGGGACCCTGCTATGCCGTGGCCCCGAAGCCGGCGGAATCGCCGACTTCGGGGCTGCGGCAGGGAACTGCGCCCTGCCCTACCGGTTACCGCCCGTCACTGCCGTTCACTAGCGCAGGATGTTCAGGATGCTCTGGCTGGACTGGTTGGCCTGCGAGAGCATGCTTTGCGCCGCCTGCATCAGGATGTTGCTGCGCGTGAAGTTCGCCATCTCCTCCGCCATGTCCACGTCGCGGATGGTGGATTCCGCCGCCTTCACGTTCACCACCGCGCTCTTCAGGTTGCGCGTGGTGAAGTCCAGCACGTTCTGCCCCACCCCGATCCGCGCCAGCGCCGAGTTCACCGCGTCCAGCGCCGAGTCGGCGTTGGCCAGCGTCGACGTCGCGCTGAGCGCCGTCAGCGTGAGGGAGGCGTCGACGGTCAGCGTCCCGTTGGTGGTCTGGTCGGAGACCTGGAAGGTCAGCGACTGGAACACCGAGGTCCCCTGGAAGTTGGCCTCCGCGCGGACACGGGTGGACTCCGCCTGCAGCGAGGTGATTTCACTCCCCAGCGTGGCGGTCACCGAGCTGTTGGTGGCCGTCTGGTCGCGCTGGACCATCAGCTCCTTCTGCCGCTCGATGAACGCCTGGATCGTCTGGGCCGCGCCCTCGGCGATCTGGAGCATCGCCCGCCCCTGCTCCGCGTTGGTGGCCGCCTGGTTCAGCGAGCGGGCCTGCGTGCGCAGCTT
>JBILED010000284.1:0-3361 GCA_044352305.1 Gemmatimonas sp.
AGGGGGTCCCGGCGGGGGCATCCACCGTGAACGCCACCGTGCCGGCGGGGGCCCACCGCGGCGGCTCCGGGGTGGCGTCCAGCACCGCGCGATTGGCCGCCGGCGGCAGCGCCGGGGCCCACGCCACCACGGCCACCGACCCGGCGTCCATCACGGTGTCGCCCCACGCCGTCCGCTGCCCGTCGGTGAGCCAGGCCACCACCGGCGCCCGCGGCGCGCCGCTGGCCGCCAGGGTGAGGGCGCGGGTGGCGGCCGCCGCCCAGGTGCCGCGCCCCCCGAGGGGCTGCAGTTGGTCCAGCGCACTCCGGACGGCCGCGGGCGTCCCACCGGTCACCCGCCCATCGGCGGTCACCAGCCACACCCGGTCCCCGGCGTCGAGGGCGTCCAGCACCCGCCGCGCCTCGGTCCGCAGGCGGTCCAGCACGCGCGTCCCCTCGTGCACCCGTCCGCTGCTCATGGAGTTGTCCACCAGCAGCGCCACCGCCACGGGGGCGTGCCCCACACCGGCCCAGCGGGCCAGCGGACGGGCCGCCGCCAGCGCCAGCGCCAGCACGGCCAGCACCCGTAGCAGGAGCAGGAGCCGGTGGCGCACCCGCAGGTCGCGCTGGTGCGCCTGCTGCATGCGCGCCAGGTACTGCACGGCGGGGAAGTCGACCACCCGCGTGACGCGCCGGCGCAGCAGGTGCACCAGCAGCGGCACGCCGACGAAGACCCCGAGAGCGAGGAAGGCGGGGGCGAGGAAGCCCATGCGGCGCTACGCCACCGCGCCCGGACGCGCCGCGCGCAGCAACCGCCGCAACGGCTGTCCGAACGGCTCGTCGGTCATCGCCAGCACGTGCCGCGCGCCAGCGCGCCCCAGCAGCGCGCGCCACTCGTCCAGCGCCTCCTGCACGGTGGTGCGGTACAGCGCCCCCACGTCGGCGGGGGCGGCGGGGACCTCGCGCCCCCCCTCGGGATCGCGGTACCGGGCCTCCCCCTCATCCGGGAAGTCGCGCTCGGCCGGGTCCATCACCTGGATCACCAGCAGCTCATGCCCGCGGGCGCGCAGGGTGCGCGCCACGTCGGCCACCGGCGCGGGGTCGGCCAGCAGGTCGGAGAGCAGCACCACCAGCCCGGGGCGCCGCACCAGACCGCCGGCGCGCACGAGGGCCGGCGCGATGGCCGAGGCGCCGCCGCCCCCCGGGGCCGTGAAGGCCGCCACCAGCCGATGCCACTGCCCCCGCTGCACGCGGGCCGGCAGCACCGTGCGGACCCCCTCGTCGAAGCGCACCAGCCCCACGGCGTCCCGCTGCCGCAGCAGCAGCTGGGCCAGCGCGGCGGCCAGCTGCTCCGCATAGGCGCGCTTGGTGAGCCGCGTCGGTGCGCCCGTCCACTGCATGGAGGCGCTCACGTCCAGCACCAGGGCGGCGAGGGCGTTGGTCTCCTCCTCATACTGCTTGATCACCCACCGGTCGGCGCGGGCGGCGATGCGCCAGTCCAGATAGCGCAGGTCGTCGCCGGGCTGGTAGGCGCGGTGCTCGGCGAACTCCACACTGAACCCCTTGCGGGGAGAGCGGTGGAGTCCGGTGAGGAACCCGTCCACCACCCAACGCGCCACGAGCTCCAGGTGGCCCATGGTGGCCAGGAGGGCGGGATCAAGCTGGTCGGCGCGGGGGGCGTTCATGGCCGGGGAAAGCTAGCGGCCCGGGGGCTAGCGTGCGCGGTGGCGGAACCTTCCCCGGGGTCCGGCGGTACGGTACCATAGCGTCATACGGTTTCTCCTCAGGGAGCCACGACGGTGCCCCCGGCGTGGCCCGCTCCGCTCACCCACCCGCCCATGCGCCCTGCCTGGTCCGTCCCCCGGCGCCGCCCGCACCGCCACCCTGCCGGGATGGCCATTGCCGTGCTGCTGCTCCTCCCGGCCACGGCACGGGCCCAGGACATCGGGCCCCCCGTGCAGCTGACGCTCCACGGTGCCCGGCCGGTGCGCACGGTGCGGGAGTGGCCGGGGGTGTCGCTCTCGGTGGGGACCGACGCCCACGTGGCGGTGTTCGTGGTGAGTCGCGGCCGCCGGGACCTGCCGCTGCAGCTGCTGGCCCCGTCTCGCCCCGGGGCGAGCGCGCCCGTGCGGCGCGACACGCCGGTGCGGTTGCGGGCGCTGGACCGGGACGAGCTGCTGCATGTGGCAGGCGGGGGCGATGCGCCGCTGCTGGTGGCCTTTGCCTCGCGCATGCCCCCTTTCCTGGCGCCGTTTGCCGAGGGGAACCGGTGGGGGAGCCACCTGGTGCTGGACACCATGGTCACCGACCAGCAGGGGGTGGTGGCGGCGCTGGGCGCGCTGCTGTACCCGCCGGGGGTGGCCTACGACGTGGTCACCAGCAGCGCCAGCCTGCCCATTCCCCTCACCGCCGACGCCCAGCACTGGTACTTCTCCGATGAGTGCTTGGACTTTGCCCGGGGCTACCGGCACTCCGGGGTCGCGGAGACCGGCCTGGCGGGGCAGGCGCTACTGAGCGGAAACCTGGTCTGGGGAGGGGGGGTCCCGGTGGCGGCCATGCCGTCGGTGCTGCCGTCGGGGATGGGCTCGCTGTTCCTGATGCCCGTGGCCGACCCCGGCGCGCCGGGGTGCCACTCGTACCGCGTGGCCTGGACGCCATGGGCGATCCCCGACGCCACCACTGGCCGGGCGCCTGGCGCCGCGCCGGTGCCGGGCCCCGACAGGGGGGCGCCGGACGACCTGCGCCCCCGCCCGCCGCGCTACCCCGGCGTGGGAGCGCTGCTCACGCTCGACACTGCGTGGCGGGCGCCGGTGGAGCGGACGGCGGCGGAGCACCTGCAGCGCCAGCAGTCGGGGCGCCGCCCCGAGGAGGCCACCCGCGGCGAGGGGTGGGCGCGCCCGCTGCCGGGCGAGCCGGAGCGGGGGCGATGGAACGGCGGCACGACGCCCCAGCCTGAGGGGGAACGCCCGCGTCGCGGGCGCCTGGACGACGGGGCGCCGACCCCCAGGGACGGCGACGTGACGCGACCGGCGGAGCGGCGGCCCATCGAGCAAGGGGACGAGCGCCCTCGGCGGCCGGTGGACCCGCCCCCCGCGCCGCCCGAACCGGTCAAGCCGCCGGCGCCCCCGGCGGGCGACCCCATCAAGCCGCCCGCCCCCCCCGTGCCGCCGGGGTGACGCGACCCGCTAGCTTTCAGGGCTGAACCCTGCATGCTCCCACAGGAAAGGCCCTGGTGCATCTCAGCCACATCCGCAATTTCTGCATCGTCGCGCACATCGACCACGGCAAGTCCACCCTCGCGGACCGCCTGATCGAGGTCACCGGCACGCTGCAGAAGCGCGAAATGAAGTCGCAGGTGCTCGACACGCTCGACCTGGAGCGGG
>JBILED010000011.1:0-30784 GCA_044352305.1 Gemmatimonas sp.
GAGGTGGACCTCGACGCGGTGCGCCACAACGCCGCCCTCCTGCGCCGTCGCGCGGGGGCGCCGCTCGTGCCCATGGTCAAGGCCGACGGGTACGGCATCGGGGCGGTGGCGGTGGCGCGCGCCCTGGGGGCGCCGTTCGCCTCGGGGACCCACGCCCCGCCGGACGGCGAGGCGCCGTGGGCGCTGGGGATCGCCACCCTCGACGAGGCGGAGGCGCTGCGGCACGCCGGGTGCACCGCCCGCCTCCTCTGCACCTCACCGCTGCTGGGCGAGGCGCTGCCGCGCGCGGCGGCCCTCGAGGTGCGCCCCTCGCTGCACCGCGTGGAGGATGTCGTGGCGTGGACCACGCTGGGGGAGGCCCCGTGGCACCTCGCCATCGACACGGGGATGTCGCGCGCCGGGGTGCGCTGGGACGCTGTGGCGTGGCTACGGGACCTGCTGGGGGAGCGGCTCCGAGCCTATCCGCCCGAGGGGGTCTTCACCCACTTCCACTCGGCGGATGAGCTGCCGGATACCCGGGTGGAGCAGGAGCGCCGCTTTCGGCAGGCGCTGGCCGAGCTGGCAGGGGTGCTCCCCGCCGGGGTTCTTCGGCATGCGGCCAACAGTGCCGGCATTGCGCTGGGTGACCACGCGGCGGGCTGGGAGCTGGCGCGCCCGGGGATCGGGCTCTACGGGGCGGGTCCCGAGGCCGAGCTGGGGCTGGCGCCGGTGGTGCACCTGCGGGCGCGGCTGATCGACCTGCGCTGGGTGGAGCCCGGAGAGACGGTGAGCTACGGCGCCACGTGGACCGCCCCCGAGCGCCGGCGCATCGCCACGCTGGGGCTGGGGTACGGCGACGGGTATCGGCGGCACCTGTCCGGGCGCGGGACGGTGCTGGTGCAGGGGACGCCCTGCCCGGTGGTGGGACGGGTCACCATGGACATGACGATGGTGGACGTTACCGATGCGCCCTGCGAGCTGGGAGACGTGGCCACGGTGCTGGGGCGCGATGGCGCCCATTGCCTGACCGTGAACGCGGTGGCCGAGTCGGGGGGGCTGTCCCCCTATGAGCTGCTGGTGGGGATGCGCCTGCGGGTGCCGGTGCGCCACCTGCTGGCACACGGCGCCTGATGCCTGCGCGGCGGGCGATCCTGCTGGTGTTGGACGGCGTGGGGTGCGGCGAGGCGCCGGACACGGCGTCCTACGGTGATGCCGGCAGCGATACGCTGGGCAACGTGGCCCGCGCGGTGGGCGGGGTGTCGCTTCCCGCGCTCCAGCAGCTGGGGCTCGGCAACGCCACCCCGGTGGCCGGTGTGCCCCCCGTCGAAGCCCCGGGCGGGGCGTGGGGCGTCATGCTGCCGCGCTCGGCGGGCAAGGACTCCACCACGGGGCACTGGGAGATTGCCGGGGTGCAGCTGGCACGCCCGTTCCCCACGTATCCTCAGGGATTCCCGGCGGACGTGCTGGCCGCCTTTGCGGAGGCCACCGGTCGTCCGGTGCTGGGCAACGTGGTGGCCAGTGGCACGGCGGTCATCGCCGAGTACGCCGAGCGGCAACGCGAGACCGGAGGGTGGATCGTGTACACCTCGGCCGACTCGGTCTTCCAGATCGCGGCGCACGAGGGCTGGATTCCCTTGGAGGAGCTGTACCAGGCGTGCGAGGTGGCCCGGGCGCTCCTGGTGGGGCCTCACGAGGTCTCCCGGGTGATCGCCCGACCCTTCATCGGGGAGGCAGGGCGTTGGCAGCGCACCGCCAATCGTCGGGACCTGGCGGTGGCGCCGCCGGCCGACACGCTGCTGGATCGGCTGGAGGCGGCCGGGGTACCCCGGGCGGGGGTGGGCAAGGTGGACGACCTGTTTGCCGGGCGGGGGATTGCCGCCAGGCACACCAGCGGCAACGCCGAGGGGATGGCGGCGCTGCTGGCGTGGATTCAGGACGCCCCGCATGGGCTCTGCTTCGCCAACTTGGTAGATTTCGACCAGTTGTACGGGCATCGGAACGACGTGGCCGGGTTCGCCCAGGCGCTGCGCGACTTCGATCGGTTCCTTCCCACCCTGCTGGGCGCGCTGCGCGAGGACGATCTGCTGTTCATCACCGCCGACCACGGCAACGACCCCACCACCCCCTCCACGGACCACGCGCGCGAGCGCGTGCCACTCCTGGTGGCCGGTGCGCGCGTGCACCCGGTGGCCCTGGGGGCGCGTGACACCTTTGCCGATCTGGGGGCAACGGTGGCGGAGTGGCTGGGCGCGTCGTGGGCGCCGCCCGGGCAGTCGTTCCTCCCCGCGCTGTTCGGCACGGCGGTGGGGGCGTGATGCCGGATGCCGAGGACGCCGTGACCCCGTTGCGCGCCGCCGCCGATGCCGCCCGCGCCAACGCCTGGTGCCCGTACTCGCAGTACCCGGTCGGAGCCGCGTTGGAAGCCGACGATGGCCGCGTGTTCGCCGGCTGCAACGTGGAGAATGCCGCGTATCCTGCGGGGACCTGCGCCGAGCGCGTGGCGCTCGGAACGGCGGTCGCCGCCGGTGCCCGTCGCTTCACCCGCCTGGTCATCACCTCCGCGGCCCTGCAGCCCACCCCGCCCTGCGGCCTCTGCCGGCAGGCGCTGGTCGAGTTCGCCCCGGCCCTGGACATCGTGGCCGTCACTCCCGATGGACGCACGGCGCACTGGTCGCTCGCGCAGTTGCTTCCCATCCCCTTCACGCCGTCCTCGCTCGCGCATGACTGAGCGCCTTCCGCCCCGGGAGCGCCGCCGTCGGCGCTTCACGCTTGCCGGGTTGACTGCGATCGCCGCAGCCACCCTCGCCACGTCGGCCTGCACCGAATCGTTCGAGGGAGGGGCCGCGTGCCCCGCGCTGTGCCCCCGCACCCTCGTGGCCTTTGTCGACACCACTATCGACGCGGTCGCGCTGGACAGCGCCGTGGGCGGGTTCCCCACGCTGGGGCTCTCCAGCACGCTGCTGCTGGCCAACCGGCCGGACACGCTGGTCACCGCGATGGTGGTGCGCTTCGACCAGCTCACGTCCACCTTCTTCCCAAACCGCGGCACCGTCTCCGAGCAGGTCAGCGCGATCGATTCGGTGTTCCTCAAGCTCCCGCTGGACACCACGGGACGCCGTGGCACCGGACCGGTGACCATCGAGGTGTTCGACGTGGACACCGCCGCCAGCGATTCCGTGACGGCGGTGGTGCAGTCGCTGTTCCGTCCCGATCGACTCCTGGGGGAGGTCACGCTGACCCCCAGCCTCTCGGTCGACTCCCTGCGCATCCCGCTGGCGCGCCAGCGGCTCGCGGCGCAGGTGGCCAGCGCCGGTCGGTTCCGGGTGGGGGTGCGCATCTCGGGCGGCTCGGGGCAGCTGCGCGTGATCAGCTTCCTCGGAGGCTTTGGCGCCCCTACGCTGTCGTACGACCCCAGCACCGACACCACGTACGCCCCGGTGGTGGTCAGCCCCAGCACGCCGCTGGCCGGGGCCTCGGCCGACCTGGCGCAGGCGTACACGGTGTACGGGATCACGCAGGTGGGGTCGGCCCCGCCGGGTGCGGCTACCCTGGTGGTGGGGGGGTATCCCGCCTATCGCAGTTACCTGCGCTTCGCCGTCCCTGGCCGGATCGCCGACTCCAGCACCATCGTGCGGGCGCAGCTCGTGCTCGTGCAGCGGCCGTCGCGCTTCGGCAACACGGCCGATTCGGTGCGGCTGGTGCCGCTGGTGCCCTCCACCACCGGCGCCGTGACCGACCTGCGCCGCGTGCTGGAGCTCAGTGCGGAGGGGGTGCTGGCTGGTCTCGATGGCGGCATCCGACTGGTGCCCCGGGACAGCGGGGAGCGCCTGGTCAACCTGCTGCCGTTGACGCGCACCTGGCGCAGCCTGCCGCCCAACGTGCCGCGCGCGGTAGCCTTCCGCATCGACGGGGAAGGCGCGCAGCCGGCCGAGTTGCGCTTTCATTCCCTCGAGGCCGCCGCACTCCTGCGGCCGCGCCTGCGCCTCACGTACCTGCCGCGAGCGGAGTTCGCGCTGCCATGACCCCGCATCGCCGGACGTTTCATCGCGCCAGCCGGGTGGCCGTGGCTCTGGTCGCGGCGGCCCTGAGTCCTGCCGCCGCCTGGGGCCAGGGCACCCTCAGCACGCTGGGTTTCGGCTACCCCGTTGGGGGGGGCAGCATCCGCACCAACGGCACTGGCGGGGCGTTTGGTGAGTTCGACGCGCTCTCCACCGTCAACCCGGCTGCGCTTGGCGGGACGTCGCGCGTGGTGCTCGCCGCGCAAGCCGAGCCCGAGCGGCGCACCGTCACCACCGGCACGGTGCGGGAGCGCGCCTCGGTGCAGCGGGTGCCCCTGCTGGGCGTGCTCTTCCCTGCCGGGAAGGGGCTCGGGGTGGGGATCACTGCCACCACCTTCCTGGATCGCTCGTTCGTGACCACCACGGCCGGGTCGGTCGCCATCGACGGACGCCCGGTCCCCACCAGCGACTTCGAGAACGCCAAGGGCGCCATCAGCGACCTGCGCGGGGCGGTGGGGTGGCAGCGGGGGCGCGTGCGCCTGGGGGTGGCGGGACATGTGTTCACTGGCAGCCACCTGGTCGCGCGCACGCGCACCTTCTCCGATTCCTCCCAGTACGGCGGTGTGGTCGACTCCTCGCGCGCCACCTTTTTTGGCCGGGCGCTGTCCATGGGGGGGGAGCTGCAGCTGCCGGCCGGGCTGGCCGTGATGGGGTCGTGGCGCGCGGGGGGCTCGCTGGACGCGCGCATCCGTGACACCGTCCGCGTGTCGGGTGCGGTGCCGCGGCGGGTCGGGATGGGGGTGCGGTACGAGGGGATCCCCGGCTCCGTGTTCGCCGTGGGCGTGGAGCAGCTACGGTGGTCCGACATGGCTCCGATGGGGTCCGCCGTCCTGCGCACGCAGGACGCCACCAACTGGCATGTCGGGGCGGAGGTGGCCGGGCCGCGGCTGCGCGGCCTCCCGGTGTTGGTGCGCGCCGGCATGGCCCGGTCGGCGCTCCCCTTCGGCACGGCCGCCCTCTCGGTGCGGGAGACGCGTGCCTCCGCTGGGCTGGGGTTGCCTATTGCCCGCGAGTCGGCCACGCTGGACCTGTCGCTGCAGCGCGCCGTGCGTACGCCGTCCACCGGTGCCGCACGCGAGCAGGCGTGGCTGCTGGGGATCGGTTTGCAGGTGCGTCCCTGATCATCGGAGCGGCCCCATGAGCACCCCGCGTCCCGACGCGCCCACGGTGTACATCGAGACCTACGGCTGCCAGATGAACGTGGCCGACTCGGAGCGGATGTCCGGCACCCTCGTGGCGCATGGCTACGTCCCCGTGGACGGGCCCGAGGGGGCCGACGTGATCCTGGTCAACACCTGTGCCATTCGCGAGAATGCGGAGAACCGCGTCATCGGGCGCCTTGGGGAGCTGCGCCGCTACATGAAGCCCGGCACGGTGGTGGGGGTCACGGGGTGCATGGCGCAACGCCTTGGCGCACGGCTCCTCGACCAGGCGCGCCACGTGTCGCTGGTGGTGGGCCCGGACGGCTACCGTGCGCTCCCCGCCCTCCTCGAGGGCGCGCGGCGCGGCGAGCGGTTCACCGCCACCGACTTCGACCTGGAGGAGCACTACGAGGACGTCGTCGCCCGGCGCTTCGAGGGGGTGAAGGCGTGGATCCCGGTGCAGCGCGGGTGCAACTACCGGTGCACGTACTGCATCGTGCCCACCACCCGCGGCCCCGAACGCAGCCGCCAGCTGGCCGACGTGGTGCGCGAGGTGGAGCAGGTGGTGCGCGAGGGGCTCACCGAGGTCGTGCTCCTGGGGCAGACGGTCAACTCGTACCACGACGGCGCGCACGACTTCGCCGACCTGCTCCGCGCCGTGGGGAGCGTGCCCGGCATCCGCCGGGTGCGCTACACCAGCCCGCACCCCAACGACTTCAGCGACCGGGTCATTGCCGCCATGGCGGAGGTGCCCACGGTGTGCCCCCATGTGCATCTCCCCATGCAGAGCGGAAGCACCAGCATGCTCAAGCGCATGCTGCGCCGCTACTCGCGGGAGGAGTACCTCGACTGCGTGGCACGCCTGCGCGCGGCCATCCCCGGGCTCGCCCTCACCACCGACATCATCGTCGGGTTTCCCGGGGAGACGGACGAGGAGTTCGAGGACACGTTGTCGCTTTGCCGCGCGGTGCGCTTCGACGACGCCTTCATGTTCAAGTTCTCCCCGCGCGAGGGGACGCCGGCCACCCGGATGCCCCCGGAGTGGACGGTCCCGGAGGCGGTGGTCGCCGAGCGCTTCGACCGGCTGGTGGCCACCGTGCGCGGCATCGCGCGTGAGGGGAACCTCGCGCGGCTGGGGGAGGTGACGGAGGTGCTCGTGGAGAAGGTGGCGCGGGATGGCACGCTGCTGCAGGCGCGCTCGGGGGACTTCAAGACGATCATGGTGCCGGCGGACGCGGCCCCAGTGGGGGCGTACCTCACCGTGCGGTTGACCGGCACCACGGGGGCCACCTTCACCGGGACCCCGGTGGCCCCGGCGCCCACGCCAGGGGCCGCACCGCGTGCGCCACTCCCCCTCGCCGTCGGGTAACGCCCGGCCGAGCTGAACGGGGCGCGGGCGCCCCCCGCGCGCTATCCCCGGGGGCCGTGCGGGCACGCTGACCGGTTGGGGGGCTTCCCGCGGAGTGCGGGCCAAGGACGCGGTGCCCGGGGTTGGTGCCCCGAGGCGTTCGCAGGCACCCTGCGGAGTGCCGCTCCTCGTCCCCCTCGTGTTCCTCTGGATCTCCGGCCTCGTGGTCGGACGCTGGGTGCCCCTGGAGGGTGATCCGGGCGCGCTTCGCGCGGGGGCGCCGGCGGCGGCGGCGGTGGGCATCCTGCTGTGCCTGCACGCCGCGGTCGGGGGATCGCGCCCGGCACGCAAGCGGACGGGCGCTTCGGTGGTGCCATGGCTCGCCGCCTCCGTGCTGGTTGCGGGCATGGCGGCCGCGTGGGGGCACCGGCGACAGGTGGAGAGATGCACCCGCCAGCTGGAGGCGGTCCTGGCCCGGTCGGGCACGGTGGAGGCGGTGCTGGAGGCCGACGAGCCACCATCGCGCACGATTCCGGTCGTCCTGCGCCAGGCGGCGGTCGCCCCCGCGGCGGCGCCCCTGCGCGCCGCCTGTCGCCTCCCTGCGCAACTGGTGCTCCCCCGCCATCGCCCTCGGCCGGCGCTGGCCGGGGAGCGCCTGCGGGTGGCCGGACCGCTGCGTCGCCAGGGCGATCGCCTGCGGCTGGAGGCGCAGGGCGCGGTGGCGCTGGTGCCAGGCCCTCCGGATCGCCTGCGCTTCTGGCGCGGTCGGGTGGGGCGGCTGATCGACGCGCACTTCGGCGAGGCCGCGCCATTGGCGCGGGCGCTGCTGGTGGCCGATCAGCGGGACATCCCGCCCGCGGTGCGGGACCGGTACGCGGATGCCGGGTTGGTGCACCTGCTGTCCGTCTCAGGCATGCACGTGGCCATCATCGCCGTCGCCCTGGGAACGCTGGGGGCGGCCCTTCGGCTCCCGCGTCGTGGCGTGACGGCCGCGACGATGCTGTTGGTCACCGGCTACGTGTTGCTGCTGGGCGCGCCCGCGCCCGCGGTGCGCAGCGCCGTGATGTTGGCGGTGGAACTGCTGGCCGTGCGGCTCCAGCATCCGGTGCACCCGTGGACGGCGTTGGCGTTGGGGGCGGTGGTCCCCACGGTGGACGCCGACGTCGTGGTGAACCTGGGGTGGCAGTTGAGCGTGGCGGGGATGGCCGCGCTGGTCGCGGCGCGCCCCCTGGTGCGCCCGCGTCCCGTGGTGGTACGGCGTGTACCCCGGTCGATCGTGGCACGGCTGCAGCGGCGCCTGGCCCGCCTGCGCGGCCTGCGGCGCACCGTGGCTTTGGAACTGTGCACCGGAGTGTTGGCGGGGGTGGTCACGGCGCCGCTGCTGGCGTGGCACTTCGGCCGCATCAGCCTCGTGGCCCCGCTGGCCAACCTGGTGGCAGCCCCGGTCATCGCCCTGCTGCAGCCCGCGCTCTTCCTGGCCATCACGCTGGCCCCGGCGCCGCCGCTGGTGGCTTGGGTGGCCGATGCGTGCCGAGCCCTGATGGCGCTCCTGGATGCCACGGCCAGGGCGGCGGCGGCGCTGCCAGGAGGGGCCGTGTCGGTGGCCCCCACCGGGGTCGAGGCGGTGGCCTGCGCGGCGGCCGTGGGATGTCTGCTGGTGGCGACGGCCGCCCGGCGGCCGATGCCGTGGTGGCGCGTGGGCGTGGCGGCCGGTGGCGTGGCCCTCGCTGCTCCCCTGCTCCCGGTGGGGTCCGGTGAGCTGGAGGTCCATGTGCTGGACGTGGGACAGGGGGATGCGATTGCCTTGCGCACCCCCCGCGGTCGGTGGGTCCTCATCGATGCCGGCCGCCGCTGGGAGGGGGGGGATGCGGGGCGGCGGGTGGTCATCCCGCATGTGCGCCGCGTCGGCGGACCGGTGGCGTTGTTCGTGCTCTCCCACGCCCACGAGGATCACGCCGGAGGGGCGCCGACGGTGCTGGAGGCGCTTCGCCCGGCCGGCTGGTGGGAACCGGCCTTCGTGTCCCCAAGCCCCGCCTATGCCCAGGCGCTGGCCACGGCCGAGCGCCATGGCATCCCTTGGGAACGCGTCCGTCCCGGACGGCGGCTCCTCCTCGACGGGGTCGCCCTCACGGTGCTTGCCCCGGACTCGGCCTGGACCGCGCGGCAGCACGACGCCAACGAAACGTCGGTGGTCGTGCGCGTCGACTACGGCAGTCGGCGGCTCCTGTTCACCGGCGACGCCGAGGCCAGTGAGGAGGCATGGCTGGTCGAGCGGGTGGGATGTGCCGCCCTGCGCGCCGATGTGCTCAAGCTGGGGCACCATGGCAGTCGCACCAGCACCACCCCCGCCTTCCTGGCGGCGGTGTCCCCGCGCCTCGCCATCGCCTCGGTGGGCGCCGGCAACCGGTACGGGCACCCCGCTCCCGCCGTGGTGGCCCGACTGGCCGAGGCCGCCATTCCGCTGTGGCGGACCGACGAGGACGGGACCGTGGTGGTACGCACGAATGGGCGGGCCCTCTCCGTGGAGGGGAACGGCGGGCGATGGGTGGCCCCCGGCGCCGATGCGGAGGGGACGCAGGAACGGCTCCCCTGTCCGTCGTGACGGGTGATCCCCCTTGCTCGGCCCACCGCACGCCCCCGGCCTTTCGGGACGCTCCGGAAATGGCCAGCTTTCCACATGGGCCGCGACGACGCGGGCCCGGTCGACCCTCCTGCCAGAGCGCCCTCGTGGTCAAGCATACCGCCACCTCAGTCGTCACCATCGAGCGCTTCATCATCGAGCAGGAGCGCATGTTCCCCGAGGCCACCGGCGAGCTCTCGGGGATCCTCTACGACATGGCGCTGGCCGGCAAGATGATCGCCAACAAGGTGCGCAGCGCCGGCCTCGTGGACATCCTCGGGGCCACCGCCGACACCAACGTCCAGGGCGAGATCCAGCAGAAGCTGGACATCATCGCCAACGAGATCATCGTCAAGGCGTTCGACCACGGCGGCCGCCTCTGCGCGATGGCCTCGGAGGAGGAGCCGGACATCATCCACATCCCCGAGGGGTTCCGCGCGGGGAAGTACGTCCTCCTCTTCGACCCGCTGGACGGTTCGTCCAACATCGATGTCAACGTCCCGGTGGGCACCATCTTCTCCGTGTACCGCAAGATCACCCGCGGCACCCGCGGCGAGATGGAGGACATGCTGCAGCCGGGGCGGCGCCAGGTCGCGGCGGGGTACGTCATCTACGGCTCCAGCACCATGATGGTGTACACCACGGGGCAGGGGGCGCACGGCTTCACCCTCGACCCCTCCATCGGCGAGTTCCTGCTGTCGCACCCCAACATCCGCATCCCCGAGCGGGCGCGGTACCTGTCCGTGAATGACGCGTACGAGCAGGACTGGCCCGAGCCCACGCGCGCGCTGATGCGTCGGTACCGGGGGCTGGACGGCGTGCGGTCCCCGCTCAACGTGCGGTACGTCGGGTCGCTGGTGGCCGACTTCCACCGCAACCTCCTGGGCGGGGGGGTCTTCTGCTATCCGGCCAATGCGCGCTCGCCGCGCGGCAAGCTGCGGCTGCTGTACGAGGCCAATCCGCTGGCCTTCATCGCCGAGCAGGCCGGTGGGCTGGCCAGTGACGGGGCGGGGCGGGTGATGGACATCCACCCCACGGAGCTGCACCAGCGGACGCCGCTGTACCTCGGCAGCCGCGCCGAGGTGGAGACGGTGCAGGAGTTTCCGCTCCCGCCCGAATTCGTCGAGCGGCGCACCGGTGCCGTCGGCGGCGCCTGAGCGTAACTTCGGGGGATGAGCGAACGCCTCTCCCCCTCCGGCATCCCCGTGGCGGCCGTGCTCCGTCCGGAGCCCCAGACGGATGCCTATGCGCGCGACCTCGGTGATCCGGGGCGCTTTCCGTTCACCCGCGGCGTCCAGCCCACGATGTACCGGGGCCGGCTCTGGACCATGCGCCAGTACGCCGGCTTCGGCACGGCGGCCGCCACCAACGCCCGCTTCAAGCTCCTGTTGGAGGCGGGACAGACGGGGCTCTCGGTGGCCTTCGATCTCCCCACCCAGATGGGGATCGACTCCGATTCGCCGCGCGCCCTGGGGGAGGTCGGCCGGGTGGGGGTGGCCATCGACACGGTGGACGACCTGCACGTGCTGCTGGACGGGATTCCGCTGGACCGGGTCTCCACCAGCATGACCATCAACGCCACGGCCTCCACGCTGCTGGCCATGTACATCGTGGTGGCGGAGGAACGCGGGATTGCGCGGGGCGCGCTGTCGGGCACCGTGCAGAACGACATCCTCAAGGAGTACATCGCCCGCGGCACGTACATCTATCCGCCCGCGCCGTCGCTGGCGCTCACGGCGGAGATGTTCCGGTTCTGCGCCGCCGAGGTGCCGCAGTGGAACCCCATCTCCATTTCCGGCTACCACATCCGCGAGGCGGGGAGCACGGCGGTGCAGGAGGTGGCCTTCACCTTTGCCGACGCGCTGGAGTACGTGCGGCAGGCGGTGGCGGCCGGGCTGGCGGTGGACGCCTTCGCGCCGCGCCTCTCCTTCTTCTTCGCCGCGCACAGCGACCTGTTCGAGGAGGTGGCCAAGTTCCGCGCCGCACGCCGCCTCTGGGCGCGCCTCATGCGGGCCCGGTTCGGGGCGGATGACGCCAGCTGCCGCCTGCGCTTCCACACGCAGACGGGGGGCGTGACGCTCACCGCCCAGCAGCCGCTCAACAACGTCGTGCGCGTCACCATCCAGGCGCTGGCCGCCGCGCTGGGGGGCACGCAATCGCTGCACACCAACGGCTACGACGAGGCGCTGGCGCTCCCCACCGCCGAGGCGGCCACGCTCGCGCTGCGCACGCAGCAGGTGGTGGCGCATGAGTCGGGGGTGGCGCAGACGGTCGATCCGCTGGCCGGCAGCTGGTACGTGGAGCATCTCACCGACGAGATCGAGGCCCGGGCGTTGGCGCTCATCGAACACGTCGACGGGCTGGGGGGCGCGGCGGAGGCGATCCGCGCCGGCTTCTTCCAGGAGGAGATTGCCGCCAGCGCCTACGCCCATCAGCTGCGCATCGAGGCGGGCGAGGCGGTGGTCGTTGGGGTCAACCGCTTCGGGGACGGGCAGGAGCCCCCCATCATTCCCGCGCCGGACTTCTCCGCGCTGGAGCGCGAGCAGGTGGACCGGCTGGCCGCCACGCGCGCAGCCCGGAACGCGGGCGCACTGACCGCGGCGCTCGAGGCCCTGGCCGCCGCCGCTCCCCACTACCTCCCGGACCATGTGGGCGACCGGCGCCCGCTCATGCCGCTGATCATCGACGCCGTCCGGGCCCGCGCCAGCGTGGGGGAGATTGCCGACACGCTCGAGCGGGCGTGGGGGCGCTACCACCCGGGGCAATGAGCGGGCGGGCCATGCGAACGGGACGCGGGCGTCCGCGGAGGGCAGGGTGACCGACCGGCCGGACCGGACGGGTGGGCACCACGGGAGCGGTGCGCCTCGTCCGCTCCCCGTGCTGCGCGCCATGATCGACGCGCTGGACCGGGATCTGTTGCAGACCATGGCCCGGCGCATGGCGCTGGTGGCCGAGGTGGCGGAGGTCAAGCGCCGTGAGGGGCTGCGGATCCGCGATCCCGAGCGGGAGGCTGCGGTGCTCCGGGAGTGGATGGAGCGGGCGCAGGCGCTGGGGCTCCCGGCGGACGAGGTGGAGTCGATGGCGCGCATGCTGCTCCGCGCCAGCCGCGACCAGCAGGCGGCGTTGCGGGCCGAGGTCCCGCTGGATGAGCCCGCGCGGACGGTGGCGATCATCGGCGGGGCCGGACGGATGGGGCGACGCATGGCCCAACTGTTCGCCGACCTTGGCCATCAGGTGCTGGTGGCGGACGTGGACACCGCGTTGCGCCCGGCGCAGGCGGCCGCGGCGGCCGACGTCACGGTGGTCAGCGTCCCCATCGACCGGACGGAGGCGGTCATCCGCGAGGTGGGGGCGCACGTGCCCGCCCATGGCCTGCTCATGGACGTGACCAGCCTCAAGGGGGCGCCCCTCCAGGCCATGCTGGAGGCGACGGCGGCCAGCGTGCTGGGGACGCACCCGCTGTTCGGCCCCGGGGTCCATTCGCTGCAGGGGCAGCGCGTGGTGCTGTGCCGCGGCCGGGGCGACGACTGGGCCACTTGGGTCACGCGCGTGCTGGAGGCGCGCGGGCTGGTGGTGGTGGAGTCCGACGCCGAGGCGCACGACCGGACGATGGCGCTGGTACAGGTGCTCACCCATTACCAGACGCAGGTGATGGGGGTGGCCTTGGCGCGCCTCGGGGAGCCACTGGATGCGACCCTCCCCTTCACCGCCCCCGCGTACCTGCTGGAGTTGTACGTCACGGCGCGCCACTTCGGGCAGGATCCGGCGCTGTACGGGCCCATCGAGATGCGCAACCCTCGGACGGGCGAGGTGACGGCGGTGTTCCAGGCGGCGGCGCGCGAGGTCGCCGAGCTGCTGGCCGCGGGGGACCAGCCGGGTTTTGCAGCCTTGTTCGACGAGGTGCGCCGGTACTTCGGCGGTTTCACGGAGGAGGCGGCCGTCCAGTCCGGCGTGCTGATCGACCGCGTGGTGGAACGGCGGTGATGCCCCGGGGGGCGTCGCGCGGCCGGTCGGGAGCGTCGGCAGCGAGTGCGGGCGCATCCCCCTTCCACCGACGTGCCGAGAGTTCTAGTATAGATAGCCCTTTATGGTACCAGATCGGTACCGGGGCGGACCGGCACGCCACGGGCGCCCGCAACACGGCGGACTCCCGGCGGACCGGAGGACCTACATCAGGGAACAGGGACAAATGCGTCTCTTGACTCAGAGCGCCGTGGCGCTGGCGATGCTTGTCGCCACCAGCACGGATCTCCTCGCCCAGCGACGGATCACCGGCAAGGTGACCGAGGAGGGGAGCACCACGCCGCTGGCGGCCGCCAGCATCCAGGTGGTCGGGACCACGACGGGGACGTATACCGACGCCAGTGGTGCCTTTGGCCTGCAGGTGCCCAGCGGTGCGGTGTCGCTGCGCATCCGCCGCATCGGCTACCAGATGAAGACCGTGCTGGTTCAGGCGGACCAGGGAACGGTGGCGGTTGAGCTCAAGAAGGACGTGCTGCAGCTGGAAACGCAGGTGGTCACGGCGCAGAGCGGCTCCATCGAGAAGCGCCAGGCGGCCACCACGGTGGCCGCGGTCACCGGCGAAGACCTGAGCCGCGTTCCCGCCATGACGGTGGACCAGGCGCTGCAGGGGAAGGTGACCGGGGCTCGCATCAACATGAACACCGGCGCCCCCGGCGGCGGTGGACAGATCCAGATTCGCGGCACCACCTCCATCCTGGGCAACGGTGAACCGCTGTTCGTCATCGACGGCGTCATCATGTCGAACGCCTCCATCGCCGGCGGCTCCAACACGCTGACGCGCGCGGGTGGCGCGGCCACCAACATCGCCAGCGTCCAGGACAATCGCACCAACCGCCTGGCCGACATCAATCCCAACGAGATCGAGGACATCCAGATCCTCAAGGATGCCGCCGCCGCCGCGCTGTACGGCTCGCGCGCGACCAACGGCGTCGTGATCATCACCACCAAGCGCGGGCGCAGCGGGCAGGCGCGCTGGAACCTCACCCAGCGCCTCGGCCAGTCGTCGCTCCTGCGCGGCATTGGGACCCGCTGCTACGCCGACTCCAGCGCGGCGGTCACCGCCGCCGCGTCCGCTGCCAGCCAGGCGCTCGCCATCGAGGCGTTCAACGCGGCCAAGGCGGCCAACGGCGGCTCCATCCCCTGCAACGACCACGTGGGCCAGCTGTTCGGCCGCTCGGCGATGGCGTGGGAGACGGCCATCAACGTCTCCGGCGGCTCCGAGGCCACCCGCTACTTTGCCTCCGCCAGCCGCAAGGTGGACGGCGGCATCGCCGTCAACACCGGCGCGCTGCGCGACAACGCCCGCATCAACCTCGACCAGAACATCTCCAGCCGCCTGCAGGCCCGCATCGACCTTGGCTACACCCGGTCGATCGCCAACCGCGGCCTGTCCAACAACGGCAATGATCCGAACACGTCGCCGCTCTACGTGTTCGGCAAGACGCCCAGCTTCCTCGACCTGCGGACGCGCGACGCCTCGGGCGTCTTCCCGGTGAATCGCTTCGGCGGCGGTGGCGCGGCGACGAACACCTCGAACCCGTTCCAGACCTTCGAGCACGTCACCAACGACGAGAACGTCGACCGCTTCCTCGGGTCGGCCACCCTCGGCTGGCAGGCCCTCGCCACCGACGTCAACCAGGTGCGCGTCGAGTACCAGATCGGCGTCGACCGGTTCACGCAGGACAACTTCCTCTACAGCCCCAACTTCCTGCAGTTCGAGCCGCAGGACGGCCTCCCGGGGACCGTGGTCAACACCAACGCGTATTCGCGCCAGTTCAACCAGGTCCTCCGGGCCAACTGGAACTTCACCCCGACCAGTGGCTTCGCGACCTTCCGCACGTCGGCGGGGATTACGGAGGAGCAGCAGGGGCTCAACGTCTCGCGCGTCCGCGCGCAGGGGCTCATCCCCGGCGTGGTGAACGTCAATCAGGGGCAGCAGCTCACCTTCCAGAACCAGGAGCTGCAGACCGACCAGGGGCTGTTCCTGCAGACCACGGCGCTCGCCCTCGACGACCGCCTCACCCTGGGCGCCGGCGTGCGGGGCGACCGTTCCAGCAACAACGGCGACCGCGGCAAGTACTACGTGTTCCCCAGCGCGCAGGCCTCCTACCGCTTCGGCAAGATCCTCCCGGGCGTCGACGAGTTCAAGCTCCTGGCCAACTGGGGGCAGACCGGCAACCGTCCGCTGTACGGCCAGCGGTTCATCACCTTCGGCAACACGCCCTTCATCAACGGCGTGAACGGCATCGGCACCAATCCCACCCTCGGCAACCCCGAGGTGCGCCCGGAGCGGAAGACCGACTACGTGCTCGGCTTCACGATGGCGGGGCTGGGGCAGCGGCTCAGCCTGGACTACGCGTACGTCAACACGCGTATCGACGACGTGCTCTTCAACCGCCCCATCCCGCCCACCGCCGGCATCTCGCAGCAGATCTTCAACGGCGGCCGCCTGCGCAACACGGCGCAGGAAGTGTCCATGACGATCGTGCCCGTGCAGCGTCAGGGGATGACGTGGGTCAGCCGCACCGCGTTCCAGCAGATCCGCAACGTGACCGAGCAGCTCCCCATCCCCCCCTTCAACCCGGCCAACGTCGGCTTCGGCGCCGCGTACGGCCGCCCGCGGATCACCCAGGGGGTGTCGACCACGGCGATCTGGGGCAACCGCCCGATCTTCCGGGATGACGGCACCGTGGTCACCCGCGACACCATCATCGGCGATGCGGTCCCCGACCACGAGATGTTCTTCACGAACACCTTCACGGTCGGCCGCTTCACCCTCAACACGCAGGTGGACTGGCGCAAGGGCGGCGACCTGACCAACCTCACCCAGAACATCTGGGACCAGTTCCAGCGCGCGCGCGACTTCGACGCGCCCTCGCCGTGTCGCGGCCAGACCGCCGCCAACCTCGCGTGCGTGCGCAACGCCGGCGGCGTGCGGACTCTGCTGGACACGTCGGCGACCGCCACCCTCGGGCGCTACCGGTTCGCCCGCTGGAACAACGGCGGTGATGCCCGCGTGTACGTGCAGGACGGCTCCTTCGTGAAGCTGCGCGAGGTCTCGCTCACGTACAGCGTGCCGCAGTCCGTGGCTCGCCGCCTCCTCGGCGACCGCGTTGGCGATGTGCGCCTCAACGTCGTGGGCCGCAACCTGGCCGTGTTCATGGACTACTGGGGCATGGACCCCGAGGTCACAAACTTCGGCAACGGCCCCATCCGCAGTGCCGTCGACCTCGCGCCGTTCCCCCCCAGCCGCCAGTTCTTCTTCAGCGTGGACGTGGGGTTCTGAGCCATGACCACCAACATCACGCCCGTGCGGAGTGACCGCATGACCCGACGACTCCCCGCGCTCCTTGCCGCCGCCCTGCTCGCGGCCGGCTGCAGCGCCGACCGCCTGAACATTCCGAACTACAACGAGGCGAGCTCCGACCAGCCGGTCGATCGCCCGCTCCTCCAGAACCTCGCCTCGGGCATCCTCGCCGAACAGCGGGGAGGCCTGGTGGGCCTGATCTCCAACGTGGGGATCTTCGGGCGCGAGAGCTACCTCTACACCAGCTCGGAGCCTCGCAACACCACGCTCTTCCTCGGCACGTTCCCGCTCGACAACTCGGGCTTCACCAACGGCCAGTGGGATCCGCGGTTCCGGAACGCCCGCAACGCCATCGAGTTGATCCGCGCCGCCAACGGCGCCGCCTTCCTCAGCGATGGCGAGAAGAACGCGGTGCGCGGATTTGCCAACACCATGCGCGCGCTCGACTTCTTGTACGTGCTGGCCACCCGGGACACGATCGGCATTCCGACCGCCATCGACATCCAGACCAACCAGCCGCAGCCCTTCGTCTCCCGGGATTCGGCGTACCGCTTCATCAGCGGCATCCTCGACTCCGCGGCAACGCAGCTGTCTGCGGCCGGCTCGGCGGCGTTCCCGTTTACGCTCCCCCCCGGCTTCGCCGGGTTCACCACGCCGGCCACCTACCGCCAGTTCAACCGCGCCCTGGCGGCCCGCGTGCATGTGTACCGGGGCTCCACCGACTGTGGTGCGGCCTGCTTCACCGCGGCACTCACCGCTCTCGGGGAATCGTTCCTGAGCGCGGCGGCCGGAGCCGACCTGCGGCGCGGGGTGTACCACACGTTCAGCACCGCGGCGGGCGACGCGCTCAACTCGCTCTCCATCCCGGTCACGCCTGACCAGCTTGCGCACCCGAGCATCCGCCCGGACGCGCAGCTGCAGGCCAATGGCACCCGGGACCAGCGCTTCGTCACCAAGATCCGCTCGATTCCCACCCGCAACGCGCCGGGCGGCATCGCGGTCGGCATCCCCACCGACGTCGGCTTCGCCCTCTATCCCGAGCAGACCACCCCGCTGCCGATCATCCGCAACGAGGAGCTCATCCTCCTGCGGGCCGAGGCGAACATCGGGCTCGGGCAGTTTGCCACGGCGCTCACGGACCTCAACTACATCCGCACCAACGCCGGGCTGCTCGCACCTCTGGCCTCGCTCGACACGCGCGACGCGGCCATCGACGCGCTGCTCTACGAGAAGCGCTATTCGCTCCTGTGGGAGGGGCACCGGTGGTTTGACGTGCGCCGGTGGGGACGGCTGCTCACCCTGCCCCTGGACATCCCCACGCACTTCCGTGCGCGCGTGATGCCCGTACCGCAGTCCGAGTGCCTCGCGCGCACCGGCTTGGCCGCGAACCTCCGCGCCCCGGGTTGCCCGTAATCCCGGAGGCCCTCGTGTGAGACACGGCCCGGGTTGCCCTTGTGGCGACCCGGGCCGTGTCGCGTGAGGGCGTCTGGTGGGGACCGCGGGTGGGGCCATCATGCGGGAGCAGGCGGACCGGCTCACGCTGCGCCAAACCTACCGGTCCCGCTCCGTCCCCCACGCCCCCCGGATCCGCACCGTCCGCTCCAGCTCGTCCCGCGCCTGCAGCACCTTCTGCCGCAGGTCCGCCGGCAGCGCCGGGTGGCGCGCCAGCCACCCGTCCACCGTCGCCAGCGCCCTCGGGCTCACCTGCCCCCCCAGCGTCGCTCCCAGCCAGCTCCCCAGAAAGAAGATCCGTCGGTTCCGCTGGATCCACGGCAGGCTGTCCAGCGCCGCCGGGACCAGCGGGGCCGTCCAGCCGGCGTGCTCCGGGTCGTGGAAGGCTCGCAGGCTGGACGTCACCCACTCCTCATTCAACGCGCCGTCCGCGAACCACCGCCGGAACAGCGCCGCCTTCCCCGCCGAGTCGGGACGGGCCGCCTCCGCCACGAACGCCAGCCGCGCCCCGTCCGGCGAAGGGTCCCGCGTCCGCTCCCCCGCCAGCCGCCCCTCGGCCCCGGGGGCGCCGCGCCCCACCAACCGGGTCACCACCGCCCACCGCGTGGGCGCCCGAAGCGGGAGGCCGGCCGCCGAACTGCTGTCCAGCCACGCGTCCAGCCGCGCCAGCGCGCCAGCGCTCCGGGCCAGGCCGATATAGGCATCCAGGTGCGCCTTGCGCAGGCCGTAGGGGCGCTGCCCCTGCTCGGCGCCCGCCAGCAGGGCGGCCTCCACCACCGGCAGCAGCGTGTCCCGCGCCGCCCCCGTCGCGTAGCGCGTCGCCGCCGTCACCACCCGCGACACCAGCGCGGCGGCCACCTGCTCGTCCCCCTCCGACGGCAGCGCGGCCAGCGCCATCCGGGCATACCGGGCCGGCTCCAGCTGCGCCTCCCGCACCAGGTCCCACAGCGCCCCCCACACCATGGCGCGCAGGAAGGGGTCGCCAAGGGTCGGGGCCCCCGTCTCCAGCCAACGCACGCTCGCCGAGTCCGGCAGCACCAGGGCGTAGCCATAGTCACCGTGGTTGGCGAACACGAAGTCCGGGGCAGGACGGCCCCGCGCCGCCACCACCTCGGTGGTGTCCCCCCGCAGCTCCACCGGCAGCCGTTCCGAGCGGCCGCCGCCCCGGTACAGCAGCACCTCCAGCTTCTGCGGCCACCCCCCCGACCCCGACACCCCCGGCTGCGCCGGTCGCTGCGCCAGCGCCAGCCGCGCAATCCGCCCATCCCGTACCGTCAGCTGCTGCGTCACCACCGGCATCCCCGGGCGCAGGAACCACTGGCGCCCCCAAGGCGTGAGGTCGCGTCCGGCGGCGCGCCCCACATGCCCCAGCAGCCCCTGCCAGGTGGCATTGCCGTACGCATGGGCCTGCAGGAAGGTGCGGACTCCGCGCTGGAACGCCGCGGGTCCCACCAGATACTCCAGCTGCCGCAGCAGCGCCGGCGCCTTGTTGTACACGATCGGGCCGTAGTTGCTCTTGGCCTGGTCCAGGTTCCCCAAGCGCTGCCACACCGGCGTGGTCCCCGCCGTGGCGTCGGTGGCGTAGGCCGTGGGCTTGTTGCGCAGGTAGAACCCCTTCCACGCATCCGACGCCGGCTCCACCTCGGCCTGCATGCGCGCCGCCATGTACGTGGCAAACCCCTCCTTCAGCCAGAGGTCGTCAAACCACCGCATGGTCACGTAGTCGCCAAACCACTGGTGGGCGACCTCATGGAACGTGGTGGCCTGCCGCCCCAGCCGCTGCGCGAGCGTGGGCGGCTCCCGGTCGGTGAAGCTGTCCTCGTTGTAGAACACCGCCCCGGGGTGCTCCATCCCGCCAAAGGGGAACGCCGGCGCCAGCAGCAGGGCGTACTTGCCGAAGGGGTAGGGGACCCCGAACCAGCCGCCCAGCCAGCGGAGCGCCCGCGCGTTGAGCGCGATCAGCGAGTCCGCGGCCACCTCCGCCGCCCGCGACGGGCGCATCCACAGCTCCACCGGCACCGCCGCCTCGCCGGGACGGATCGCCTCCGCCCGCGTGGCCACCTGCCAGGGCCCGGCGGCAAAGGCAATGAGATAGCTGCTGATCGGGGCCGTGGGGGCGAATGTGTGCGTCCACCGGGGGCCGGCGGAGTCCGTGCGGCGCAGCGCGCCGTTGGCGAGCGCCCGCCATCCCGCCGGCGTGGTCAGCGACAGCGTCACGCGCGCCTTGAGGTCGGGCTGGTCGAAGACGGGAAAGAGCAGGTTGGCGTCGGATGGCACCAGCAGCGTGTACAGGAAGGGCCGACCGTCGGTGGCGTCCACCGAGCGAATGATCGCCGCCCCGGCCGCCGCGACGGGACTGCGAAACGCCACCGTCGCCCGGTTTGCCCCCGGGCGCAGCGCCGCCTCCGGCAGCACCACGTGGGCGCCGTCCCACGACGCGTCCGACGGTCGGCCATTCACCGCCGTCTCCCCCACGCCGAGTCCGCGGAAGTCCAGCACCACGGGGCCACGGCCCCGTTTGGTGAAGCGGACCGTGACGGTGCCCTGCGCCGTGTCGCCGGCGGTCAGCGCCAGCCACAGGTCGTAGCGAACGTCCGCCACCTGCGCGCGGCGCGCCTCGGCCAGCGCCAGCGACACCCCGGGGCCGGGCAGGCGCAACGGGTCCGGTGCCGGTCGCCCCGGACTACCGGGGGGCGGCGCGGGTTGCGCCGACAGGGCGGACGCCGCCCACGCCAGGAGGGTGAGGACCACGGGCCGCGCGCGGGCCGCGCCGGTGGTCTGGGCGGCAGGACCATGCGGCCGGTGCGCGGCGATCGGTTGGCAGCGAGGGAAGGGGAGCATGCGGAGACGATACTGGTTGAACCCCCCATCCGGGAGCGCTAGCTTTCGAGGTTGCGGCTTCTCGGCAGTCCCTGCGGTTGTCCCGGTCCAAGTATCGTCGCCATGCCGACTTACGAGTTTCGCTGCCCCGATGGCACCATCGTCGAGCGCGTCTTCAAGATCTCCGAGGTCCCCGAGACCATTCCGTCCCCTCACGGCGACGGGGTGGCCGTGCGCGTCATTTCCGGGGGCGCCGGGCTGATCTTCAAGGGGAGCGGTTTCTACATCACCGACTACGGGAAGGACGGGAAGAAGGACCAGCGCGGGAGCAGCGGCGCGGAGACCAAGGCGGGCGGGGAAGGGGGCGGCGCTGCCGCGACCGGCGGTTCGGGGGGGAGTGCGGGGGGCGCCTCCGCGGGAGCGGCCGCCTCCGGCGGGTCGGGGTCCAGCGGGTCGGGCTCCGGTACGTCGTCCTCCGGCGGGTCGGCATCCGGCAGCACCCCGGCGGCGTCGTGAGCCACGCCGAGGCGCTGCACCAGGAGCTCGTTCGCGCCGCGCGCACCCTCGGGGCCCCGGACACGGTGGCGCCGGTGCTCGAGCGCCCGCGCGATCCGGCCTTTGGTGATTGGGCCACCAATTTGGCCATGACGCTGGCCAAGCCGCTGGGGCGCCCGCCACGCGCCATCGCCGAGGCGCTGGTGGCGGCCATGGATCTCCCGGCGGTGGGGGTGGCGCAGGCCGAGATCGCCGGCCCGGGGTTCCTCAACTTCCGCCTCGATCCGGGCTTTCAGGCACGCGGCCTGTTGGCACTGTTGGCGCACCCCGAGCAGTGGGGGCGGCACAACGTGGGGGAGGGCGCCCGCGTGTGCGTGGAGTTCGTCTCCGCCAACCCCACCGGCCCGCTGCACGTGGGGCACGGGCGCCAGGCCGCGCTTGGCGACGCCATCAGCACCCTGCTGGAGTGGACCGGCTGGCAGGTGGACCGCGAGTTCTACTACAACGACGCGGGCACGCAGATCCAGAACCTGGCGCTCAGCACGCAGGCGCGCCTGCGCGCGCGCGCCGGGGAGCCGCTGGTGATCCCGGAGGGCGGGTACCATGGCGAGTACATTCGCGAGATCGCCGAGCGTTACGCCGAGGCCCATCCGGGTGACCCGCGCGGCGACGACCTCGACGCCGTGCGCGCCGCCGCGGTGGCCGCCCTGCGCCACGAGCAGGACCTCGACCTCCAGGCCTTCGGGGTCCGCTTCGACACCTACTACCTCGAGAGTTCGCTGTACGCCGACGGGCGCGTCGCGCGCACGGTCGACGCCTTGGTGGTCTCCGGGCACACGTACGAGGAGGAGGGGGCGCTGTTCCTGCGCACCACCACCTTCGGCGACGACAAGGACCGGGTGATGCGCAAGAGCGCGGCCAAGGGGGGCGACTTCACCTACTTCGTCCCCGACGTCGCCTATCACGTCACCAAGTGGGAGCGCGGCTACCGCCGGGCCGTCAACGTGCAGGGCGCCGACCACCACAGCACCACCACGCGGGTGCGCGCCGGGCTGCAGGCCCTGGGGGTCGGGATCCCCGAGGGGTACCCGGACTACGTCCTGCACCAGATGGTGACCGTGCTCAAGGGGGGCGAGGAGGTCAAGATCTCCAAGCGCGCCGGGAGCTACGTCACCGTCCGCGACCTCATCGACGAGGTGGGGCGTGACGCGGTGCGGTACTTCTACCTCATGCGCAAGGGCGATTCCCACCTGGTGTTCGACGTCGACCTGGCGCGCAGCCAGTCGGAGGAGAACCCGGTCTACTACATCCAGATGGCGCACGCCCGCATGTGCGGCATCTTCCGCGTCGCGGAGCTCGATCCGGCCGCCATCACCGGCGAAGGCGTGGACTTCGGCCTGCTGGCCGAGCCGGCCGAGCAGGAGCTGGTCCGCCAGCTCCTCGACTTCCCCCCGCTGGTGCGCAGCGCCGCCGCCACGCTGGAGCCGCATCGCATCGCCGCCTGGCTCCTCGAGACCGCCCGCGCCGCGCACACCTGGTACCACCGTCACCACGTCCTCGGCGAGCCCGAGGCCATCACCCGCGCCCGCCTCGTGCTGGCGCGCGCCACCCAGCTGGGGCTCATCGCCGGGCTCCGCATCCTCGGCCTCTCCGCGCCGGAGCGCATGTGACCTCCCACCATCCCCCCGCCGCCGCCCCCGTCCTCGTGGTCGGCTCCGTGGCGCTCGACTCCGTCGAGACCCCCTTCGGCAAGGTCGACGAGGCGCTGGGCGGCTCCGGGACCTACTTCTCCTCCTCCGCCTCGCACTTTGCCCCCGTCCAGCTGGTGGGGGTGGTGGGCGACGACTACCCCATCGACCAGCTGGCTCCGCTCAAGGCGCGCGGCGTGGACCTGGGTGGGTTGGAGCTGGCGGCCGGCAGCAGCTTCCGCTGGCGCGGGCGCTACCGCCACGACCTCAACTCGGCCGAGACGCTCGAGACGCACCTCGGCGTGTTCTCGAGCTTCCGCCCCAAGATCCCCGACGCCTTCCGCGCCGCCCCGTTCGTGTTCCTGGCCAACATCGACCCGCGGCTCCAGCTGCAGGTGCTCGACCAGGTCGAGCGCCCGCGCCTGGTGGCGTGCGACACCATGAACTTCTGGATCGAGTCGCGCCGCCCCGAACTGCTGGAACTGCTGGGGCGGGTGGATCTCGTCACCCTCAACGACGGCGAGGCGCGCCAGCTGACCGAGCGCGCCAACCTCGTGCAGGCCGCGCGGTGGATCCTCGACCGCGGCCCGCGCTTCGTGCTCATCAAGAAGGGGGAGCACGGCGCCTTCATGTTCACGCGCGACAGCATCTTCTTCGCCCCCGCCTATCCCCTGGAGGCCGTCTTCGACCCCACCGGGGCCGGCGATTCCTTCGCGGGCGGCTTCATCGGCTACCTCGCGGCCACCGGCGACCTCTCCGAGCGCGGGATGCGTCGCGCCGTGGTCGTGGGCTCGGCCATGGGCTCCTTCGCCGTCGAGCGCTTCTCCAACGCGCGCCTGCTCGAGATCACGCGCGCCGACATCGACGCGCGCATCCGCGAGTTCCGCCAGCTGGTGGCGTTCGACATGGAGCTCGACGGCGACCCGCCGGTGGGGGATGACACGTGAGCGGCGGGGCCATCGGCGGCGCGCTGGATTACCGCGCCGCCGGCGTGGACATCGACGCCGCTGACGACGCCAAGCACCGCCTCGCTCGTCTGGTGCAGTCCACCCTCACCGCCGGCGCGCGCGGCGCCTTCGGCGGCTTTGGCGGCATGTTCCGCGTCCCCGAAGGCTACCGCGCCCCGCTGCTCGTCAGCAGCGCCGACGGCGTGGGGACCAAGATCAAGCTCGCCATCGAGGCGGGGCGCCACGACACCATCGGGCACTGCCTGGTGAACCACTGCACCAATGACATCCTGGTGCAGGGCGCCGTCCCGCTCTTCTTCCTCGACTACGTGGCCTTCGGCAAGCTGGAACCGCCGGTGGTGGAGGCGGTCGTGGCGGGGGTGGCCGCCGGGTGCCGCGAGAACGGTTGCAGCCTGATCGGCGGGGAGACCGCCGAGATGCCCGGGGTGTACACCCCCCCCGACTATGACCTGGCCGGCTTCATCGTCGGCATCGTGGAGGAGGCCGACGTGCTGGGGAGCCAGCGGGTCGCCGCCGGCGACGTGCTCATCGGCATGCCCAGCGACGGGCTCCACACCAACGGCTACTCGCTGGCACGCCGCATCCTGGCCGACCGGCTGCGCCTGGGGGTGCACGACCCGTTCCCCGAGGCGGGGGGGGACTCCGTGGCCGACGTGATGCTGCAGGTGCACCGTTCGTACCTCCCCGCGCTGCGCCCGCTGCTGCCGCACTGCCGCGCGCTCGCGCACATCACGGGGGGGGGGCTCCCGGGAAATCTCAACCGCGCGCTGCCGTCCACGCTGGATGCCGTCGTGGACACGGCTTCGTGGACGGTGCCGTCGCTCTTCCGCGTGCTGGGGGATGCCGGACAGGTCCCGCTGGCCGAGCAGTTCCGGGCCTTCAACATGGGGGTGGGGATGGTGGCCATCGTGGCGCCGGACGCCGCGGGAACGGTGCTCGCGGGGCTCCGCGAGGCGGGGGTGGCGGCCTGGGAGCTGGGCCGCGTCGTGCCCGGCCGCGGCGTCGTGCGGCTGGACGGGGTGGCCGCATGAGGCGCCTGGCGCAGGTGGCCCTCTTGGCGCTCCTGACCACGCTGGGGTCGGCGCGGGCGCACGCCCAGTGCACGGCGTCCCCCGCCAGCGTCAGCGGCGCCGACGCCTGCCAGAAGGCGCGCGACCTCTTCGCGTTCATCGCCCCGCAGGTGGGGGTGGCCGTGGGCGCCGGCAACCCCGTGCTGGGCGAGGCGGGGACCTTGGGCGGCCTGGGGAAGCTGGCGCTCTCTGCCCGGCTGGGCATCACCGACGGTTTCGTGCCTGCCAGCGGGGTCGCCATCGCGATCACCGGGGCGGCGGTCGCCAGTGACTTCGGCGCCACCCGCGCCCCCATCCCCATGCCGGCGGTGGACGCGGCCATCGGTCTCTACAAGGGGCTGTCGCTCGGCATTACCAACGTGGGCGGGGTGGACCTGCTGGTGGGGGGCAGTTGGCTTCCCACCATTGAGAAGGGGGAGGTGGCCTTTGCGCCGCGCGGCGGCGGCGTGGGAGTGGGCGGTGGCGTGCGGGTGGGAATCCTGCAGGAGTCGGCGTTCGTCCCCGGCCTCAGTGCCAGCTACATGCTGCGGCGCACCCCGATGCTCGACCTGACCTACGCCAGCGGCAATGACACGCTGCGGCTGGCCGACGCCCGAGTCTCCGTGCGCTCGATGCGGCTGGTGGCCGGGAAGCGGCTGTTCCTCGTGGGGGTGGCCGCTGGGGTGGGGCGTGACCAGGTCAGCGGCTCAGCCGCGCTGGCCGCTACGGTCAACGAGACCGTGGCCGGCACACCCCAGCGCGCCAGCGTGTCGCTGGCCGAGGTCGGCCCCACGGTCACGCGGAACACGGCGTTCGTCAGCGCATCGCTGAGCCTGCTCATCGCTCGGCTGGTGGCGGAGTACGGGTGGTCGGACAGCCAGGGCCCGCTAGCCACGGTGAACCGCTTCGGGGGCAAGGTGGCGAACGCCTCCGGGCGGTATGGGTCGGTGGGGCTGGCGGTGCGCTTCTGAGCTACGCCACCGGCGCGCCGATTCCACCGCGGCCGTCGGACGCCGTGCATGCCCGGTGGATGCGGCGGGCACTGGCGTTGGCGGCGCGGGGGCACGGGCAGGTGGCCCCAAACCCTAAGGTGGGCGCCGTGCTCGTGCGCGACGGCGTGCTGGTCGGGGAGGGGTGGCATGCCACCTTCGGCGGGCCTCATGCGGAGGTGATGGCACTCCGGGCGGCCGGAGACCGGGCACGGGGGGCCACCGCGTACGTGTCGCTGGAACCCTGCCACCATCACGGCAAGACGCCGCCCTGCACCGAGGCGCTCGTGGCTGCGGGGGTGGCGGAAGTGGTGTACGCGGTGGCCGATCCCAATCCCGTGGCGGCGGGCGGCGATGCGTACCTGCGTGCGGCCGGGATGGCGGTGGTCGCCGGAGTGCTCGAGGACGAGGCGCGCGTGCTCAACGCCCCCTTCCTGTTCGCGGCGCGTGGCGCGCCCCGCCCGTTCGTCACCCTCAAGCTCGCGCTGTCCATCGACGGCGGGCTGGTGGATGCCTCGCGGCAGCGCGGCTGGCTCACGGGCCCGGGAGCCCAGCAGGCTGTCCATGCCCTGCGCGCGGAGGCCGATGCGGTGGGGGTGGGGATTGGCACGGCACTCGCCGACGACCCGGCCCTCACGGTGCGGCTGGCGCCGGCGCCCCGGGTGCCGCCGCTGCGCGTGGTGTTCGATCGACAGGGGCGCCTGCCGCTGGACAGCCGGCTGGTGCGCACGGCCCGCGACGTGCCGGTGCTGGTGGTCATGGCCCCCGGTGGCGACGGCCGTGCGCGGCGGGCGCTGGAGTCGCGGGGGGTGATCGTGGTCGAGGCCGACACGTTCGAGCACGCCCTGCGCACCCTGCGCGGTCGGGGCGTGCGCCATCTGCTGCTGGAGGGGGGGGCGGGGATGGCCACCGCCGCGATGGCCGCGGGGGTGGTGGACCACCTGATTACGTTTCAGGCTCCGGTCATTCTGGGGCGCGACCTGCTGCCACCCTTCGGGGCGCTCAGCCCCCGGGCGGCGGCCTCGGCGCCGCGCCTGCGGGTGCTGGCGCGCCGGGCGCTGGGCGCGGACCTGATGACCCATTACGACGTGGCGGGAGGCTGAGCGGCGGATGTTCACCGGACTGGTGGAGGCGGTGGGGACGATCACCCGGGTGGCGGAAACGCCGGCCGGCCGTGAGCTGTGCATCGCCGCGCCCTACGATGGGCTCCGGGAGGGGGAAAGCATCGCCTGCAACGGGGCGTGCCTCACGGTCCGCACGCACGGCATCGACGAGGGCGGCCCGTGGTTCACGGTGGCCGCGGTGGATACCACGCTGGCCCGCACCACCATCGGGAGCTGGCAGGAGGGGCAGGGGGTCAACCTGGAGCGCGCGATGCGCCTGGGCGACCGTCTGGGCGGGCATCTGGTGCTCGGCCATGTGGACGGCGTGGCCACCGTGAAGGGCACCCGCGACACCGCCGACGCGTGGCTCATCGAGCTGACACTCCCCGAGGCGCTGCGCCCCCTCATGGTGGACAAGGGCTCCATCGCCGTGGATGGCGTGAGCCTCACGGTGGACGCCCTGCGCCCCGACGGGGTGCAGTTGTCCATCATCGAGTACACCCGCCGGCACACCACGCTGGGGGCGCTGCAGGCGGGCGCCGCCGTGCACGTGGAGGCGGACATCCTGGCCAAGCATGTGGCGCGACTGGTGGAGCCGCGCCTGGCCGCGCTGCGCGGGGAGCCCGCGTGCGCGTGACCGACACCCCTCTGCAGGAGCTGCGGGACATGGAGCAGGCGGACGCCGACGTCACGGCGGCCTTCGGGACCGTGGAACAGGCGCTGGCGGACATCGCCGCCGGCAAGTTCGTGGTGGTGGCCGACGACGAGGACCGCGAGAACGAGGGGGACCTCATCTGCGCCGCGGAAGCGGTCACCCCGGCCATGGTGAACTTCATGCTCGAGGCCAAGGGGATGATCTGCCTCGCCATGACCAATGCCTGGGCGGATCATCTCGGCCTGTCCATGCAGGCCGACGACAACACCGAGGCGATGCAGACGGCGTTCACCGTCAGCATCGACGCCGCCGCGCACCACGGGGTCACCACCGGCATCAGCGCCGCCGATCGCGCCGCGACCATCCGCGTCGCGGTGGACCCGGCTTCCACGCGCGCGGATCTCCGGGTGCCCGGGCACATCCATCCGCTGCGCGCGCGCGACGGCGGCGTGCTGCAGCGCGTGGGGCACACGGAGGCGGCCGTGGATCTCGCGCGGCTGGCCGGGCTGCGCCCCGCCGGTGTCATCTGCGAGATCCTCAATCGCGACGGGACCACGGCGCGGCGTCCCCAGCTGGAGGCGTTCGCGCGCGAGCACGGCCTCACCTTCATCACCGTGGCGCAGCTGGTGGCCTACCGGCTCAAGGTGGAGCGGCTGGTGCACCGCGTGGCCGAGGCGCGCCTCCCCACCCTGCACGGGGAGTGGCGCATCGCCGGCTACCGCAACGACGTGGACACCCGCGAGCACCTTGCGCTGGTGTACGGGGAGGTGGACGGCGCCGAGGAGGTGCTGGTCCGCATGCACTCCAAGTGCCTCACGGGCGACGTCTTCCACTCCCAGCGGTGCGACTGCGGGTGGCAGCTGGAGACGGCGATGCAGATGATCCAGGCCGAGGGGCGCGGCGTGCTCGTCTACCTGGACCAGGAGGGGCGCGGCATCGGCCTCCTCAACAAGCTCAAGGCGTACGAGCTGCAGGACCGGGGCGCCGACACGGTGGAGGCCAACGAGCAGCTGGGCTTCAAGGCCGACTTGCGCAACTACGGCATCGGCGCCCAGATCCTGCTCGACCTGGGGATCCGCTCCATTCGCGTCCTCACCAACAATCCGCGCAAGCTCGTGGGGCTGGATGGCTACGGGTTGGCGCTGGCCGGCCGGGTGCGCATCGAGGCCCCGTCGACCGAGGAGAACGCCGCCTACCTCGAGACCAAGCGCAGCAAGCTGGGCCACCTGTTCGCCTCCTGACCTCCCTCCGCATGCCCGAGTTTTCCGGTTCCCCCCGCGGCGATGGCCGCCGCCTCGTGGTCGTCGCCAGCCGCTTCAACGAGGGGGTGACGCTCCCGCTGGCCGAGGGGGCCGTTGCTGCGCTGGTCCGGCAGGGGGTGGCCTTCGAGGACATCGACGTGCTGTGGGTGCCCGGGGCGTGGGAGCTACCGGTGGCGGTGCGTCGGGCGTTGGCCTCCGAGCGGTATGACGCGGCGGTGGCGGTGGGGGCCGTCGTGCGGGGGGACACCCCGCATTTCGACATCGTGGCGGGGGAGGCCGCCCGCGGCCTGATGGAGGCCATGCGCGACTACGAGGTGCCCGTCACGCTCGGGCTGCTGACCACCGACACGCTGGCGCAGGCCGAGGCCCGGGCGGGCGGGGCACACGGCAACAAGGGGGAGGATGCGGCGCTGGCGGTGCTCGAACTGCTGGACTTGCTCGACCGGGCGGTTCCGGGCGAGGCCGGGGAGTCCGCGTGAGCACCGACCTGCGCGATGAGGCGTTCTGGAGTGCGCCGGTGCAGGAGCCGCTGCTCCCGCGCACCGGGCGTCGGCAGCGCGGCAGCCGGGAGACGGCGCGTCAGGAGCGGCTGGAGACCCGCGCGCGCGCGCGGGCCCTGCAGGCCCTCTATGCCGCCGATGTGCGGGACCTGACCCAGCTCCGTCGCATTGCCATGCAGGTGTTCGACGACCTGGCGGTCGACCCGGCGGAGCGGGCCTTTGCCACGCGGCTGGTGGCCACGGCGGCCGAACATGGCCCGCGGCTGGATGCCGAGCTGTCGGAGGTCACGGCCAACTGGCGCCTGGAGCGGTTGGGGGCGGTGGAACGCAGTGTCCTGCGCCTGGCGGCCGCCGAGCTGGCCCGGGGCGAGACGCCGGTGCGGGTGGTCCTGCAGGAGGCCGTGCACCTCGCGGAGCGCTACGGCACCTCGCGGAGCGCGCGGTTCGTCAACGGTGTCCTCGACGCCTACGCCCGGCGGATCGGCCGGCTGTGAGCCCCCACGGCGCGGCGCCGGCGCGGCCGCTGCGCATTGCGGTGGTCAATTGGCAGTGCCGCGATAACCCGCAGGCGGGCGGGGCCGAGATCCACCTGCACGAGATCTTCGGGCGGCTGGCGAGCCGGGGCCACGCGGTCACGCTGCTGTGCGGCGGATGGCCGGGGGCCCCAGCCCGCGCCGAGCTCGACGGGATCGCCGTGCATCGCGTGGGGACTCGGCACTCCTTCCCTTTCCGCGCCCGGCGCTATTGGCACCGGCACCTGCTCGGGTTGGGCTTCGACGTGCTGGTCGAGGACATCAACAAGGTGCCCCTCTTCACTCCGCTGTGGCGGGGGCCGCGCCGGCTGGCGCTCGTGCCGCACCTGTTCGGGGGCACGGCTTTCCAGGAACTGGCGCCACCGCTGGCGGCCGCCGTCTGGCTGGCCGAGCGCCCCTTGCCGCTGGTCTATCGCGGCATCCCGTTCGAGGCGATCTCGGAGAGCACCCGGGACGACCTGGCGGCCCGTGGTATCCCGCGGAGCTCCGTGCGCGTCATCTTCCCGGGGATCGACACCCGCCAATACACTCCCGATCCTGCCGCCCGGGCCGACCGGCCGCTGTTCGCCTACATCGGTCGGCTCAAGAAGTACAAGGGGGTGGACCTGGTCATCCGGGCCTTCGCCGCCTGCGGGGTTCCCGACGCCACGCTCGAAGTGGCCGGGGCGGGGGAGTACCGGCCGGCGCTGGAGCGGCTGGCGGGAACTTTGGGGGTGGCCTCGCGGGTACGATTTCTTGGACGGGTGGATGAGTCGGTCAAGGTGGCCCTGCTGCGACGGGCATGGGCCACCCT
>JBILED010000074.1:0-11727 GCA_044352305.1 Gemmatimonas sp.
GGCATCCGCAACGGACGGTCCGCCCCGGGGGACGACACTTCCAACACGTACCGCTCCCCCATCATCGCCGCCTGCTCCACACGCGCTTCCAGCGCCCGCGACGCCCGGGTACAGTCGTCCAAGGTCACCTTGGCCCCGTCACGGCGGTCCATCCGGACTTCCAACAGCGGCCGAGCCCGGGACCCGCCCCGGCGAAGCTCCACCAGGTCGTATCCCAGCGCATCCAACTCTCCGGCCACCAGCGCCTCGATCGTCTCGCCCACTGCGCCTCCCGGCCCGAACCGTTCCCACGTCCCCTCGCCCCGATTCGGTCCGCAGGCGCCACCGCCTCCCACACCGAACCCGTCTGTCCCACCCGGACCACACCGCCACCACGCGCGCGCCGCTCCGCCCCGGCCGTGTGCCCCATGCCAAGCTGACCACCGGGGAACAAAAAAGTGCGGGGAGCATCCCCACACTTCAGCGGCCTGCGCAGGGCGGGCCCGGGACCGGAGCTGATGTGTCCTAACACGTTCAACCTACGGGTGGGCCGCAAGCAGGTCAAGATGACCGGCCGCGTTTCACCGGGGCTACCGCAGGGCAATGACGCCCAATTGGCGTCCGACATCGCCGCCCCGGTGGCTGAAGAAGCGGTGGGGATGGCACCGGGTGCACCATGGGCTGACCGATACCGCGGACACCCCCGCCCGCCGCGCCTGCCCGACCAGCACCCCGCGGACGTCCAGGTGGCCCTTCCCGCTGACCGACCGCCCGTGCACGGCCGCCAGCACCTCCGGACCCACTTCATAGCACGGACCGCAGATGGCCGGCCCCAAGTGCACGACGCAGTCGGCCGGCGGGAACCCCCGCCGATCCAGGGCGGCCAACCCCGCCTCCAGGATCCCGGCGGCAGTACCCCGCCACCCGGCATGCAGCGCCGCCACCGCCCCGCGCGGGTGGGCAATCAGGACCGGCGTGCAATCCGCGATGGTGACCGCCAGTGCCGTCCCCGGACGCTCGGTGAGGTGCCCGTCGACCCCCTCCAGGCGCACCCAGCCCGTCCATTGGTCGCCATGCGGCGCCACCACCGCGCCATGCACCTGGTGCGCCGACGCCAGCCGCGGGATCCCCTCGGCGGTCAGGCGCTGCTGCAACGCGCGCCAACGGTCGATCACCGGGCCCACCGGCTCGTCGCCCCCCAGTCCGAAACTGCCCCCCTGCCGGGTGGTGGTGAACGCCAGGACCCCCGCCGGCATCCCCTCGACCACCTCCTCGACCCCGGCCCCCACCGGCATGCTGCCGACGTCCGAGGCGCTACCGGGCACTCAGGACCCGGCGTTCGATGCGCGCGCCAAGCGCTCCCAGCCGTTCCTCGATCCGCTCATACCCCCGCTCGATCTGCTGGGCGTTGTTGATCGTGCTGGTCCCCTCGGCGCACAGCGCGGCCAGCAGCATGGCCATCCCCGCGCGTATGTCCGGCGACTCCACCGTGCCCCCGCGCAGCCGCGTGGGGCCGGACACGATGGCCCGGTGCGGATCGCAGAGCACGATGCGCGCCCCCATCCCCACCAGCTTGTCCGTGAAGTAGAGACGGGACTCGAACATCTTTTCGTGCATGAGGATCATGCCCTCGCACTGCGTCGCCGTCACGATCGCAATGGACATGACGTCGGCGGGAAAGGCGGGCCACGGCTGGTCCTCGAGCTTGGGGACATGCCCGCCCAGGTCCGCCTGGATGACGCGCTCCTGCTCGGCGGGCACCACCAGGTCGTCCCCCTCCACGCGGCAGCGGATCCCCAGCCGTTCAAAACCCAGCAACGTGCTGTGCAGGTGCTCCACCCCGGCCCCGGCGATGCGAAGCGGCGAGCGGGTGACGGCGGCCAGACCGATGAAGGACCCGACCTCGATATGGTCGGGGCCGATGGCGTGGGTGGCCCCCTGCAACGGCAGCCCCCCCTCGATGGTGTACACGTTGGAGCCGATCCCCTCGATGCGGGCGCCCAGCGCGACCAGGAACCGCGCCAGGTCCTGCACGTGCGGCTCGCTGGCGGCATTGCGAAGGACCGTGCGCCCGCGCGCAGCCACCGCCGCCATCAGCGCGTTCTCCGTCGCCGTGACACTCGGTTCGTCGAGAAACACGTCGGCGCCGACCAGCCGCGCCGCCTCGAAGCGGAACCGGTCCCCCAGCGTATAGCTGGCCCCCAGCGCCTGCAGCACGTGGAAGTGCGTGTCCAGCCGCCGGCGGCCGATCACGTCCCCCCCCGGAGGCGCCAAGGTCACCTCGCCGCACCGCGCCAGCAGCGGCGCGGCCAGCAGGATGGACGCGCGGATGCGCGCGCACAGCTGCGGATCCAGTTCGGCCGCCCGGAGCTCGCGCGCCTCGATGGTGAGGTCATTCGGCCCCGTCCACTCACACCGGGCGCCCGTGGTGCGCACCAGCTCCACCAGCGTCTCGATGTCCCGGATCCGGGGCACATTGCGCAGGTGCACCGGTTGGTCGGTGAGCAGGGCCGCGGCCACGATGGGGAGGGCGGCATTCTTGTTGCCGGCCGGACGGATGGTCCCCTGGAGGCGCTGCCCTCCTTCGACGATGAACTGGACGGCGGACATGCGATGTTGACGGGGGCAGGCGACGGGAGAACTCGAGACCGCGAAGCATAGCGCCGCACCGTCTGCCACGCCTCCCCCCCATTCCCGCATCGCCCCGGCCGCATTTGATTCCATCCCATGACCCTCCCGCTCCCCGGGGTACCGGCGCTGGCCCTGGCGTCTGCTGACACCGTCGTGGCGTACACCCTGCCGGTGCGGGACGGGCTGGCGTGGGCGTCCGATGTGCTGGCGCTCCTCCTCCTCCTGGGGGGTGGGCTCCTGGTGGCCGCCCTGATCTGGCTGGTCCTCCGGATTTCCCGTGTGCTGGAACGGATCGGGGCTGCCGTCGAGCAGGTCAGCCACGCGCTGTTGCCGGTGATCACCGAAGCGGAGGGGATCGTGGCGGACACGCGGGCGACCGTGGGAGTCGTCCGTGCCGACGTGGAAGTGCTGTCGGGGTCGGTGGCGGCGTTGGGGGAGGATGTGCGGCATGCCGCCGCGCTGGCCGGGGAACGCGTGACCCGCCTCAACGCGGCGCTGGAACTGCTACAGGAGGAGTTCGAGGGCAGCGTGCGCGCCACGGTGCGGCTGCTGCGCACGGTCCGGGGCGGCGCGCAGCTGCTGCGTCGCCTGCTTGGGGCACGGCGTCGCCGCCGGCGCACAGCCCCCGATCGGGAGTCGCATGGCCGGGACCGCTGACCCGCGGCGCCGGGGCGTCGGTCCGGCGCTGTGGCGCGCGGGGCTGGCGGCGGCCCTGCTCCTGCTGGTGCTCCCCTCCACGGCGTGGGCCTGGACGCCGGGGACGCATGTGTTCCTCGGGGATGCCATCCTGCGCCACCTGACGCTGCTCCCGGCGCCCATCGCGGCCCTGCTGGCCGCCTACCCGGCCGACTTCCTGTACGGCTCCATCGCCGCCGACACCAGCATCGCCAAGAAGTACGCCGAGGTGGGGCGCCACTGCCATTCCTGGCGCGTCGGGCTGGAGATCCACGACGAGGCCGAGCCTCCGGCGCTCCGGGCGTTTGCCCTCGGGTATCTGGCGCACCTGGCCGCTGACGTGGTGGCGCACAATTTCTTCGTCCCGCGACAGCTGGCGGTGACCTCGAGCACGACGTCCATCGGCCACAGCTACTGGGAGAGCCGGATCGACACGCACCTGGGCGATCCTTGGCCGCGACGGGCCCGGGAACTGCTCCTGCTGGATCACGGGGTGGCCGATGCCCACCTGGATCGCATCCTCAGCCCCACGCTGTTTGGCACCCCCACCAACCGCCGCATCTTCCGGGGGATGGTGGTGGCCGCAGACTCCGATTCCTGGCAACGGATCTTCCAGCTGGTCCTGGAGAAGAGCCGCTGGGACCTCGCCGATGCGGAAGTGGGCCGCTATCTCGCCCGGTCCTTCGACTACATCGTGGACCTGTTCGAGCGGTGGGAATCCAGCGAGCCGTTCCGGTTCGACCCCTCGGGAGAGGCGCCGCTGCGGGAGGCCAAGCGGGTGCGACGGGAGGCCCGTCGGCAGGGGGGTGACGTGCGAGCGGCGCTCACGGCAGACCGGCAGTTCGGGATGCCCGCCACACCGCTGATCCACGCCGCATCGCTCCCCACGCCGCTGTTCACCCCGCGCGAGCGCTCAGCTGCTGGTTGACGCGCCGGGGGTCGGCCGCCCCTCCGGACTTTCGCATCACCAGCCCCACCAGCACCCCCAGCAACTTGCGCTCACCCGCCAGGAAGCGCGCCGCCTCGGCGGGATGTTCGGCGAGGACCGCATCAATCCAGGCCGCGAGCGCATCGTCGTCGCGCACCTGGAGGAGCCCCTCACGGCGCGCCAACTCGGCCGGCTCCCCGGGGTCGCGCTCCATGAGGCCGAACAGCTGCCGGGCGGCCGTGTTGGACAGCGCCCCCTCGGCCTCCAGCCGGATGAGCGCCGCCAACCGCTCAAGACCGACCGGATGGGTGTCCACCGACCAGCCCCCCTGGTTGAGCGAGGCGGTCACCGGTCCCACCATCCAGCCGCAGGCGCGCCGCGCATCGCCGCAGGCGGCGGCCAGCCGCTCGAACGCGTCGCACCATGCCGCCGACACCAGGAGCTGCTCGATCTCCCCCTCGCCCAGCCCATGTCGCTGCGCCAGGCGCGCGCGGCGCACCGGCGGGAGCTCCGGGAGCGCGGCCTGCTGCTCCGCGAGGAGCGCCGCGTCCACCACCAGAGGGGGAAGGTCCGGCTCGGGGAAATAGCGATAGTCGTGGCTCCCTTCCTTGGCGCGGGCGGGGCGCACCGTCTGTCGCCGGTCGTCGTACAGCAGCGTGGACTGGACCACCACGCCCCCCGCCTCCAGGATGCCAGCCTGCCGCGCGGCCTCGAGCTCGATCGCCCGCTCCACCGCGGAGAAGCTGTTGAGGTTCTTCACCTCGGTCTTGGTCCCCAGCGCCGCCGAGCCGCGCGGGCGGAGGGAGAGGTTGACGTCCACCCGGAGGGAGCCCTCTTCCATGTTGGCGTCGGACACCTCGGCGTACTCGAGCAGCTGCTTCATGCGCCGGAGGTAGCTGCCCGCCTCGGCGGCCGAGCGGATGTCGGGCTCGGAGACGATCTCCACCAGCGGCGTCCCCGCCCGGTTGAGGTCGATGCCGGTCGCCTGCGGGAACCGGTCGTGGATCGACTTGCCGGCGTCCTCCTCCATGTGCACGCGGTGCACCCGGATGACGCGTCCCGGCTCGATGCCCGGGCCACCGACGGCGACCGCGCCCCCCGTGGCCACGGGGCGGTCGAACTGCGAGATCTGGTAGCCCTTGGGGAGGTCGGGGTAGAAATAGTTCTTGCGGGCGAACACCGATTCCCGGTGCACCGTACACCCCAGGGCCAGCGCCGTCCGCACGGCCAGGCGCACCGCCTGGTCGTTGAGCACCGGGAGCGCGCCGGGGAGCCCGAGGCACACCGGACACGTGCGGGTGTTGGGCGGCGCCCCGAAGCTGGTGGGACAATCGCAGAAGATCTTGGTGGCGGTCTTGAGCTGGCAATGCACCTCAAGCCCGACCACGAGCTCCCACCGCTCGCTCCAGGGGGCCGCGGCGTCCACCGGGCTCATTGGTGCGCCTCCGTCCCCAAGGCCGCCTCGAGATGGGCCGCCACCTCCAGCAGGCGCGCATCGGCGCCGTGCTGCGCCATGACCTGTCCGCCCACCGGCAACCCATCCACACGCCCCACCGGCACGGAGAGGGCGGGGATCCCCGCCAGGTTGGCGGGGACGGTGAAACAGTCGCCCAAGTACATGGTGTAGGGATCGGTGAAGGCTCCCAGCTCCGGGGCGACCGTCGGCGCCGTGGGCGTGAACAGCACGTCGACTCCGTCCGCAAACACGCGCGTGAAGTCGGCCGTGATCGCCGCCCGCACCCGCTGGGCCTGACGGTAGTACGCGTCGTAGTAGCCGGCGCTGAGGACGTAGGTGCCCAGCAGGATGCGGCGGGTGACCTCGGCACCGAACTGGGCGCGCGTGCGCTCGAGCATGGCCCGCAACGAGTCGGCGGGCACCCGCCGGCCGTACCGCACCCCGTCAAAGCGCGCCAGGTTCGAGGAGGCCTCCGCCGGTGCGATGATGTAGTACGCGGGGATGGCCAGCGCCGTATGCGGGAGCGACACCTCGCGCACCGTGGCTCCCAGCTCCCGCAGGCACTCGAGCGCCCGAAGGCAGCGGGCACGCACCCGCGCGTCGAGGCCCTCAGGGAAGTACTCCGTGGGCACGCCGACGGTGAGCCCGACCAGCGACCGTGCCCCCGGGACGGCGGGCACGCCGGCCACGGCGGCGAGGAAATCCGGAGGGGGCGCGGCCAGCGCGGTGGCATCACGCGGGTCGGGACCCGCCATGACCGTCAAGGCGCGCGCGGCATCGGCGACGGTGGCGCCGAACACCCCGACGTGGTCGAGCGAGGAGGCGTACGCGACCAGGCCATAACGACTCACCCGTCCGTACGTGGGCTTGACGCCCACGACCCCGCAGAACGCGGCGGGCTGCCGCACCGAGCCGCCGGTCTCCGAGCCCAGCGCGATGGGCACGATCCCCGCCGCGACGGCCGCCGCCGACCCACCGGACGACCCCCCGGGGACGCGCGACCGGTCGCGCGGGTTGCGCGTGGGGCCGAAGGCGCTGAATTCGGTGGTGGACCCCATGCCGAATTCGTCGAGGTTGGTCTTCCCGACGATCACGGCGCCGGCGGCGCGCAAGCGCCGCACGGCCGTGGCCTCATAGGGGCTGACATAGCCCTCGAGGAGGCGCGAGCCGCAGGTGGTGGGAAGACCGAGGGTGACCAGGTTGTCCTTGACGGCCACCGGGACACCGTGGAGCGCGCCGCCAGGGGTGCCTGGCGCACGCGCCTCCCGGTCGACGGCCAGAAAGGCGTTGAGTCCTTCGGGGCCGGCTCCGACGGCATCGTACCGCTGCCAACACGCCTCCGCCGTGCGGGCCGGGCCCATCGGCACGGCGGGGGGCTGCCACGCGCCCGTCATCACGCGCCCTCGGCTGCCGGCACGTCGCCGGCGGCATGCGCCACCACCTGCGGCACCAGGAAGAAGCCGTCACGATGACTGGGGGCCATGGCGTGCAGCGACACGGACGCGGGCGACGGGGCCGTGCCCGCGTCCCGCGGGCGATCGGTGCGCCAGGGCGTCACCGGCGTCGCGGCGGTGGGAGGCCCGTCCTGTTCGGCGAAGGCGCGCAACTGCTCCATGTGGGCGAGAATGCCCCCCAGGTCAGCCGCCAGCGCGGGCAACGCCTCCTCGGCGATTGCCAGACGCGCGAGCGCCGCCACGCGGCGCACCTCCTCCTCGGACACCATGACTGACGCCACCGGGTTCCCGGTCATGTGCACGCTCCTAGTCCCACGGCTGTTCCAGCCGAGCCTGCGCCAGCACCAAGGTCTTGCGCCCCACCTCGGCGTCATCGAAGTCGATACGGACCTTCGCGTCGCGGCCGGCACCCACCACCTCGGCCACCGTCCCCGTCCCGAAGCGCGCGTGCCGCACGCGCGCGCCCACCGCCACGCGCGCCGCATCCTGCGACTCCTCTTCGGGAGCCGGCAGGTCGGGCACCGGCCGCGGTGCGCGCGTGGAGGAAGCCCAGCCGCCCGCCACCTTGCCGAACGAGGGCTCGCGCGTGCCGCCCTCACCGCGCGCTCCGTCCCGGGACGCTCCCCACCCCGGCCGACGACCGCCGCCGCCGTGGCTGGTGCCGTAGCCACCACCAGCCCCGCCGCCATACCCACCGGAGGCGCCCCCCAGCGTGCGCCGTCCTTCCGAGCGGGCCCGGATCGTCTGGGAGCGCTGCGCCAGCGCGGGGGTGATCGCCTTGAGGAACCGGGAGGGAGCGGAGAACAGGAGCTCGCCGTTGCGGCGACGCTGCTCGGCATGGGTCAGCACCAGCACCGACTCCGCGCGTGTGACCCCCACGTAGAAGAGCCGCCGTTCCTCCTCCAACTGCTCCGGGTCCTCGGCCGCGCGGGCCAGCGGGAAGAGGCCGTCCTCGAGCCCCGAGACGAACACCAGGGGAAACTCCAGCCCCTTGGCGTTGTGCATGGTCATCATCGTGATGGCATCGGCCTCGGGATCGAGGCGATCCACGCCCGCCACCAGGGTGGAGGACTGCAGGAAGTGGTCAAGCGGGGTGAGCCCCACCTCGCCGCCGTCATCCGCCACCGCCTCGGCGGCCCCGGCCACGAGCTCCCGCACGTTCTCCAGCCGCTCCACCCCCTCCGCTCCCTCGGCGCGCAGGAGGTCCGCGTACCGGATGCGCTCCATCAGGTCGCGCAGCAGCTCGTCGACCGCCGCGTCGACCGCCGACGCCCGCAATTCGTCGATCAGCGCCGCGAAGGCCGCCAGCGCCGTGCGCGGGCCGGGGCGGAGAGCATCGAGGACCGCAGGGCGCCGCGCCGCCTCCAGCAAGGGCACCCCGGCCGCGCGCGCCTCCGACTCCAGCAGCGCCAGCGCCGCGTCACCCAGCCCCCGACGCGGCACCGTCAGCGCGCGGCGGAACGCCTCGTCGTCGGCCGGATTGGCCACGAGCTTGAGGTAGGCCATGAGATCGCGGATCTCGCGTCGGTCGTAGAAGCGCACCGCCCCCACCAACCGGTACGGGATCCCCCGGCGCCGGCAGGCGTCCTCGAGCGTGCGGCTCTGGGCGTTGGTGCGGTACAGGACCGCGCACTCGCGGTACGTCACGCCTCCGCGCGCGCGCCGCGCCTGGATCAGGTCCGCGATGGCGTCCGCCTCGTCGCGCTCATCGAGCGCTTCGAGCACCGTCACCGGTTCACCCGCCGGGCGCGTGGCGCGGAGCGTCTTTCCGCGGCGCCCGGTGTTCTCCGCGATGACCGTGTTGGCCAGTGCCAGGATCCCCGGCGTGGACCGGTAGTTCTCCTCGAGGCGCACCACGCGGGCGCCCGGGAAGTCGCGCTCGAAGTCGAGGATGTTGCGGATGTCCGCGCCACGCCAGCCGTAGATGGACTGGTCGTCGTCGCCGACCACCATCACGTTGCCGTGCGCGCCCCCCACCAGCTGCACGAACCGGTACTGGGCACTGTTGGTGTCCTGGTACTCATCCACCAGCAGGTAGCGGAAGCGGCGCTGATAGTGGGCGCGCACCGTCTCGTCGCGCTCGAGCACGCGCACGGGGAGGACCAGCAGGTCGTCGAAGGTGACCGCGTTGGCCTGCTCGAGGGCACTTTCGAGGTCGGCGTAGACGCCCGCGACCGCCACGGCAAAGGGATCGCGGGCGGCGCGGGTGAAGTCCCCCGGGCTGACCAGCGCGTTCTTGGCCGAGGAGATGGCGCCGAGGATCGCCTTGGGGGCCCATTGGGTGGGGGAGAGGCGCCGCCGCTCCATGATGCGCTTCACCAGCCCGAGGGTGTCGTCCTCGTCGTAGATGGTGAAGTTGGGCTGGCGCCCGACCACCGTGGCGACGCCGCGCAGCAGCCGCGCGCCGAGGGCGTGGAAGGTGCCGCACCACATCCCCCGCGGCTCCGCGCCCAGCAGGCGGCCGATGCGTTCGCGCATCTCGCCGGCGGCCTTGTTGGTAAAGGTGACCGCGAGGATCTCGTGGGGCGCCACGCCGCGGGCCGCGATGAGGCGGGCGATGCGGGTGGTGAGCACCCGCGTCTTCCCCGATCCGGCCCCCGCCAGCACCAGCATGGGGCCGTCGTCGTGCGCCACCGCCTCGGCCTGCGCGGGGTTCAGCCCGCGGGCCAGCGCGGCCAGGTCGGGGCCGGTGGACGGCGGGGGGTCGAACAGGGAGCCGGTGAATCCGCGGGCAGTCATCCCGGCAAGATAACGTCGAAGACCGCCCCGGCCGGGGTGTCCACCAGCACGAGGCTCCCGCCATGGTTCTCCTCGACGATCCGCCGCGCCAGCGCCAGTCCGATCCCCCACCCGCGCGCCTTGGTGGTGAAGCCGGCATCGAAGATGCGCCGACGCAGCGCCCGCGGTATCCCCGGCCCGTCGTCCTGCACCCGCAAGCGGACGCCCCCCTCCACCAGCGGGGTGGCGGACACGACCACCTCGCCATCTCGGCCCCCGAGCGCATCAACGGCGTTCTTGATGAGCACTTCCATCACCCACTCGAGGAGCACCCCATCCCCCCGCACCAGCAAGGGGTGGTCGGGGTGCTCGCTCCGGATGCGCACGGTGCGCGCGAGGGTGGGGGCCCGGGCGGCGAAGTAGGCCGCCAGGCGGTCGACCAGCGGACCGCACGCCACGGCATCGGCGCGCGGGGGGCGTCCGATGCGCTCGAACCGGTGCGAGACGCGCTCCAGCCGCTCCACGTCCTGCTCCATGGCCTCGAGGGCGCGCGCGGCCACGGGCGGCGCCGGGCCGTCACGGAGCACCTCGATCCAGCCGGCCAGGGCGGACAGCGGCGTCCCCAGCTGGTGGGCCGCCTCGCGCGCCATGCCGGCCCACACGCGTTCGCGCTCGGCGCGCCCGCGGGCCAGCAGCGCGTAGCCGCCAAAGGCCACCAACAACCCCAACCCGAGCGCCTGGAGGACGGGAATCACCCGCAGGCCGGCCACGATGGGGCTGTCCCCGATGTGGACGCCCCCCACCCCGGGCTGCAGGATAGGTGCTCGGCGGCGGTCGAGCTCGGCCACATAGGCCGACACGCGGGGGTCCTCGGGCGCGGCGTCGAACGGAAGGTTGGCCACCGCGGTGACGCGCCCGTCGGCATCGGTGAGGACCAGGGGGAGCCCGGTGGCCTGCACCTCGCGCGAGAGCTCCAGCAGCGTCACGAACGGGTCACCGGTGCTGCTGGTGTCCTGCAGGGCCTGGTAGATGCGGGCGTACATGCGCCCCTGCCCCACCGCCGCCTCGCGCAGTTGCGCCACGACGTGCCGCGTGTACCCCACGTACCACCCCAGCAGGAGCACCAGCCCCATGACCACGAGGGCGACCGGCCAGCGGCGACGTCGCACGGGAGGCGCGGGGGGGGGGGGGCGCGCGGTGACCGGTCGCCGGCGCCTAGCGGAGCTCGGCGCGCCCGAGGTATGGCTGCAGCGCCTCGGGGAGGCGCACGCTGCCGTCGGGCTGCTGCCCCTGCTCCAGCAGGGCGGCGATGATGCGCGAGAAGGCCAGCGCCGACCCGTTGAGGGTGTGCACGAAGCGCGGCTTCTCCCCGGGGGCCGGGCGGTAGCGGATGTTGGCGCGGCGCGCCTGGAAGTCGGTGAAGACGCTGCAGCTGGACACCTCGAGCCACTTCCCGACGCCGGGGGCGAACACCTCGAGGTCGTACGTCTTGGCGCTGGAGAACCCGGTGTCCCCCGCGGCCAGCAGCACCACGCGATAGGGCAGCTCCAGGCGCTGCAGGATCACCTCGGCGTGGGCCGTGAGCTCCTCGAGCGCCTGCAGCGAGGTGTCCGGAGTGGTGTACCGCACCAGCTCGACCTTGTCGAACTGATGCACGCGGAGGAGCCCGCGCGTGTCCTTCCCCGCGGACCCGGCTTCGCGCCGGAAGCAGGCGCTGAAGGCGCAGAATGCGCGCGGGAGGTCGGCGGCCTCCAGGATCTCGTCGCGATAGAGGTTGGTGACTGGCACCTCCGCGGTGGGGATGAGGAACAGGTCCTCGTCCGGCACGCGGTACATGTCCTCCTCGAACTTGGGGAGCTGCCCGGTGCCGGTCATGGTGGCGCGGT
>JBILED010000027.1:0-23683 GCA_044352305.1 Gemmatimonas sp.
CCTGGTGCTGGCAGTAGTGGCACACCAGCCCCTCGGGGACGCGGTGGTAGGTGAGGGCGATGCTGCAGTGCGGGCAGCTGGCCACGTCGCCGCAGGCGTGGCACTGCACGCTGGTGGCGTAGCCGCGCCGGTTGAGCAGCAGCAGCACCTGCTCCCGGCGCGCGAGGCGTCCCCGGATCGCCTCGAGGAGCGCGGGGCTCAGGACGCCCAGTGCGGGGTCGAACGGGGCCTGCGGGGCGCGGGCCGCCAGCGCCGCCTGGCGCACCGCTCGCAGGTCCACCGCCGCCACCGGGGGGAGCTGCGCCCCCGCCGCCCGGTCAGGGAGCACGAGGCGCACGGCCCGCCCGCGCACGGCCCGCTCCCAGCTCTCCAGGCTGGGGGTGGCGCTCCCCAGCACCACCACCGCGCCCTCGTGTCGCGCGCGCACCATGGCCACCTCGCGCGCGTGGTAGCGGGGCGCCTCCCCCTGCTTGTAGCTCCCCTCATGCTCCTCGTCCACCACCACCACCCCCACCCGCGCGAGCGGCGCGAACAGCGCCGAGCGGGCGCCCACGGCGATGCGCTTGTCGCCGCGGCGCAGCGCCTGCCACGCATCCAGCCGCTCGCCGTCGGAGAGCCCCGAGTGCAGCACCGCCACGGCGTCGCCGAAGGCCCCGCGGAAGCGGTCCACGGTCTGCGCGGTGAGCGCGATCTCGGGGACCAGCACGATGGCGGTGCGGTCGCCGCGGCGGAGCACCGCGCGCAGCACCTCGATGTACACCAGCGTCTTGCCGCTGCCGGTGACGCCGTGGAGCAGGAACGTGCTGCCAGGCGCGCCGGCGACGATGGCGTCGATGGCGGCGCGTTGCGCCGGGGACGGATGCGCCGGGGGGGCCACGCCGGCGCGGTCCGCGAACGGGTCGCGCGCGGTCGCCTCAGCCTCCACCGCCACCAGCCCCTTGGCGGCCAGCGCGCGCACCGCCGCCAGCGCGCCGCTCCCCTGCGCACGCAGCGCCGCCAGCGGCAGCGCGCCCCCGGCGGCCTCGAGCCGCTCGTACACCGCCCGCTGCAGCGGGGCCCGCGCAAAGTGCCGCTCGCGCGCCAGCAGCGACGGCAGTTCCCCCGTGAGGCGCACCGTGCGCGTGACGGGGGCCGCGGGGGCCGGGCGCCCGGGCGCGGCCAGCGCCGCCGGCAGCATGGCGCGCAGCACCACCCCGATGGGCGTGGCGTACCACTCGGCCATCCACTGCGCCGTGGCGAGCAGCGCCGGGGAGAGCGCGGGCGCGTCGTCGAGCACCGCCAACAGCGGCCGGAGCGCCACCCCATCGGGAGGCGCGGCCTCCCCCAGCACGATCCCCACCTCGCGCCGCTGCCGCACCGGGACCAGCACGCGCGTGCCCGCGGGCACGGGCCACGCCATCGAGGGTGGCACCGTGTAGGTGAAGGGGTGGAAGAGCGGGACCGGGAGCGCCACGGCCACGCACCGCGCCCCGGCCTCGTCGCCCGGGCGGCTGGCGGGGGGAACCACCGCTAGCGTCCGCCCAGCCCCGGGGTGCGCGTGGCGCGCCCGGCGCGCCCGTCGGCGGAGGGGAGCGCGGCCAGGAACCCGAGCAGGGCGTCGGCCAGGTCGTAGCCACGGTCGTACCGCTCGCCGGGGGACTTGGCGAGGCAGCGCACCACGATGGCGCTGAGCGCGGCCGGCACCCGCGGATCCACCTGGTCGGGGGGGACAGGGACCTCGTGGACGTGCTTGTACCCCACCGCGTACGACCCGTCGCCGTCAAAGGGCGGCTGCCCCAGCAGCATCTCGTACAGCAGCAGCCCCACCGCATACAGGTCGCTGCGCCCGTCCACCAGCCGCCCCATCGCCTGCTCGGGGGACATGTACTGCGGCGTCCCCATCGCACGCCCCACGGCGGTGAGCCGCCCGTGGAAGCGGGCGGTGGCGATGCCGAAGTCGGTGAGCGCCGCGTTCCCGTCCTCGTCGAAGAGGATGTTGTCGGGCTTGATGTCGCGGTGGATGATGCCGTGGCGGTGCGCATGGTCCAGCGCGCAGGCCACCTGCACCGCCACCGAGGCCACCTGCGCCGGTGGGAGCACCGTGCGCCGCCCCAGCAGGTCGGCCAGCGAGCCCCCCGCGTAGTACGGCATGACCAGGTATTCGATGTCCCCCATCGACCCCAGGTCCAGGATGGCGCAGATGTGCGGGTGGATCAGGCGCGCGGCGGTCTCCGCCTCACGCCGGAAGCGCTCGCGCATCTCGGGCTCGCGGGCGAGCGACTTGAGCAGGACCTTGAGGACCAGCGGGCGCTGCAGGCGCGCATGCCGCGCGAGGTACACCTGGGCCATCCCGCCACCGCCCAGCCGCTTGACCACGGTGTAGTGGTTGCCGGTGGCCTGGCGCAGGTCGCGCAGCTCGTCGTCGGGGACGTCGGCCGGCGGCGCAATGACGTCGGGCAGCTCCGTGCTGCAGCGGGTGCAGCGCGCAGCCGAGGCGCGATTCCAGGTGCCACAGTCAGGACAGAACATCGCGGGGGCGGGAGATCGGAGCGCGGCGGCGCCGGCCTCACCGTCGAGGCAGCGCCCGCCCTCACGCACTCCCAAAGCTCACCCGTCGCGGGCGGTCACGCCAGCGCCCGCACGTGTGTCAGCACCGCCTCGGCCACCGCGTCGGGGGCGTAGCCGCCCTCCAACGCGCTCACCAGGCGCCCCTCGCACCATCGCTCGGCCCGCGTCACCAGCGCGCGCGTGAGGGTGGTCACCTCGGCCAGCGTGAGGGTGAACGCCCCCAGCGGGTCCCCCTCCAGGCAGTCGAAGCCGGCGCTCAGCAGCACCAGGTCGGGGGTGAAGCCGTCGGTGGCGGCGTCCACGGCGGCCAGCAGGGCGGTCACATAGTCCCCGGGCGGCAGGCCGGGCGCCATGGGGACGTTCCACACCGAGCCGTGCGGTCCGCGGTCGTCGGCCGCCCCGGTCCCGGGGTACCAGGGCCACTGGTGCATCGACACGAACCGGATCCGCGGCTCCTCCTCCACCAGCGCCTGCGTCCCATTGCCGTGGTGCACGTCCCAATCCACCACCAGCACGCGCGCGCAGCCGTGCCGCCGCAGCGCGTAGTGCGCCGCGACGGCCACGTTCCCGAACAGGCAGAAACCCATGGCGCGGTCGCGGAGCGCATGGTGGCCGGGGGGGCGCACCGCGGCGAAGCTGCGCCGCGCCCGCCCGTCAAAGGCCATGTCCACCCCGTCCAGCACGCACCCGGCGCCCGCGGTGGCGGCATCCCACGATCCCTCGCTCACCACGGTATCCGGGTCCAGCCGCCCGCCCCCCGCCTCGGCCAGCGCCTGCACGCGCGCCACGTAGGCGGGATCATGCGCCAGCGCCAGCTCGTCGGCGGTGGCGTGCCGCCCCTCCACGTGCTCCAGCGCGGCAAACAGGTCGGGATCGTGCCGCAGCGCGCGGGGGATGGCCCGGAGCCGTCCCACGTGCTCCGGGTGCTCCCACCCGGTGTCGTGGCGGCCGCAATCGCTGTGGGAAAGGAGGGCAACGCGGGAAGACATGGCAGGCACCGGGTGCGGGGGAGGGGCGAGGTCCATCACGGACGGCCGTGGGTGCGACGGGCGTACCACTCGGCCAACAACAGCAACGCGGCCGCCAGGAACAGCCATGGCGCCCGGCGCGCCGCCAGCCCACGGGCGCGCGCCGCCAGCGACGGGGGCGCCACGGAGGACGGCCCGGGTGCCGGCGCGCGCGGCGCCGCCGACTCGGGCGCTCCCAGCCGGGCCACCAGGTCCAGCCAGGGCGCGCCGGGACCGGGGAACGGCGAGGGGGCCGGCTGCCACCGCGTGCGATCCACGGCCACCAGGCGCACCACCGCGTCCCACCACTGGCGATGCCCGGCCGCCCCATCGTCCAGGCCGGCCATGCGCCACCGCCAGCTGTCGCGGTAGGCCATCGCGGCCACGCGTCCAGCCCCGCGAGAGACCACCACGGTCACGGCGGTCCCGTCGCGGCCACGCGCCAGCACCTGCGCCCCGGGCGCCGGGGCCAGTTGCCAGCGTTCGAGGCCGTCCACCGGCGTGGCCGACCGCACCCCGCCCTCGGCGCCAAGGACGCGCGCCTCCGCGCGCGCGGCGGCCACCCCCGCGCCGCCAGGCCATCGCCCCGCGTCGCCGGCCAGCACCACCCCACCCCCCAGCGCGAGATACCGGCGCAGGGCCGGAGCCTCGGCCATGGGCACCGTGCTGTCCAGCACCACCACCGCCGCCACGGCCTCCGGGGTGAGAGGCCCCGGCGTGCCCAGCGTGACCGCCGCCACCGGCGACACGCTCCACTGCCCCTCCACCTGCCACCCCGCCTCCTCCAAGGCTGCCGCCACGAACTTCCCCTCCCACCCCGGCGCGCCCAGCAGGCGCACGTGCAACGGGGACGGGGGCTCTGCCGGGGACGGCGCGGGCGACGCCGATGCTGGCGCACCACGGGCAACGGCGGCCGCCGCCGTAGGGGCGGGGCGGAGCGCCACGTCGGACGGGGACACGGGGCCGGGAGCCGGCCACTCCACCCGCTCCGTCCCCTCCGGTGCCATCAGGCGCCAGCCCTGCACCGCACCCGGGGGGATGCGCACCGAGTCCAGCAGCCCCCCCTCATCGCGCAGCACCAGCACCCCCGTGGGACCAGCCACGCCGCGCACCTCGGCCAGCGCCCCGGGTCCCGGCACGCGGCGCCGCTGCACCGCCCCGCCCGCCGCCCCGGTACCGTCGTGCCACCACAGCGGCACGCCGGCGCCGGGGAGGGCGGCCAGCAGGGCGCGCGCGGCGGCATCGGGGATGGCACCCAGCGCCACGCCGCGCACCGGCGGCGATCGGTCGCCGCGCGCGACGGCCGCGCCCACCGCCTGCACCCACCGGCGTGCGCTGTCCGCCACCCCGGGGGAGGTGGGCACCTCCCAGCGCGCGGACGGCGCGGGCGCGCTCGGGGCGCCCGCGGATGCCCCCTGCCCCCACCACGCCAGCAGCAGCGCCCCCACGGCCGCCGCGCGCAGCGCCCCCTCGACGCGCTCAGCGGGTGAGCGCATACACCACCACGTTCACGCCGAAGCGCGTGTTGTCCACCGAGAGGAACCGCTTGTTGTCGGGGTGGTACCCCCACTCCGAGCTGTAGTCCTTGCTGCTGTACAGCACCGCAATCCGCCCGTCGCGCAGCACCGCGTCCAGCTGCCGGTGCACGAGGTTGTCCCCCCAGCCGTTCATCTCGTGCGAGGTGGTGGGGGGGCCGTCCTCGAAGGTGAAGAAGCACCGGTACAGCTCGTGGCTGTTCGGCAGCGGCCGCAACGGACCGGCCACGCGACGGATCTCCTCGCGCGCGGTCTTGTGGAACACCCCGTCGATGTCGTGGTTGTGGTCGTCCACGAACAGCAGCCCGCCGCGCGCCAGGTAGCGGCGCAGCACGTCGGCCTCGCGCGCGGTGAAGCGCACGGGGAGGTGCCCGGTGAGGAACAGCAGCGGGTGCTCGAACGCCGCCTCCGAGGCGAGCGGCACCACCACCCCCTCGGGTGCCACGGGGATGCCGGTGTAGCGCGCCACCGAATCGATGAGGTTGGCCGGCACCAGCGGCGCCGAGTCCCAGTCGCCCGATTCGTACTGCGCCGTGGCGAACACGAACGGTCCGCGCCGCGGGGCGCTCACGGACGCGCTCCCGCAGGACCGCCGGCGCCCGGCAGCCCCCGCGACCACCCCGCCGCGGGCACGCGCACCGCGCTCTCCAGCACGCGTCGCGCGCGCGCGAAGGCCGCGTCCACGGCATCTCCCCGGTCCTGCCCCAACGCCTGCACCACCGCCTCCAGCGCCGCGGCCAGCGCCGGGGCGTCGGCCAGCACCTCCAGCCGCAGCAGCCGCACCGAGTCGCGCGCCGCGCCGGCATCCACCACGGCCAGCCGCGCCGCCGCCGCCAGCCGCGTCGCGCGCCGCGCCGCCACCGGCGCAAGCGCCTCGCGCGCGGGGCGCGGCGCGGTGCGTCCGGTGTCGCGCCCCGCGAGGCGGGCGCGCGCCACGTCCACGATCACCGTGGGCGGGCGCCCGCGCAGGTACAGCCGCTCGGCCGCGCGCGCCTGTTCGATGGCCGCCAGTGCCCGTCGCATCGGCGCCAACGCCCCTTCCGGGTCCGCCTGCTCCAGCGCCCGCCCCGCGTCCCACATGTGATTGTACGCCTCCAGCAGCGGCCGGTTGATCGCCACCACCGGCCCGTCGTTCCCCTCGGCCAGCGCCAGCTTGTTCTCCACCAGCTCGACGCCGTGCTCGTGGCCATCGCCGGCAAAGTGCGTGTGCTCGCCGCTGCTCTCCCCGCTCATGCGCTGGAACACCACATCCCCCACCACCTGCCGGAGCCGCCCCTGGTCGCGCGCCAGGCGGGCGCTCTCCGCGCGCAGCAGGGCCGGCGTCAGCCGCGCGCGCTGGCGCACCAGCGCCGTCGCCAGCTGCAGCAGCATGCGCTGGCTGAGCGCCGAGGTGTCCACCGCGGGCGGCGCCGCCCCCTCCACCGCCAGGCTGTCGCGCTCGCCCCGCCGGGCAATGCGGAAGCGCCGGGTCTCGCTGCTCCCCGGCTCCCGATCCGCCGCGGGATGTCCGTCGCGCGCCACCGCGCGCAGGTGCACCACGTCGCCGGGGCCCAGCCCCATCGCCCCCAGCGCCAGGACCGTGTCCAGCCGCAGCGCCCGCGCCCCGCGCCCCGCACGCGCCACCACCGTGCGCACCGTGGCGGTGTAGCGCTCCCCTTCGCCGGCGCTGATCACCAGCTCCACGTGCGCCTCCCGCACCCCCAGGTCGTCGCGCACGCGCGCCCGGATGGGCAGCACCCCCTCGGGGCGCGCCAGCACCGTGTCGCGCGCCGGCAGCTCCAGCGTCACCTCGGGGAGCGAGTCGGGCACCCCCTCCAGCACGAACAGACGGCGGCGCCCCCCGCGTGAGAGCACCAGCGGGGTGGCGCCCACCGCGGCCACCATGCGGAGCCGCCACCCCGCCCCCTCCACCTCCACGCGCGCTTCCCGCGCCGCGTTCGCAGCGCCAGGCTGGCGATGCTCCCCGTGCGGCGGCGGCCCGTCGCCCCGCAGCTCCACCACACTCCCCACCAGGGCGGCCACGCCGCCGGTGTCCCCCAGCTGGCGCACCGGCAGCCCCGCGTACGCCGGCGGACGCACCGTCACGCGCCACCCGCCCACCGGTGGCGCCTGCCCCGCGAGAACTCCGGTGTCGCCGACCACGCCCCGCGCGGGCGCCGAGACCTCCGTCCGGAGGGGTCGCCCGCCCCACCAGAGCCCGCCAGCGGCCACAATCGCCAGCAGGCCAGGGGTCCACAGCACCTGGGTCGCCTGACGGCGCCAACGGGCCGCCAGCGCCCCGGGCACCCCCTCCCCCAGCAACAACGCCCCCCCCGCTGCCGCCAGCCGCGGCGCCGCCCCGGCAGCGGCGTCCCCTCCGGCCCCCTCCGCCTCCGCCCAGGTGATCAGGGCGTAGCTCGCCGACGCCAGCGCCGCGCGCGTGGCGGGCGACGCGTGGCCGCGTTGCCACGGCAGCACGCCGGTTTCCACCCACACGGCCGCGTCCACCAGCTCGCCGGCTGGACGCACGGCCGGCCCCCACCGGTGCCCCCGGCGTCCCAGCGGCCCCCACACGGCCAGCAGCGCGACGGCCCCCAGCACCCCGGCCGCCACCACCGCCGCGAGAGGGGCCGCCGTGCCACTGCCGTCCAGCAGCAGCCGCCCCGAAAGCCCCCCCGCCACTGCGCCCCCGCCCGCCACCAGCAAAGTACGCGCCCACCACAGCAGCAGCAGACGCCCCCGCCAGCGCGCGAGGGCTGCGGCCATCGCGTCTGCGTTCCGGCGCCCCGACATCCCACCGGCGGCCAGCCCCGCCGTCATGCCGAACGCTCTCCGGCCCGCCGGCCCATCACCACCCGCAGCACCGCCTCCCCGGCAAGGGCCCCCAGCGCCAGGGCCCATAGCCATGAGCCCAGCGACGCCGGCCACGGGCGCGGTGACCGTCCCTCCGTCACCACGAAGGCCGAGGCAGGCGCCCCCTCAGCGCCTGTCGCGCCCCCGCCCCGCGTCTGGGCGGCCATCGCGTCGGCCACCGCCTGCGTCACCACGCGCCCGCCGCACGCGCCGCCCATGGCGGCGCGAAAGGCCATGGCCGCCGGCTCGGCCAGCAGATCGCTCCCCTCGGGGTGGGGGATGGCCACCGTGCGCGTGCACCGGCCAGCGGCGCGCGCCTGCTCCACGGCGGCCACCGCACCGTCGCTCCACCACGCCACCGGGGTGGCGCCCGTGTCCGCCGCGGCCGGCACCCACCGCGCCGTCCGGGACCACGGCCCCACCAGCACCACCCCGAATCCCGCCACGGCCCCCACCGAATCCGGGCGCGCCAGCCGCGTCCACCCCGGGGGCACCCCGTCACGCGGCCAGGTCAGCACCGCCGCCGCAGCACCGTCCTCCCCCGCCTGCGCCGGCCAGCCCCCCTCCGCGAGCGGCAACACCGTCACGGGGCCAGGCCAGAGGGCGCGCCACGCCTCCCACCCCGCCAGGTCGCGCACCCGTGCGGGAAGGCGCACCGCCAGCCGCACCCGCTCGGTGCGCGGATGCGCCGTGACCACCTCGGCGGCCGCCCGGTGCGCCGCCGCCAGCGCCCGTCCGGGATCGGTGGACAGCCCCGCCACCCACACCACCCGATCCCCGGCCTGCGCCGCCGCGCGCGCCCACGCTGGCGCCGCGCGCTGCGCCGCGCGGTCGGCCACCACCAGCCGCACCGTGCGCCGACCGGCGGGGTCCCATCGCACCCCCGCCAGCGCCGCCCCGGCCGCCAGCAGCAGCAGCACCCGACACGCCAGCAGCGGCAGGTCCCGCGGACGGCGCTGGCGGGCCACTGCCCGCGCCGGCGCCCCCGCCAGAAAGCGGGCGGGCGGAAAGGGCGCCACCGGCGGGCGGTCCACCGCCAGCAGGTGCAGCGCCGTCACCGCCACGGCGGCCAGCACCGCCCCGGCAAACACCCACGGGAGGGCAAAGGTGGGGAGCCACGCCGGCATCGCCGTCCCCTACGCGCCCAGCACCACGCGGCGCACCACCTGCGCCGGCGGCGCGTCGGTGCGTGCCTCCAGCCAGCGCGCCCCAGCCTGACGCCACGCCGCCCCCTGCGCCACCCGAAAGTCGTCAAAGCGCACCCGGAACGCCGCCCACCCCGACAGGTCACGCAACTGGTCTGGCCGCGCACCCTCGGGGTCACGCGCCGTTTCGGCCTGCGTGGGCTCGGCCAGCTCGCCGGGCGCCACCAGGTGCACGCAGGTCACCTCGGTGCCGGCCGCCACCAGCGCCCCGGCCGCCCGCAGCTGGTCGGCCGCGTCCCCCAGGCCATCGGCGCACACCACCACGCGGGCGCCGGTCGGCAACGCCGCCAGCGCGGGCCCCAGCGGCGCGCTGCCGCCGCACCGCAAGGCCTCCAACCGAGTGGCGATCTCCTCCACCAGGCCGCGTCGGGCGCGGGGGGGGAGGCGCAGCACCCCCTCGGCGTGCCCCGCCACCACCCCCACCGGATCCCCGCCGGCCAGCGCCACCCACGCCAACCCCACGGCCAGCGCCCGCGCCATCCCCCACTTGCCGTCCGCCGCCTCCGCCGACGGGAACGCCATGCTGGCCGACGCATCCAGCACCAGCCACGTGGGGCGCACGATCCGGTCGTCCTTGAGGCGCACGTACGCGCGGTCGCTGCGCGCCAGCAGCCGCCAGTCCAGCTGACGGGGATCGTCCCCCTGCCGATAGGGGCGGACCTCGGTGAAGTCCCCCGCGGGGCCTCGCTGACGCGCCCGATGGGCCCCGGGCACCCCCGTGGACCCGGGGCGCTGCGCCGGCCAGCGGACGCCGTGCAGCGCATCCAGGAGGGGCCCGTACCGGCCAACCACGAGCGCGCTCAGGCGCCGGGCGCGCTGGCCGGCGGGGGCACGTGCGCCAGCAGCGCGTCGATCAGCGACTCGGCGGTCACGCCGTCGGCCTCGGCCGCGAAGTTGGGGAGGATGCGGTGCCGAAGCACCGGGCGCGCCACTCGCCGCAGGTCGGCCGGCGCCACCGCCGCGCGCCCCGCCAGGAACGCCGCCGCCTTGGCCCCCAGCACCAGCGCCTGCCCGGCGCGCGGCCCCGCCCCCCAGCGCACGTACTGCCGCACCAGCGCCGGCGCCCCCGCCTCCTGCGGACGCGACGCGCGCACCAGCCGCGCCGCGTACTGCAGCAGCAGCTCGCTGCACGGGAGCTCCCGCACCGCCGCCTGCACCGCCAGCAGCGCCGCGCCGTCCAGCACCGGGGTGATGGGGGGCAGCGCCCGTCCGGTGGTGGTCCGCAGGATCGCCACCTCGTCCCCCTCGCTCGGGTACCCCACGCGGATGTCGAACAGGAACCGGTCCAGCTGCGCCTCGGGGAGCGGATACGTCCCCTCCTGCTCGATGGGGTTCTGCGTGGCCAGCACGAAGAACGGCTCGGGGAGCGGCAGGGTGGTCCCCGCGGCCGTCACGCTGTGCTCCTGCATCGCCTCCAGCAGCGCGGCCTGCGTGCGCGGCGGCGCCCGGTTGATCTCGTCGGCCAGCACGATGCTGGCAAACACCGGCCCCGGCACGAAGCGGAAGGCGCGGGCGCCCCCGGCCCCTTCCTCCAGGATCTCCGTGCCGGTGATGTCGCTGGGCACGAGATCGGGGGTGAACTGGATCCGTCGAAAGGAGAGCGCCAGGGCATCAGCCACCGACCGGATCAGCAGCGTCTTGGCCAGCCCCGGCACTCCCACGAGGAGCGCGTGCCCCCCGGCGGCCATGGCCAGCAGCACCTCCTCCACCACCGCGTCCTGCCCCACCACCCGCTGCGCCACGGCGGCGCGCACCCGCCCCAGGGTGGCCACCAGCGCGGCCGCGTCGGCCGCCGACGCCGGATGTGCCGAAGGGAGGGTCACCGGACCGGACGGCGCCGGCGCAGGGCCAGGAACAGCGTGGAGCCGTCCAGCGCGCCCGCGGCGCGCACCCCCTGCGTCTCGTCGCCCACTTCCGCGCCGCGCAGCTTGACCACCACCTCCGCGGCGACCTGATCGGCCGGATACAGCGCCGCCATGGCCGCCGCCTTGACCGCGGCCACCGGCGTCTCGGGGGCGCACACCACCTTGACCGCGTCCCACGCCTCGGCCGCCTGCACCCGCAGCGTCCAGGTGGGGGCGCCGGGCGCGGCCGGGATCACCAGCGCCTCGGCAGGGGTGCGCAGCCCGGTCACGAAGGGGGCGGGCATCACGCCTCCGCGCCGGCCGCCGCCGGGAGCGCCTCGGGGGCCGGCGACGCGGGAGGCGCGGGGGGGAGCCCGTCCAGGAACCGCGCCACCTGCTGGTCGAAGAAGTACGTGGACCCCGTCACCGCCGTGCCGGCGTCGGTGGCCCGCGCGCCGATGACGACCTCCTCGTTGCCCTGCCCGCGCAGCACCAGGTGCCCCGGGCCGCGCTGCTCGACGAAGGCGGTGTACACCCCGCCGCGGCGGGAGAAGAACTGCTCGGCGGACGCCAGGACCTCCGCCACCGGGAGGGACGTGACGCGCTCCTGCAACTGTCGCGACGACTGCTGGTGCATGCGCAAAAGGGGTTGGGGGAACCCCCAAGTATACGCACCGGACCGGCGGGGAGGGACGGGCGTCGTGACCGGTCCGTTACCTGGCCGTGACGGAGGATTCGCCAGGCCGGGGCTGCTTCCCCCTGTCCCCGCGCAGTGCGCGCCGGGGCCCCAGACCTCAACCGTCCTCCGCATGTCCTTTGCCTTGTTGAAGCGCGCCCTCGGGGCGCTTGCCATCCAGCTGGTGGCGATGCCCCTGGCCGCCCAGGGGGTGGTCTCCGGCACCGTGACGGACGCCGCCGGGCGCCCGCTCTCGGGGGTCCTGGTCGTGGTGGAAGGGACGGCGATCCGCACCGCCACGCAGGCGGGCGAGTTCCGCGCCGTGAACGTGCCCGTGGGGGCGCAGAAGGTCACCTTCCGCTACATCGGCTACCAGGCGGTCACGCAGGCGGTGACCGTGCAGCGCGGCGCCACCACCCGCGTGGCCGTGCAGCTCAAGGAGGCCGTCACCGCGCTGGCCGCCATCGAGGTGCGCGGCCAGGTGGCCGGCCAGGCGTCGGCCATCAACCAGCAGCGGACCGCCTCCTCCATCGCCAGCGTGATCGACAACGAACTGGTGGGGCGCCTCCCCGACCCCAACCTGGCCGAGGCGCTGGCCCGCGTGCCGGGGATCGCGATGGTGCGCGACCAGGGCGAGGGGCGCTTCGTGCAGATCCGCGGCACGAGCGCCGACCTGAACAGCATGTCGCTCAACGGCATGCGGGTGAGCACCCCCGAGCAGAACAGCCGGCAGCTCCCCATGGACATCATTCCGTCGGACCAGGCCGGGCAGATCCAGGTGAGCAAGACGCTCACCCCCGACATGGACGCCGACGCCATCGGCGGCAACGTCAACCTGGTGACGCGCACCGCGCGCGCGGGGCAGACGCTGTTCAACGCCACCGTGGCCGGCGGGCAGAACCAGCTGGGCGGCGGCGGGCTGCTCAACCTGGGGCTCAACGCCGGGAAGCGCTTCGGCGCCTCGCAGAAGTTCGGCGCCATGGTGGGGGGCACCTGGTACAACAACCAGCGCGCCTCGCAGAACGTGGAGGGGGACTGGTGCTCCCAGACGCGCAACTGCGGCGTGGCCCCGTCGCTCACCTCGCTGGACGCCCCCAACCTCTTCGAGCTGCGCGACTATCCGCAGGTGGACCGCCTGCGCGCCGGCGTGAACGCCACGCTGGACTACCTGCTGGGGGGCAACAGCAAGGTCTCGCTGCGCGCCACCTACAACCGGTTCTCGGATGACGAGATCCGCGCCCGGGCGCGCTTCCGCTTCCGCGGCGGCAGCAGCTCCCGCTGGACCCAGGTGACCCCCGACTCGGGGACCACCACCGGCTCGCAGTTCGACCGCGACATCCGGCTGCGCGAGGTGATCCAGGACATCGTCACGGCGCAGCTGGCCGGCGAGCACTTCTTCGCCGGCGGCGGGGCGCTGGACTGGATGCTGGGGACGTCGCGGGCCCGGGAGGACCGCCCCGACGTGCTGACGATGGGCTTCCGCCAGAGCGGCATGACGCTGGCATACAGCTTCGCCGACGCCGACCGCCCGCGCGCCGCCGTGGTCACCGGCTCCTTCGACGACCCGTCGCGGTTCGCCTTCAACAGCCTGGTGCGCGAGGTGCGCGACACGCGCGACGACGACGTCACCGCCAAGGTGAACGGCTCCCTCCCCGTGCGGCTGGGCGCCTTCACCGGCACGCTCAAGGGCGGGCTGTCGGCGCGCATGAAGGAGCGCGGCAACACCGCCACCATCACCAACTTCACCAGCGCGCTGGGGGCCAACGCGGAGGGCGCCACCGCCGCCACCCTGATGTCGGCGCTCACCACCGAGACCGCCGGGCGCGCCATCTTCGGCGGTGACTACCAGTTCGGGCGGATGTTCGACCCGGCGAAGATGCGCGCGTTCATCAACGGCAACCCGGGCGCCTTCACGGTGAACAGCTTCACCTCGGCCACCACCTCGGCGGGGGGCACCTACGCCGTGGGCGAGGACGTGTACGCCGCGTACCTCATGGCCACGCTGGACGCCGGCGCGCTGCGCCTGGTCCCCGGGGTGCGCGTGGAGGCCACCCGGGTGGCCAACACCGCCAAGATCGTCGCGCTGAACGCGGCGGGGAGCGCGCTGGCGCGCCCGATCGCCGACACCACCGGCACGGCCAGCTACGCCAACGTGTTCCCGTCGCTCAACGCCACCTGGCGGCTGGACGAGTACACGCAGGTGAAGGGGGCGCTCACCACCGCCCTGGTGCGCCCGCAGTTCCGCGACATGACCCCGTACGTGAACGTGCAGGCGGGGCAGCAGACCGCCACCATCGGCAACCCGGCGCTCCAGGCCACCACGGCGTTCAACGCCGACCTGATGGTGGAGCGCTACTTCCGCAGCGTGGGCTTCGTGGCGGCGGGGGCGTTCCTCAAGGACCTCACCAACTTCATCTACGCCACCGCGCGTCCCCGGCTGGCCAACGAGGAGCTGGGCCCCGACGCCACGCAGGTGATCCAGCCGGTGAACGGCCCCACGGCGCGGCTGTACGGCTTCGAGGTGGCGTGGCAGCAGAACCTCACCTTCCTGCCGGGGGCGCTGGCCGGGCTGGGGATCAACGCCAACTACACCTACACCCGGTCGTCGGCGGACATCCCCGGGGTGGGGCGCGAGGGGGTCACCACACCGCTCCCCGGACAGACCGGCAACGCGGGCAACCTCGGCCTCTTCTACGACCGCGGCCCGCTGTCGCTGCGCGTGGGCGCCAACTACTCCGGCAGCTTCCTCTCCACCATCAACGCCCAGACCCCCGAGGGGGACACCCGCACCCGCGAGCGGCTGCAGGTGGACGCGTCGGGCTCCTATGAGCTCCGCCCCGGCATCAAGCTGTTCGGCGAGTTCATCAACCTCACCAACACCCCCCTCCGGGCCTACGTCGGCGACCGGCTGACTCGCGGCGGCGGCGGCGACGATCCGTCGTTCGAGTTCTACCGCCCGTGGGGGATGATCGGGGTGAAGGTCGGGAAGTAGCGGCGGTCACGGCTGCGCGGCCACGAGCCGCGCGGCCAACCGCGCGACCGGCGCGTTGGGGTGGCGGGCAAAGGTGCCCAGCCACCCCTTCGTGTTGGGGTGCCGATACCGCGCCCCCAGCTCCATGGCGCAGGTGAGGATGGCCTGCGTGGCCGCCTCCCCGCCGATAGCCTGATACTGGTCCAGCCCGGCCTGGTAGGCCGTGCGGTCCCCTAGCGCGAGAATGCTGTCCGGGAGGGGGCGGGCCACGGCAGCCTCCCCCTCCCCGCGCACGAACGCCGGGTTGCGCACCGCCAGGCAGGCGTCCATGGCGCGCTCCACGCGCGCCGTCAGCCCCTCGCCGCACCCGGCGGACAGCACCCCGGCGCCCAGCGCCAGGGTGCCGAGCGCCTGGCGGACCCGCCGCCGGCGGCTCACGGGCGCACCGCGCACCCCGCCACCTCCCGGCACTTCGGGTCGATGGGGGGGAGCTGCAGCCGCGTGAGCTCGGCGTTCACCGCCGCCAGGTCCGTTGCCCACACCTTCGCCAGCTCCGCCGTGTACCCGGCCAGCTCCTTCGAGAGGATCCCCAGGATCTCCGGCATGTACGTCCCCGGCGGGCCGTCGCCCCGCTCGGCCATCGACAGCAGGTTGGCCAGGCGGTTGTTCACCTTGATGGGGAAGTTGAGCGGGTCCTGCCCGCTCTGGTTCTTCACCTGGTAGAGCTTCACCTCCACCGCCGAGGCGTTGGTGCGCAGCGTCCCGCCGGCGGCCTTGAGCGCCCCGTCGTCGCTGCGCCCCAGCCGGTTGTCCAGCTGCGCCTTCACGCTGCGGATGTCGATCACCCCGCGGTTGGCCTCGGTGGCCTTGTCGCGCACCTTCACCCCGAAGGCGTACTGCGCCCGGAGGTCGGCGTCGGTGACCTCGGGAAGAAGCGGGCTGCGCACGATGCGCAGTGGCGCGGTGAGGGTGCGCCCGTCGGCGGTGAGCCGCACCGTGTAGCGCCCGGGGGGCAGCGCCGGCCCCGCGGTCCCCGCCCCCCACAGGATCATCCCGGGGAAGCTCTCGATCCCCTGCGCCCGCAGGTCGTACGTGAAGCGCGTGAGCCCCGCGGCCAGCGGGAAGGTGGTGGCGCTGCCGCGGCGGCGCCCCATCCCCGCACCGGCCCCCGCCGGCGTGGTGTCCCCCGCGAACTCCCGCAGCACCGCCCCCGCGCTGTCCAGGATCGCCAGCGTGGCGCGGCGCGGCGCCGTGCGGAAGCGCCACGCCAGCGTGGTCCCCGGCGAGGAGCGGCGCCCCGCCGCCGGCGTGAACAGGTGCGCGTCGGCCGTCAGCACCGCCGCCGTGGCCTGCCGCAGCGGCCCCAGGTTGTCCAGCACCCAGAAGCCGCGCCCGTGCGTGCCGATCACCAGCTCGTCGTGCTCGACCACCAGGTCGGCCACCGGCACGTCGGGCAGGTTGAGGTTGAGGGTCTGCCAGCTGGCGCCGTCGTCGTACGAGATGCGCACCCCGTGCTGCGTGGCCGCGTACAGCAGCCCGCGCCGCGTGGGGTCCTCGCGCACCGCGTGCACGTAGTCCTCCGCCCCCAGCCCGGCGGTGATCTTGGTCCACGTCTTCCCGAAGTCGGTGCTGCGGAAGATGTACGGCGCCCGGTCGTTCAGCAGCGGGCGGCGCACCGACAGGTACACCGTCCCCGCGTCAAAGCGCGACGCGTCAATCTGCGACACCCGCCCGAACTCCGGCATCGCCTTCGGGGTGACGTTGGTCCACGACAGCCCGCCGTTGCGCGTCACGTGCACCAGCCCGTCGTCCGAGCCGGTCCAGATGATGTTGGCGTCGGTCTTGCCGGGGCCCACGGCGAAGATCGTGCCGTACACCTCGGGGCCGTTCATGTCGCCGGTGATGGGGCCGCCCGACTTCTCCTGCGTCTCCGGCGCGTGCCGCGTGAGGTCGGGGCTCAGCACCTTCCACGTGCGCCCGCCGTCCAGCGTGCGCCACAGCCGCTGCGACGAGGTGAACAGCATCCGCGGGTTCACCGGCGAGAAGAGGATGGGGAAGGTCCACTGCCACCGCTCCCGGATCTCCTTCGACGGCTCGCCGGAATAGAACCACGGGTACGGATTGACCTCGCGCGACAGCCCGGTCTTCCGGTTGAACTTGTCGACGTACCCGCCGTTGTTCGTCCCCGAATAGAAGATGTCCGGGTCCAGCGGATCGGGGGCGATGTAGCCGGGCTCCCCGCCCCCCACCTGGTACGACACCGCCATCCCCCCCTGCGCCTCCTGCCCGGGGGCGGCGTTCTGCCGCCCCAGGTTCCACGTGGACGGCGTGCACAGCGTGCTGTTGTCCTGCTGCGATCCGCACACGTGGAACGGCACGTGCTTCGTGGTGATGACGTGGTACCACTGCTCGGTGGGGAAGTCCTGCTCGCTGTAGCGCCCGCCGGTGTTGTACGTCACCGTGCCGCCGCCGTCGTTCCCCGCCACCAGGTGCGCCGGGTCCTCCGGGTCGATCCACAGGTCGTGCCAGTCGCCGTGGCTGCCGTTGCCGATGCTCTCCAGCGTCTTCCCGCCGTCCTTCGACCGGAAGAACGACACGTTCTGGAGGTACACCAGGTCGGCGTTGCGGTGGTCGGCGAACAGGTGCGTGTAGTAGAACGCCCGCTGCCGGATGTTCCGGTCGGCGTTCACCAGCGTCCACGTGGCCCCCGCGTCATCGCTGCGGAACAGCCCGCCGTTCTCGTTCTCCACCAGCGCGTAGGCGCGGTTGGGGTTCGCCGCGGAGAGCGCCACGCCGATCTTCCCCACCAGCCCGGCGGGGAGCCCCGGGTTGCGCGTGATCTCGGTCCACGTCTCGCCGCCGTCGGTGCTCTTGAACAGCCCCGACCCGGGCCCCCCCGACGACATCTGGTACTCCTTGCGGTACGCCTCCCACAGCGCGGCGTACAGCACCTGCGGGTTGGTGCGGTCGATGGCGATGTCCACCGCCCCGCTCCGCGCGTCGCGGAACAGCACGCGCCGCCAGGTCGCCCCGCCATCGGTGCTCTTGTACACCCCCCGCTCCTCGCTGGGGACGCTGTACTTGCCGAACACCGCGGCGTACACGATGTCGGGGTTGGTCGGGTGGACGCGGATCTTCGAGATGGCGTCCACGGCGCGGAACCCCGCGTGGCGCCACGTCTTCCCCGCGTCGATGCTCTTGTAGATGCCGTCCCCGGGCATGATGTTGCCGCGGATCGCCGACTCGCCGGTGCCGATGTACACCACGTCGGGGTGCGACTCGCTCACCGCCACCGCCCCCACCGAGGCGCTGGTGATCTGCCCGTCGGTCACCGGCGTCCACGTCTCGCCGCCGTCGGTGGTCTTCCACAGCCCGCCCCCGGTGGCGCCGAAGTACGCCTCCTTGGGGCGCCCCTTCACGCCGCTGGCGGCGATGGAGCGCCCGCCGCGGTCGGGGCCGATGTTGCGCCACCGGAACTGGCGCAGGAAGGCGGAGTCGAGCACCACGTTCCCCGCCGGCTGCCACCGCGACGGCGCGGGGACGGAGCGGGGCGGGGGCGTCACGGGCGCCGTCGGCGCGAGGACGGCGGGCACCACGGTGGCCGGGAGGGCCACCAACACCAGCGTGCGCAGCGAGAGCATGGGGCGGGGGAGGCGGAGGGGAACGCCGCACGGCACGCCGCCAAGCGGGCGCCCCATGCGACACGAGGCCGCCCATGCCCGGGCGGCCTCGTCTACGTTGCGCCCCGGAACGCCCCGGGGCAACCAGCCGCGAGCGCCCGACGCCCCGAATGGGCCCCGGCCGCGGGCCCGCCCCTACCCCGCCAGCTTGGCCGCCAGGTAGCCCTTGAGCTGGGTGGCGTCCACCCGGTCCTGCTGCAGCGTGTCCCGGTCGCGCACCGTCACCGTGCCGTCCGCCGTGGACTGCCCGTCCACCGTCACGCAGAAGGGCGTCCCCACCTCGTCCTGCCGCCGGTACCGCTTCCCGATGGACCCCGTCTCGTCCAGGTCCACCGCAAACGCCCCCCGCAGCTCGGCCACCAGACGGCGCGCCATCTCCGGCTGCCCGTCCTTCTTGGTCAGCGGGAACACCGCCGCCTTGATGGGGGCCAGCGCCGGGTGGATCCCCAGCACCACGCGCCCCTCCGTCTCCCCGGGGACCGCCTCCTCCCGGTACGCGTTCACCAGCACCGCCAGCGTCACGCGGTCGGCCCCCACCGACGTCTCGATCACGCAGGGCACGTACCGCTTGTTCCCCACCTGATCGAAGTACTCCAGCTTCTTCCCCGAGAACTGCTGGTGCTGCGACAGGTCGAAGTCCCCCCGGTTGTGGATCCCCTCCACCTCCTGGAACCCCAGCGTCCCGCCGAAGTCGAACTGCACGTCGAACGCCGCCCGCGCGTAGTGCGCCAGCTCCCGGTCGTCGTGCTGGTGGAACAGCAGCCGGTCGCGCGAGAGCCCGAGCCCCAGGTGCCAGTCCATCCGCGCCTGCTTCCAGTGCGCGAACCACTCCATGTCGGTGCCGGGCTCCACGAAGAACTGCATCTCCATCTGCTCGAACTCGCGCGTGCGGAAGATGAAGTTCCCCGGGGTGATCTCGTTGCGGAACGCCTTCCCCACCTGCGCAATGCCGAAGGGCACCTTCTGCCGCATCGCCTGCTGCACGTTCAGGAAGTTCACGAAGATCCCCTGCGCCGTCTCCGGCCGCAGGTACGCCACGCTGGCGCTCTCCTCCAGCGCCCCCATGTGCGTCTTGAACATGAGGTTGAAGCTGCGCGCCTCGGTCAGCGCGCACGCCTCGTGCTGCCCGGGGTGCCGGCTGGGCTTCTGCGGGCATCGCGCGTCCTCCAGCTTGTCGGCCCGGAAGCGCCCCTTGCACGCCTTGCAGTCCACCAGCGGGTCGGTGAAGCCGGCCACGTGCCCGCTCGCCTCCCAGGTGCGCGGGTGCATCAGGATGGCCGCGTCCAGCCCCTCGATGTCGTCGCGCGTGCGCACCATCGCGTGCCACCAGCGCTCCTTCAGGTTGCGCTTGAGCTCCACCCCCAGCGGCCCGTAGTCCCACACCGAGCCCGCCCCGCCGTAGATCTCGGAGGACTGGAAGATGAAGCCGCGCCGCTTGCACAGCGACACGAGCCGGTCCATCACGTCGGGGTGCGCGGAAGGCTGCTCGGACATCAGGGAACCGGGGACGGGGAGTGGACGGGGGCCCGGGAGCGCCAGTGCGACACGATGGCGGCGCCATGGTCGCGTCCGGTTTCGATGAAGATCCGGTTGGCGCGGTTGCCCGAGGCGATGACCCCCGCAAGGTAGAGCCCTTCGACCGGCGTCGCCATGGTGTCCGGATCGTGCGCGGGAATTCCCGTCTCCGGGTCCACCGGCACCCCCGCCGCCGCCAGCAGCGCCGTCTCGGGGAGGTAGCCGGTCATGGTGTGCACCTGCGTCGCGGGCACGCGCTCGCGCCCCCCCGGCCCCTCCAGCACCACCGCGTCGGGTTCGATGGCCACCACGCGACGCCCGAAGCGCGCCGCGATGCTCCCGTCACGGATCCGCGCCTCGATCTCCGGGCGCACCCACGGCTTCACCCCGGCGTCCAGCGCGTCGGCGAAGTGCACCAGCGTCACCCGCCCGCCCGCGCGCCACATGTCCAGCGCCGCGTCCACCGCCGAGTTGCCGCCGCCCACCACCACCACCTCGGCGCCCCACGCCTCGTGCCCCTCGGTGTAGCCATGGCGCACGTGCGGCAGCGTCTCCCCGGGAACCCCCAGCCGGCTGGGACGGCCAAAGTAGCCCGTGGCCAGCACCACGCCCCCCGCGCGCGTCACGCGCGCCGCGCCGTGCCGCGTGCGGCTGTGCACCAGCCACCCGCCCCCCGCCGCCGGCGCCAGTCGCTCCACCCCCTCGTACAGCCGCAGCGCCAGGCGGTGCCGCGTGGCCACCAGGCGGTAGTACGCCAGCGCGTCCCGGCGCGTGGGCTTCTCCGCCGCCACCACGAACGGCACCCCGCCGACCTCCAGACGCTCCGCCGTGGAGAAGAACTGCATGTACGGCGGGTACTGCGCGATCCCGCTCACCAGGCACCCGCGGTCGAACGTGACCGCCGATACCCCGGCCGCCTGCGCGGCCACCGCCACCGCCAGCCCGCAGGGCCCCGCCCCAACGATCGCCAGCGCCACGGTGGCGTCGGGGGCGGGATCAGCCCCCGGCGTGGACACCGATGATCTGGTCGCGCCGCGTCCCCACGCTCACGTACGCCACCGGCGTCTCGCACAGCGCCTCCAGGCGGTCCAGGTACGCGCGCGCCCTGGCCGGCAGCTCCGCCAGCGTGCGCGCCCCCTGCGTGGACGCCTGCCACCCCGGGAACCACTCGTACACCGGCTCCGCCCGCGCCAGCAGCGCCAGGTCGGCGGGGAACTCCGTCACCACCTCGCCGTCCACCCGGTACCCGGTGCACACCGCCAGCTCGGGGAGCGTGTCCAGCACGTCCAGCTTGGTGATGGCCAGCCCGGTCAGCCCGTTCACCCGCGCCGCGTACCGCACCACCACGCCGTCAAACCACCCGCAGCGGCGCGGACGCCCCGTGGTGGCGCCGAACTCGTGCCCCAGCGTGCGCACCTGCGTCTGCAGCGGCTCGGCCAGCTCGGTAGGGAGCGGGCCGTTCCCCACGCGCGTGGTGTACGCCTTCACCACCCCCAGCGCCGCATCCAGCGCCATGGGGGAGATCCCCGCCCCGGTGGCCGCCCCTCCCACCGTGGTGTTGCTGGAGGTCACGAACGGGTAGGTGCCGTGGTCGATGTCCAGCAGCGACCCCTGCGCTCCTTCCAGCAGCACGGCCGCGCCGCTCTTGAGCGCCCGGTGCACGCACAACCCCACATCCTCCGCCAGCGCCAGCAGCCGCGGTGCCAACCGCTCCAGCGCGGCCATCGTCTCCTCCACCGAGGCGCGCGCCTCCGCCCCCTGGAGGGCCAGCTGCGCGTTGGCGCGCGCCACCCCCGCCTCCACCAGCGTCCGCAGCCGCGCCGGGTCGCGCAGGTCCAGCACGCGCACGCCGCGCCGCGCCACCTTGTCCTCGTACGCCGGCCCGATCCCGCGCCCCGTGGTGCCGATCGCCTTGCTGCTGGCGCTCGTGCTGTCCACCTGCTTGTGGTACGGCATCACCAGGTGGGTGCGCTCGCTCACGTACAGCCGCCCCTCCACGTCCACGCCGCCCGCCACCAGCTTGTCGATCTCCACGAACAGCGTCTCGGGGTCCATCACCACGCCGTTGCCGATGGCGCACCGCACCCCGGGGTGCAGGATCCCGCTGGGGACCTGGTGCAGGATGTACGACGTGTCGCCGATGTGCACCGTGTGTCCGGCGTTGGCGCCCCCCTGGTAGCGCACCACCCAGTCGGCGCGCTCGGCCAGCACGTCCACCAGCTTCCCCTTCCCCTCGTCCCCCCACTGGGCGCCCACCACCACCAGCGCCCGCGTCTTCGCGTCAAACATGGGTCCGTCTCCTCAGCCGGCCAGCAGCCCGGCCGCAGCCAGGCGCGCCCGCACGATGTCCAGTTCCGCCGCCGACACCGGCAGCAGCGGCGAGCGGGGCGTCCCGCCGGCCAGCCCCACCAGGGTCATGGCGGCCTTGATGCCGGCCGGCCCCATGGCCCCGGCGATGTCCGTGGCCAGCGGCGTGAGCCGCGCCTGCAGCGCCTGCGCCTCCGCCATGCGCCCGTCGCGGAACGCCGCCACCATCGCGTGCACCAGCGGGCCGGCGTACAGCGCGATCGCCAGGATCGCCCCCGACACCCCCGCCTGCAGCGCCTGGCACGCCGTGCCGCCGTTCCCCGTGAGCACGCGGAACGCGGGCCCCTGCGCCTCCAGGTACTGCGCCAGCACCGGCAGGTTCCCGGCGCTGTCCTTCATCCCCACCACGTTCCCGTGCTGCGCCATCGCGTGCACGAAGTCGGGGCTCAGCACCAGGTGCGCGTACGCCGGCATGTTGTACAGCAGCACCGGCAGCGGGCTGGCGTCGGCCACCGCGCGGAAGTGCGCCAGCAGCGCCTCCTCGGTCATGCGCTTGAGGAAATAGTGCGGCGAAATCACCAGCACGGCGTCGGCACCGGCCTCCCTGGCATCGTGCGCGCGGCGGATGGTCTGCCGCGTGCTCTCGCTCCCCACGCCGGCAATCAGCCAGCGGTCGGCGGGCACCGCCGCGCGCGCCCACGCCAGCAGCTGGCGGCGGTCGTCGTCGTCCAGCAGCGCCGATTCGCCGCTGGATCCCGCCACCAGCACCCCGTCGGCGCCCTGCGCCAGGTGTGCCTGCAGGTTGGCGGTGAAGGCCGCGCCATCCAGATCGCCGGCGGGCGTGAAGGTCGAGACGGCGGGGACCATGAGCCCGCCCAGGGGTGTTGAAGGCATGCGCGCAATCTAGCCGACCCGGGCGCACGGCGCGTGAGGGCGGCGGGCCGCCGCCCGCGCGTCAGTACCCGGCGTCCTGGTCCACCACGTTGCGCAGCGGCGCGCCCCGGTCCCAGGCCGCCCAGTTGGCGGCGAACAGCGCCAGCACCCGCTCCCACTGCCGCGCGGGCGAGATGGGCGAGGCGTGCGGGATCACCAGCACGCCGGGATGCCCCCAGAACGGGCTTTCCGGGGGGAGCGGCTCCTGCGGGAACACGTCCAGCACCGCCCCGCGCAGCGCGCCGGCGTCCAGCGCCGCCAGCAGCGCCGCGCCGTCCAGCAGCGCCGCCCGCGCCACGTTCACCACCACGGCGCCCGGCGGCAGCAGCGCCAGCCGCCGGGCGTCCAGCACCCCCGCGGTGGCCGCGGTGGCCGGCGCCGCCAGCACCACGACGTCCGCCCCAGGGAGCTCGCCGTCGAGCGCCTCGCCCCCCACCACGCGGTCGCACCCGGGCGGCACCCCCAGCGCCGGGCGCCGCCGTGTCCCCGTCACGGCACACCCCAGCGCCTGAAAGCGGCGGGCGATGGCCTGGGGCCCCCCCCCCCCCCCCCCCCCCCCCCCCCCCCCCCCCGCCCCCCCCCGGGGGGGGGGGGGCCCCCCCCCCCCACCCTCGCCGGGGCCCCCCCCCCC
>JBILED010000285.1:0-3344 GCA_044352305.1 Gemmatimonas sp.
TGGGGGACGGTGGCCGCACAGGGGCAGCTGTTCGGCGACACCGCCTCGCGCAGCCCGGTCACGCTCCTCAACCCGCTGCAGTTCTCCTATCCCGGCTACCACGAGGCCTTCGCGGGGTGGTATGACCCGCGCATCGACAGCAACAACCATCCCCCCAACCCCAATACCACGGTGCTGGAGTGGATCCAGCAGGACCCGGCGTATCGGGGGCAGGTGGCGGCGTGGGGCACCTGGAACGCCTTCCGCCGCATCCTGAACCCGGGGCGCAGCGGGATCCCCGTGCACGACGGCTGGGACCGCGGGCTCCCGAAAATGGTGGCGGCCACGCACCCCACGTTGGCGCAGCTGTATGGCACGGCGTCGCAGCTGTGGCCCGACGTGGCGCTGGACGCGCTCATGCACCAGTCGCTGCTGGCGGGGCTGGCGCGCGAGGTGCCGCGGGTGCTGTTCGTGGGGTACGGCGAGACCGACGAGTGGGCGCACGCGGGGCGCTACGACCTGTACCTGCGCGCGGCGCGGCAGTGGGACGCGTATGTGGCCGAGCTGTGGGCGCGCTACCAGGCCGACCCGCGCACGCGGGGGCGCACCACGTTCGTGCTGACCACCGACCACGGGCGGGGAGACGGCGCCGAGTGGACCGACCACGGCAAGGACGTGGTGGGGGCCGGGGGGGCGTGGATTGCGGTGCTGGGCCCCGACACCCCCGCCAGCGGGGTGCGGGTGAACGCGCCGGCTCGGCAGGGGCAGGTGGCGGCCACGATCGCCGCGCTGCTGGGGAAGGACTGGGTGCGCGCCGAGCCGCGCGCGGCGGCGCCCCTGCCGGTGTTCCGGTAGGAGCGCCGCCGGGGCGCGGTCAGGGAACCGTCACGCCGGCCGCCTGCAGGGCGGCCTTGAGCGCCGACAGCTGCGTGGCACGCAGCGCCGCCACCGCCTGCGTCTGCCCGTCCAGCTCCCGGCTGAGCAGCTGCAGCGCGCTGCGCCGCGCCGGGGTCACGGGGAAGGTGGCGTTGAGCACGCCGGCCAGCTGCTGCAGCCGGGCGCTGAAGGGGGCGCCCGCGGGCGCGGCGCCACCGTTGTCCTCTTCCTCCATGGTGGGCGGACGCCGCGGCCCCGACGGACCCAGCGCCCGCTGCACCGCGCCAATCGCGGAATCGGTGCGCGCCAGCTGGGCGACCAGCTGCTGGCGCGTGGCGGCAGGCACCTTGGCACTGTCCTTCTGCACCGCCTGCCGAAACGCCGTCACCTGCCGCGCCGCGCTGTCGGCCTGCGCCTGCGTGGTGGTGGCCCGCCGCTGCAGCGCCGCCACGTCCACGCGGAAGTCGTTGAGCGTGGCCAGCGTGCCTGCGGAGAGCCGCTGCTCCGGATCGGGGAGCAGCGTGATGCCGGTGGTGCGCACCTCCGGTGCGCCCGCCTTGGGGGTGACCGTGAGCCGCGCCATGTAGCGCCCGGGCGCCGCCAGGAACTGCGGCGCACCGCGATTGAAGCCCCCAAAACCACCGCCACCACCGCCGCCACCACTGCCCATGCCGCCGCCGGGGCCGCGCCCGCCGGCCATCGCTGCGGTGTCCACGGGCCCGGTGAGCGGCGCCCCCACCCGCATGTCCCACACCGGCCGGTGCAGCCCCATCCCCTGCGGCACCGCCAGCTGGCGGATCACCCGCCCGCGCGCGTCCAGGATTTCCATGGTCACGCGCGTCCCGTCGGGCTGCCGCGGCAGCAGGTACGCCAGCCGCACGCCAAGCTCGGGGTTCTTGCCGGTGTACCCCGCCGACCCCATCCCCGACTCGCGCGTGCCGTTGAGCGCCAGCGCGATCTCGGGGCGCGTGCCGAACAGGTGCACCCCGCCCGCGGCCGCCGTGCGCCGCGCCGCCGCCAGCTCCTCCAGCGGCGTGAGGTCGTCCAGGATGAACACGCCGCGCCCGTGCGTTCCCAGCACCAGGTCGTTCCACCGCGCCTGCAGCTGCAGGTCCCACACCGGCACCGTGGGGATCCCGCTGCGCAGCGGCACCCAGTGCGCCCCGCCGTCCACCGTGAAGAAGGCGCCGAACTCGGTCCCCACGAACAGCAGGTCGGGCTGCCGGTGGTGCTCGCGGATCACGTGCACCGACCCCATGGCCGGCAGGTCGCCGGTGATGGCCTGCCAGGTGGCCCCGTAGTCGGTGCTCTTGTACACGTACGGGCGGAAGTCGTTGCTGCGGTGCCCGTCGAAGGTGGCGTACAGCGTCCCCTCGGCGTGCTGCGACCACTGCACGCGGCTCACGAAGGTGGTGTCGGGGACGCCGGGGAACGACGCCGTGCGCGTCCACGACCCGCCGTCGTTGCGGGTGACCTGGATGAGCCCGTCGTTGGTGCCCACCGCCAGCAGCCCCGCGCGGCGCGGCGACTCGGACACCGTGGAAATGTTGCTGAACTGCGCCGTCCCCTCGTTGCGCCCCAGCGCGTCCTTGGCGGGGACCGCGCCACGCAGCGGCAGGGCGTCGCGGTCGATGTTGCGCGTGAGGTCGGGGCTGATGGTGCGCCAGCTGTCGCCGCGGTCGGCGCTGCGGAACAGGTGGTTGGCCGCGAAGTACACCACGCCGCGGGCGTGGCGCGACGGGACGATGGGCGCGCTCCAGTTGTAGCGGTGCCGCTCCCCGGCCGCGGGGATCGGCTTGATGCTGATCGTCTGCCCCGTGAGCGCGTCGTAGCGCACCACGCCCCCCTCCTGCATCTCCGCGTACACCGTGTTCGGGTCGAAGGGATCGGGGACGTTGTAGAAGCCGTCGCCGCCGAACATCCGGTACCAGTCGGCGTTGGAGGGGCCGTAGGGGGTGCGGGTGCGGTTGGGGCCGCCCCACGTCTGGTTGTCCTGCAGCCCGCCGTACACGTGGTAGAAGGGCCAGCGGTCGTCGGTGGCGATGGCGTAGAACTGCGCGCCCACGATGTTCTCCACGTTGTGCCACGTGCGCCCGCGGTCGTGCGAGATGTCCATGCCGCCGTCGCCCCCCAGCACCAGGTGATCGGGGGCCTCGGGGTTGATCCACAGCGCGTGCGCGTCGCTGTGCACCCCGCCGCCGTTGGCGAAGGGCTGCCACGTCTTGCCGCCGTCGCTCGACTGCTGCGACGCGGCGTTCAGCCGGTACACCCGCTCGGCGTCGGTGGGGTCGCAGCGCACCTGGCTGTAGTACCACGCCGTGGGGTTCTGGCCGTTCACCTGGCGCCAGGTGGCGCCGGCGTCGTCGCTGCGGTAGTAGCCGTTGGCGGCGCCCTTGGCGTGCACCGCGGCGTACAGCGTGGCCGGGCGCGAGCGGCACACCGACAGGCCGATGCGCCCCACCTCGCCGGTGGGGAGCCCGCCGGCCAGC
>JBILED010000075.1:0-11699 GCA_044352305.1 Gemmatimonas sp.
GTGCCTGAGGGGACCGTCAAGTCGCGGCTGTTCCGCGGGCGGCGCATCCTGCAGCGCAAGCTGGCGGGGTACGCCGTGGACATGGGCTACCTCAAGGCCTCGGTGGTCACCGCCGCGCTGGCCGGCACGCGGTAGCGACGCCCCCGCGGCGGCCCTCGCGCGCGGGGGGCCGCCGCTAGCCGGGGCCGGCCCCGGCTGCCCGGGTTGAGGCCCGCCCCACCGCCCCCGCCGCGTCGGCCAGCGTGTGCAGGGCCCGCTCCACCGACCCGCTCCAGTGCCTGAGCCGGTCGCGCAGGGCGGCCAGCTCCTCGCGCCCGGCAGAGACCTCCATGGTCGCGTCGGCGTGCTGGGCCTCCAGCGCCAGCAGGCGCAGCTGCAACCCTTCGGCCATCCGCACGGCGGCCTCGCGCCCCTGCTCGCTCTCGTCCAGCAGCTCATGCACGCGCGCGCGCGTCTGCGTGAGCAGCGTGCACATGGCCCGCCACGCGTCGCGCTCCAGCGCCAGCTGCTGCCGGTGCACCTGGTCCTCCGCCAGCTGCTCGCGCAGGCGGGCGAGTCGCTGCAGCAGGGAATCCGGTCCGGCGCCCGTGCCTGATCCGTGGCCTGCGCCATTCCCCGCGGGTCCCAGCACCGCCATGGCGGCCTGCAGCGCCTTGTCCAGCTCCGCGGCCCGGGCTGCCTGCGCGTCCCGCGCCGCGCGCGCCTCGTCCAGCGTGGCCAGGGCGTCGCGCAGCGCCCGCAGCTCCACGGCAATGTGCCCCAATCCGCGCGCATCGCCCTCGGCCACCAGCCAGCGCAGCGTGGCAATGAAGCCGCGCTCCAGCGAGGCTTCCACCGACAGGTCGTCCGGCGCGAAGGGGTCCATGCCTCCCGGCGGGGTGGGGTGGGCCATCGGGGGGGAGACCGGCCCGTTACGCGCGCCGCGGCGGCGCGGGGGCAGGCGCCACGCGGGCACGGTGCCGCGCCGCCTTGGCGCGGTTGCCGCAGGTGCCCATGTCGCACCAGCGGCGCAGGCCGTTCTTGGTGGCGTCCAGATACACGCGATGGCAGCGCGGATCGGCGCAGCGGCGCACCCGCGGCAGCTCCTCTTCCAGCAGGGAGTCGGCGGCGGATTCCACGATGGGGATCATGAGGCCGGCAAAGGCGTCGCCGGTGGGGACGAAGGTACGCGTGAACCCTCCGGCCGGGGCGGGCTCCAGCCGACGGGTGCCGGCGCTGCGTCCCAGCACCCGGTTGATCTCCGCCACGGCGTCGTCGCGCACCTTGTCCGAGGTGCGTCCGCGTTCGGCGAGGGCGCGCAGCGCGGCGCGCACCCGACGCGCCTCCACCAGCGTGGCCGCCGCCGCGGCCGGCTGCAGCAGCGCCCGGCGCAGCACGCCCCCCGCCCGTTCATCGTCGACGCCGCCCCGCTCGTGCAGCCACGCCACCAGCGCGTCAAAATCGCGCAGCAGGTCCCCGCCGGCGCCCTGCGCCGCGGCGTCGGTGTTCACGAAGTGGATCCAGATCCGGTCGCGCGGGGGGCGGGTATCGGCCCCCGCGGATCGGACGCTGCCCCGCCGGGCGGCGGTGGAGGAGTGGGGCATCCTGGGTGGTGGAGGGCACAGCGCGCCGGGGGGGGCGTAACTGCCTAGCTGGCGCCCCTGCCGGTTACCAGCCCTCGCGCACGGGCATGACGGCGTCTATGCACCGCGTCACCAGACTGGCGTGTTGCCTAGCTTACTGGCGTACGTGACGGCAAGCAAGGCACGACCCGCCAACTGGGCGTGGAACTCTCTCTCCGAAAACCACATGGAGCCCCTCGCCTCATCCAACCTCTTCGCCTGCTCGCCGCTGGTGGTCGCGGTGGGGTCCACCAATCCCGTGAAGGTGGCGGCCGTTCGCGCGGTCATTCTGCGGGTGGCCCCGTTGGCGCAGGTGACCGGGGTGGCGGTGTCCAGCGGTGTCCCCGACCAGCCCATGGGGGATGACGAGACCCAGCGGGGTGCGCGCACGCGCGCGCAGGCGGCGTTGGCGGCGTCCGGGGCCATGCTGGCCCTTGGCGTGGAAGGGGGCGTGGTGGCGCTCCCCGACGGGCGCCTGCGCACCTGCGCCTGGGCGGTGGCGGTGGACCGCGCCGGACGCGAAGGGGTGGGGGGCTCGCTGGCGATGCCGCTGCCGGCGGCGGTGGCGGCGCGGGTGCGCGCGGGGGAGGAGCTGGGGGTGGCGATGGACGTCGTCGCCCGCACCAGCGGCACCAAGGTGGGGCGCGGGGCGGTGGGGATTCTGACGGCCGGGTTGCTGGACCGGCAGGGCGCCTACGAACCGCTGGTGACGTATGCGCTGGCGCCGTGGTTGGCTCCGGCGCTGTACGTGGAGGGGCATCCGGAGGGCGCACCTTAGCGGCGCACCTTAGCGGCGCGCCCTCCGGCGCGGTCACGCCGAGGGGCGCACCACCAGCATGGGGAGGGACGCGTGGGTGAGCACCTCATCGGCCACGCTCCCCAGCACCAGCCGCTTGAGGCCACTGCGCCCGTGGGTGGCCATGGCCAGCGCCCCTGCCTGCTGCCGTGCCGCCTCGTCGATGATGGCGCGCGCCACCGCCATGTCGGTGACGGCGTGCACCGTGGTCCCCGCCGGGCAGTGGGCCGCCACGCGCCGCAGGTAGCCACCCAGCCCCTCTTCCTCCGCCTCCAGCAGCGACGGATCGGCCAGCAGCGCCTCGGCCCCAAAGGGGGCCATGGGGACGGCGTGCGGGACCACCACCCCCATGAGCGCCATCCGCATGCCCGTGGCCTCCGCGAGGGCGCGGGCGTGCGGCAGCACCGCCTCCGCAAAGGGGGACCCGTCCAGCGTGACCAGCAGCGGGCCCGCGGGGGGCGCGCCGGCCGGTGCCGCGTCAGTGCTGCGCACCAGGAACACGGGCGCCGGCGTGTGGTGCAGGAAGGCGGCGGCCACGCTCCCCAGCCGAAGCCGCGTGAAGCCCCCCCGGCCATGCGTGGCCATCACCACCAGGTCGGCGCCGATCCCCCGCGCATGCTCCACCAGCGCCTCCACCACCGTCCCTTCCAGCAGCGTCCCCACCGCCTGTACCCCGGTGCCGGCCAGCTGGCTGACCGCCTCCTGGAGCAGGCGGTCGTCGCGCTGGCGGAACTCGCGCTCCACCTCGGCGTCGTACACCGGGACCGACACCTCGCCCGGGACGAAGGGGATGAAGGCGCTGGGGTCGTGCACCAGCGCCAGGTGCAGCTGGGCGCCGGTGCGGCGCGCGAGGTCGGCCGCCACGGGGAGGGCGCGGGCGCTGTCGGCGGAACCGTCGATGGGCACAAGCAGGGTCTGGTACATAGCTTCAACCTGTGCGCGCGCGCCGGATTCGGCCATAGGGCTTTCCCGGACCGCCGTGTCACGACTCCATCACCTCCCTCAACGCCCCTTGCCCCCCGGAGTGCCCATGGACGCCGCCGCCTTTCACCCCGTGACCGTGCAGGAGCGCGTGCGCTGGGCCGATGTGGACCTGGTGGGGATCGTGCGCTTCAGCGCCGTGCCGCGGCTGGTGGAGCTGGCGGAGCAGGAGCTGTGGCGCGCGGCGGGGATTCCGTACGCCGAGCTGTTCCAGGATCCCGAATTCTGGCTCCCGCGGCGGACGCTGTCGGTGGACTACCTCTCCCCGGCGCGGATCGACGACCTGCTGCAGCTGGAGGCGTGGGTCTCGCGGATGGGGACCAAGGCGCTCACGCTGGCGGTGGCGGTGCGGCAGGCCGAGGGGGGGCGGCTGGTGGCCACGGCGGAGATGGTGCTGGTGTGCGTGACCAACCCGGCCTTCGTGTCGGCGCCCATCCCTCCGCACATCCGGGCGGCGCTGGCGCCCTTCGTGCGCCCGCCGTCGGCGCCGCTGTGAGCCTGCGCCGGGGGTGATGCGGGGGGGCGTTGGCGGTAGATTGATGGGATGAGCGACGCTTCCGCCCCCACCTACGTCCGCAAGGGATTCGGCCTCAAGGCCGAGGTCCAGGACACGCTGGCCGCCGACTACACGGGGGCGCTAGTCGACCGCCTCCGGGCGGGCGACTACGCCCTCACCGCCGGAACCACCACGGTGCGGCTGGCTCGCGAGTTCGGCTTCTGCTACGGCGTGGAGCGCGCGGTGGACTACGCGTACCAGACGCGGCGCAAATTCCCCGACCGGAAGATCTTCCTGGCCGGCGAGATCATCCACAACCCGCATGTCAACGCCAAGCTGCGGGATATGGGGGTGGTGTTCCTGCAGGCCAGCGGGAAGGGGTTCGATTACGGGCCGGTGGAGCCGTCGGACGTGGTCATCCTGCCGGCGTTCGGCGTGACCATCCAGGACTTCCAGGTGCTGCGCGAGCGGGGGTGCGTGGTGGTGGACACCACCTGCGGCTCGGTGCTCAACGTGTGGAAGCGGGTGGAGGTGTACGCGCGCGACGGGTTCACGTCGCTCATCCACGGCAAGTACTACCACGAGGAGACGCGGGCCACGGCGTCGCAGGTGGAGAAGTACGAGGGCGGGCACTACCTGGTGGTGCGCGACATGGCCGAGGCGGAGCTGGTGATGGACTACATCGAGGCGGGGGCCGGGCGCGTGACGGCGCGCGCGCCGCTGGGGCGCGAGGCGTTCCTGGCGCGCTTCGCCAAGGCGGCGTCGGACGGCTTCGACCCCGACCTGCACCTGGCGCGCCTGGGCGTGGCCAACCAGACCACCATGCTGGCGCGGGAGTCGCTGGCCATCGGCGAGGCGGTGGGGGAGGCGATGGCGCGCGCTTTCGGCGAGGCGCACCGCGCCGCGCACTTCCGCACCTTCGACACCATCTGCAGCGCCACGCAGGACCGGCAGGATGCGGTGATGGAGCTGCTGCGCGAGCCGCCCGACCTCATGGTGGTGGTGGGGGGCTACAACTCCAGCAACACCATTTCCCTGGCGGCGCTGTGCGCCGAGCAGGTCCCCACCTACCACCTGGCCGACCCCGACGAGATCGACGTGGCGGGGAACCGGGCGCGGTTCCGGAAGCCGGGGTTGCACCACGAGGAGGCGGAGATCGCCCCGTGGCTGCCGCTGGCGGGGGCGCTGCGGGTGGGGATCACGGCCGGGGCCAGCACGCCCAACAACAAGATCGGCGAGGCGGTGGCGCGCATCTTTGCCATCCGGGGCGAGACGCTCCCCGCATAGGGGGCGCGCCCGGCTGCGTGTTTCCGTGGCATGATGCGGGGTGGCCGACGGCGGTCGCCTTCGCGCCCTCCCCTTCGGAGTCCTGCCCATGCCCTCGCTGTCCTGTGTCCTGCCGTCTGCGTTCCCGCTTGCCCGCTCCTGGCGCCCGGTGCGGGGCGCGGTACTGGCCGCCGCCCTGGCGCTGGGTGCCGCCTGCGGTGGCGACGCCGCCGTCGCGCCCGCGCCCGATCCGGCGCCCGCGCGGGTGGACTCGCTGGCGGCGCTGCCGCGCGCGCTGACCGCGGTAGAGCAGCAGGGGGTGCAGGGGACCAACGGGTTCGCGGTCCAGCTGCTCAAGGGCACGGTGGCCGCGCACCCCGGCCGGAACGTGCTGCTCTCCCCGCTCAGCGTGTCGATGATGCTGGGGATGACCGCCAACGGGGCGGCGGGGACCACGCAGGCGCAGTTGCAGCAGGGGCTGGGGTGGGGGAGCCGTTCCCGCGAGGAGATCAACGGCGCGTACCAGTCGCTGCGGGGGCTGCTGCCGTCGCTGGACAGCACGGTCACCGTGCGCATCGCCAACGGCGTGTGGGTGCGGCAGCCGCTGGTGGCGGACACCGGGTTTGCCGGCGCGGTGCAGCGCCACTTCGGCGCGCCGGTGCTGCCGGGGACCACCCCCGCGGCGATGTTCGCCGCCGTGAACGACTGGGGGCGGCAGCAGACCGACGGCCTGGTGCCGCAGGTGCTGGACCAGCCGCCGCCGGACGACCTGATGATGCTGCTGGCCAACGCCGTGCTGTTCGCGGGGCGCTGGCGCGACCGCTTCGACTCGACCAAGACCAGCACCGAGGCGTTCACCCTGGGCACGGGGGGCACGGTGCCGGTGCGCATGATGAACCGCGCCGGGAGCTTCCAGGTGGCGGTGCGTCCCGGGTACACGGCGATCGACCTGCCCTACGGCAACAGCGCGTACAGCCTGCTGGTGGTGCTCCCCGACGGGCGCACGGTGGACGCGCTGGTGGCCGGGCTGGACACGGCGCAGGTGGGGGCGATGGTGCGGGCGCTTGGCCCGGTGCCGGCCTCGGCCCCGCTGGCGCTCCCCCGCTTCACGGTGAAGGCCAATGTGGAGCTGCGTCCGGTGCTGGAGGCCATGGGGATGACGCGCCCCTTCAGCGACGCGGCCGAGTTTCCGCGGCTGTTCACCCCGGCGCAGGGGGCCAAGCTGCAGTTCGTCAAGCACGCGGTCACCCTGGAGGTGACCGAGCGGGGCACGCGGGCGGCGGCGGTGACGGTGGGGGGAATGGTCCCCACGTCGATGCCGATGGCCTATCGGGTGGACCGTCCCTTCGTATTCTTCATCCGGGAGCGGTTCGCCAACACCATCCTGTTTGCCGGCGTGGTGCGCGACCCGCGCAGCTGACCCGCGGAGGCCCCGGCGCCTCCGCTCACGGAGGCGCGCATGGGGGCAGGGGTGGGGCGGGTGGCACGTCGGGTGGCGTGCGGGGGGACGGCGGCACTGCTCCTGGTGCTGGGGGGCTGCCGCCAGACGGGGAGCGGCGGGGTGGCGGCGGGGACGCCCACCCCCGCCACCGGCACGGTGGTGCAGCTGCTGCTGGTGAACGACGTGTACGTCACCGACACGCTGCGCGACGGGCGCGGCGGCGTGGCGCGGGTGGCGGCGCTGCGCGATTCGGTGGCGCGGGCCACCGGGGCGCCGGTGCTGTTCCTGCTGGCTGGCGACGTGCTCTCCCCCAGCGTGCTCAGCAAGTGGTACCAGGGGCGGCAGATGGTGGAGGGTTTCAACGCCGCGCGGCTGGACCTCGCCACCCTCGGCAATCACGAGTTCGATGGCGGGCGTCCGGCGCTGCTGGCCGCGCTCGCCGCCTCGCGGTTCCGGTGGCTGTCGGGGAACTGCGGCGACGCCACCACCGGAGCCCCCTTCCCGGGGGTGCGCGGGTGGGACACGGTGCGCGTGGGGACCACCAAGGTGGGGCTCTTTGGCACCACGGTGGTGGTGGACTACCCGTCGTGGGTGGCGTGCCGCCCGGCGGGGCCGTTGACCACGGCGCTGGTGGACACCCTCACGGCGCAGGGTGCCGAGCTGGTGGTGGGGCTCACGCACCACTTCATCCACGAGGACAGCGCCACGCTGGCGCGCGAGCCGCGCCTCCACGCCATCGTGGGCGGGCACGAGCATGACGGGCGGCGCATCGCGCTGGACGGCCGCCTGCTGGTGAAGGCGATGTCCAATGCGCGCACGGCGGTGCTGGTGACCTTCACGCGCACCGGGCGCGGATGGCGGGTGACCGACCGCAGCATCCCCATCGGGCCCGGCATGGCCGAGGATGCGCCCACGGCGGCGGTGGTGGCGCGGTGGCGCGACTCGCTGGTGCGGCGCATCGGCCCCGACCGCGTGCTGGGGACGGCGGTGGAGCCGATCAACGCGCTGGACTCGGTGTCGCGCGGCGGGGAGAGCCGCTTTGGCAACCTGGTGGCCGACGCCCTGCGCGCCGGCACCGGGGCCGACGTGGCGCTGATCAACTCGGGGGCGCTGCGCTTCGACGACGTGATCGCGCCCGGGCCCGTCACGCGGCACCTCATCGAGGGGATCTTCCTGTTTGCCGACGAGACGCGCGTGGTGACGTTTCCGCTCACCGGCGCCCGGCTGCGCGCGCTGCTGGAGGTGGGGGTGCGTCCGGGCGGGCTGGGGGCGGGGCCGTATCCGCAGGTGAGCGGGGTGCGCGTCACGGTGGACGCGCGCCGCCCCGGCGGCGACCGCGTGGTGGGCGCGCTGCGCCGCGACGACGGGCGCGAGATCGCCCCCACGGACACCGTGCGCGCGGCCTTCGTGACCTACCCCGCCTGCCGTGGCGGCGACGGGTACCGCATCCCCGAGGCGGTGCCGGCGTGCGAGGCGCTGGCCGCCGATCCGACCCGCTTCCCCCGTTCCGTGGACCTGCTGGCGCGCCATCTTGAAGGGATGGGGGGGCGCATCGTGGCCCCGCCCCTGGGGCGCGTGACGCGCCTCGATCGCCGCACGCCGTGACCCTCCGCTCCCTTCCCCACCGCCATCCTCCCCGCCATGTCGCACAGTGAGACTCCGGTTCCCCCCGCGGCCGACGCGCTGGCCAAACTCCGCCTGGACGGCAAGGTGGCCATCGTCACCGGCGGCACCCGCGGCATCGGGCTGGCCATCGCCGCCACCTTCGCCCGGGCGGGCGCCCGCGTGATGCTGTCCAGCCGCAAGGCCGAGCACGTGGAGCACGCCGTGGCCGCGCTGCGGCACGAGGGGCTGGCGGTGCATGGCGTGGCCGCGCACATGGGCACCCCGACCGACTGCCGCATGCTGGCGGCGCGCACGGTGGAGCACTTCGACGGCATCGACATCATCGTCAACAACGCCGCCGCCAACCCCATCTTCGGCCCGCTGCAGCAGGCCGGCGACGAGGCCTTCGACAAGATCCTCGCCGTGAACGTGAAGGGACCGCTGGAGCTGTGCCGCACCGCGCACACCGTCATGGCCCAGCGGGGCGGCGGCGCCATCGTCAACGTGGCCTCCATCGGGGGGATCTCCCCCGAGGCGGGGCTCGGGTTGTACAGCGTGAGCAAGGCGGCGCTCATCTCCCTCACCAAGGTGATGGCGCAGGAGTGGGGCGCCGACGGCATCCGCGCCAACGCCCTCTGCCCGGGGCTGGTCAAGACGCGCTTCAGCGCCGCGCTGTGGAAGGACCCCGCCATCGCCGACCAGGTGCTGGGGCACCAGCCCATCCGCCGCATCGGGATGCCGGAGGACATCAGCGGGTTGGCGCTGTTCCTGGCCTCCGACGCGTCCGCGTACTGCACGGGGGGCGTGTACATGGCCGACGGCGGGTACCTGCTGTGAGCGCCGCCACGCATTCCGCCACGCATTCCGCCACGCATTCCGCCACGCATCCCGCCGTCGCCGATCCGGCCGCGCTGGCGGCGCTGCTGGCCGTCGCGCGCCGCTTCGTGGACGAGGAGGTGATCCCGCGGGAGCACGCGCTGCTGGCGGGACCGTGGGCGGCGATCCTCCCCGAGCTGGATGCGTTGCGGGCCCGCGCCCGGGCGCTGGGGCTGTGGGCCCCCTTCCTCCCCCCGTCGCTGGGGGGGCTGGGGCTCCCGCTGGACGCCTACGCGCGCCTCAGCGAGGTGCTGGGGAGCACGCCCTTCGGGCTGTACGTCTGCAACTGCCAGCCCCCCGACGTGGGGAACATGGAGCTGCTGCACCAGTTCGGCACGCCGGCGCAGCAGGCGGCGTGGCTGGCGCCGCTGGCCGAGGGGCGCGTGCGCAGCTGCTTCGCGATGACCGAGCCGGCGCAGGCGGGCTCCAACCCGGTGTGGCTCACCACGCGCGCGGTGCGCGACGGCGACGACTACGTCCTCACCGGCGACAAGTGGTTCACCTCCAGCGCCGACGGCGCCGCGTTTGCCATCGTCATGGCGGTGACCGACCCTGACGCGCCGCCGCACCGCCGCGCCAGCCAGCTCATCGTCCCGCTGGACGCGCCCGGGTTCACGCTGGTGCGCAACATCCCGGTGATGGGGGAGGCCGGGGGCGGCTGGAACAGCCACGCCGAGGTGCGCCTGGACGGGGTGCGCGTGCCGGTGGCCAACCGGCTGGGCGAGGAGGGGGCCGGGTTCGCGCTGGCGCAGGAGCGGCTGGGCCCCGGGCGCATCCACCACTGCATGCGGTGGATCGGCGTGGCGGAGCGCGCGCTGGCGCTCATGTGCCGCCGTGCGGCGTCGCGCGAGCTGGCGCCGGGTGACCTGCTGGCCAGCCGGCAGGCGGTGCAGTTCTGGATCGCCGAGTCGCGCATCGCCATCCACGCGGCGCGGCTGATGGTGTTGGACGCGGCGGGGAAGATCGCGCGCGAGGGGCAGCAGGCGGCGCGCGAGGAGGTGGCGTACATCAAGGTGTTCGTGGCGAACATGCTGCAGCAGGTGCTGGATCGCGCCGTGCAGGCGCACGGCGCGCTGGGGATGACCGACGACACGCCGCTGGCGTGGTGGTACCGGCACGAGCGCGCCGCGCGCATCTACGACGGCGCCGACGAGGTGCACAAGGCGGTGATCGCGCGGCGCGAGCTCAGGCCGTACCTGCCGGCGCGATGACGGGCGCCGTCGACGGCACCATCGCGCCGCGCGAGGGCGAAGGGGTGGACGCCGCCGCGCTCGCCGCGTGGCTGCGCGCCGTGCGCCCGGGGCTGCTGGCCGACGGGGCCGCGCTGGCGGTGCGCCAGTATCCCGCGGGGTTCAGCAACCTCACGTACCGCGTGGATGTGACGGAGGCGGCCGGGTCCGCCGCCCCCGCGTTCGTGCTGCGTCGGCCACCGCGCGGGGTGAAGCCCGGCATCGCGCACGACATGGGGCGCGAGCACGACCTGCTGGCCGCCCTGCATCCGCTGGGCGTCCCTGTGCCGGCGCCGGTGGCCCGCTGCGACGACGCGGCGGTGCTTGGCGCGCCGTTCTACCTCATGGCGCATGTGGAGGGGGCCATCGTGCGCCGCCCGGCCGACGTCCCCGGGCCCGAGGCCGAGCGCCCCGCGGTGCTGGCCGCCATGGCGGGGGCGTTCGTGCGCACGCTGGCGCAGCTGCACGCGGTGGACGCGGGGGCCCCGCCCCTGGCCGCGCTGGGGCGCCCGGAGGGGTACGTGCAGCGGCAGGTGGCCGGGTGGACCAGGCGGTGGCAGGCGTCGCGCACCGACGACGTCGCCGCCATCGACCGCGTGGCGGCGTGGCTGGAGGCCCACCGCCCCCAGGGGCGCGGCGCCGTGCTGGTGCACAACGACTTCAAGTACGACAACCTGGTGGTGGACCCCGGCGATCCGGCGCGCGTGCGCGCCATCCTGGACTGGGAGATGGCCACCGTGGGCGACCCGCTCATGGACCTGGGGACGGCGCTGGCCTACTGGGTGGAGGCGGACGACGCCCCCGTGTTCCGCATGCTGGGGCTGGGGGTGACGGCGCTCCCCGGCAGCCCCACGCGCGCCGACGTGGTGCAGGGCTACGCGCAGGCGAGCGGCCGCGACGTCGCCGACGCACCCTGGTACCTGGCCTTCGGGCTGTTCAAGGTGGCGGTGATCGCGCAGCAGATCTACGCGCGGCATGTGCAGGGGCTCACCGCCGACCCGCGCTTTGCGCGCCTGGGGGAGGTGGTGGCGGCGCTGGGGACAAAGGCGCTGCAGGTGGCGCAGGCGGGGCGGGTGTAGCCGCGCCCCCCGCGCCCTCCCGCCCGCCCCCGACGCTACGCGTACACCTCGAAGATCCCCGCGGCGCCCATGCCGCCGCCGATGCACATGGTGACCATGCCGTGCCCACCGCCGCGGCGGCGCAGTTCGTGGATGAGCTGCGTGGTGAGCTTGGCCCCGGTGGCCCCCAGCGGGTGCCCCAGCGCGATCGCGCCGCCGTTCACGTTCACCACGGCCGGGTCGAACCCCAACTCCTGCATCACGGCCAGCGCCTGCGCCGCGAACGCCTCGTTGAACTCGATGAGCCGGATGTCGGCCAGGGTGAGCCCCGCCCGCTTGAGCGCCTTGGG
>JBILED010000286.1:0-3294 GCA_044352305.1 Gemmatimonas sp.
GTGGGCTCGTCGCACGTGGACCCGTTCTCGGCGGTGGCGGCGGGGATCGCCGCGCTGTTCGGGCCGCTGCACGGCGGCGCGAACGAGGCGGTGCTGCGGATGATCACCGAGATCGGGCACCCGCGGAACATCCCGGCCTTCATCGACCAGGTGAAGAGCGGCAAGGGGGAGCAGCGGCTCATGGGCTTCGGCCACCGCGTGTACAAGAGCTACGACCCGCGGGCACGCATCGTGAAGGGGCTGGCGGACGAGGTGTTCGCCCAGGTGGGGATGGACAAGGACCTCGAGATCGCCCTCGAGCTCGAGCGCATCGCCCTCTCGGACGAGTACTTCATCGCGCGGAAGCTCTACCCCAACGTGGACTTCTACACGGGGCTGATCTACCGCACGATGGCGTTCCCGACGGACTTCTTCACCGTGCTCTTCGCCGTGGCCCGCGTGTCGGGGTGGCTGGCGCAGTGGGAGGAGATGATCCTGGACAAGGAGCAGAAGATCGCGCGGCCGCGGCAGGTGTACGTGGGCGCCGGGCGCCGCGACTACGTCGACGCGCTCACCGACAAGCTCCCCCGGGCGCGCAAGGACAGCATCCGGAAGTGACCCGGCGGGCGGGGGCCGTGACGGCGGCCCCCGCCGCGGAGTCTCTCCGGCATCCCCGGACTCCGCCCCCACCCGTCCCGCATGCCCGCCCGTGCCCTGACTGTCCCCCGCGCGCTGCCGCTGCCGCTCCCGCTGCTGGCGGCGCTGGCCGTGTCCTTTGCGTGGCTGTTTGCGCGCCCCGCCGCCGCGCTGGCGGCGGACTGGTGGCATGACCCCGAAGCCGGGCACGGGCTGCTGCTGTTCCCGGTGGCCTGCTGGCTGGCCTTCAGCGCGGGGATGGAGCGCCAATGGCGCCCCGCCCCGTGGGCCGGCGGGGTGCTCCTGGCGGGCGCCGTGGGCGTCCGCTTCCTCAGCGAGCTGGCGGCCGAGCTGTTCACCATGCGCCTGTCGCTGGTGACCGCCGCAGCCGGGCTGCTCCTCTGGTACGTCGGCTGGCGGCAGCTGCGCCGCTGGTGGCTCCCCTTGGCGCTGGTGGCACTCTCCATCCCGCTCCCCGACCTGCTGGTCACGCGGGTGGCGCTGCCGCTGCAGTTCACCGCCTCGCAGATCGGGGCGGCGCTGCTGGCGTGGCGCGAGATCCCGGTGCGGCTCAGCGGGAACGTGATCCGCCTGCCGGGGCAGGAACTGTTCGTGGCCGAGGCGTGCAGCGGGCTGCGCTCGCTCACGGCGCTGGTGGCGCTCAGCGTGCTGGTGGGGGGGCTGCTGCTCCGCTCGGTCCCCGGCCGGTTGCTGCTGCTGGGGGCGGCCATTCCGGTGGCGGTGCTCCTCAACGGGCTGCGCGTGTTCCTGACGGGGTTCCTGGTGACGGTGGTGGACCCGCGGCTGGGCGAGGGGTTCCTGCACCTCACCGAGGGGTGGCTGATCTTCGTGGTGGCGCTGGGGATCCTGGCGGCGCTGGCCTACGCGGTGGGGGCAGTGGAGACGTGGCTGGAGGACCGGCGCGCCGATCGGCTGGCGGTGGCGGCGGAGGGCGCGCCGTGAGCCCCTGGCAGCGGTGGGCCCCGGTGGGGGTGCTGGCGCTCGGGGTGCTGTCGGTGTCCGGGCTGCGCCCGCAGCACCGCATCCCGCCGCGCCGGCCCATCGCCGGGCTGGCCGTGGCGGTGCCCGGGTACCAGTCGGAGGCGCTGACGATCTCGGCCGAGGAGCAGGCGGTGGCGGGGATGTCGGCCTTCGCGCTGCGCCAGTTCGTGCGCGATTCGATTGACCGCTTCACCACCTACGTGGGGTACTACGACTACCAGGTGCAGGGGAAGACCATTCACAGCCCGCGCAATTGCCTCCCGGGCGCCGGGTGGGAGACGGTGCAGGGCGGGACGGTGCTGGTGCCCGCTGCCGGGGGTCCCCCGGTGGCGATCAACCGCTTCCTGCTGGCCAACGGGGGCGCGCGGGCGCTGGTGTACTACTGGTATCAGGGGCGCGGGCGCGTGGAGGCCAACGAATACCGGGTGAAGTGGCACCTGCTCCGCGATGCGGCGCTGCACGGTCGCACCGAGGAGGCGCTGGTGCGGATCGTGGTGCCGCTCCCCGGCGGCGTGCCCCCCACGGCGCTGGCGGCCCATCTGGCGCGCGCGGACACGCTGGCGGTCCGGGTGGCCGCGCAGCTGCTGGCCGAGGTGGCGCAGGCGCTGCCGACCCCCGCATGAGCCCCGGGACGGTGCCTCCCCTCCCGGTGCTTCCGGCGCGCCCGCTCTTCTCGGTGGACGTGGAAGACTGGTACCAGGTGACAGCGATGGAGCCGCACGTGGCGCGCGACGCCTGGGACAGCTGCGAGTCGCGCGTGGTGGCCAACACCGAGCGGCTGCTGGGGCTGCTGGCGCGCCACGGTCGGCGTGCCACCTGCTTCGTGCTGGGGTGGGTGGCGGAGCGCCACCCGGCGCTGGTGCGGGCCATCGCCGCCGACGGGCACGAGGTGGCGTCGCACGGCTACGCCCATCGGCGCATCCCTACGCAGTCCCCGGCCGCATTCCGTGACGACGTCACGCGGGCCAAGGCGGTGCTGGAGGACACGCTGGGGATGCCAGTGACGGGCTATCGGGCCCCCTCCTTCTCCCTCACGCCCGAGGTGCCCTGGGCCGCCGAGATCCTGGTGGAGACCGGGCATCGGTACGACTCCAGCCGCTTTCCGATTGCGCGGCGCGGCTACGGCGACGGCGGCGCCCCGCGCGCGCCGCACTGGGTGGCCACGCCGTCGGGGGCGTTGCTGGAGCTCCCCCCCGCCGTATGGCCGGTGGGAGGAGTGCGCGTGCCCGTGGCCGGCGGCGGCTGGTTTCGGCAGCTGCCGCTGGCGATCACCCGCCGCGGGCTGGCCGCCGTGCTGGCCGAGGGGCTCCCCGCCATGTTCTACCTGCACCCGTGGGAGCTGGACCCGGGGCAACCGCGGCTCCCGGTGCCGTGGATCACGCGGGTGCGCCATTACCGCGGGCTGGCTCAGGCCGAAGCGCGGCTGGAGCAGCTGCTGCGCGTCTTCCCCTTCACGTCGGTGGCGGCGGTGCTGCCGCCCGACGGCATCCCCCTGCGGGCGCCCGCCGGCCCGACGCAGGAGGCGGCGGCGTGACGCCGCTGGTGGTGCGCGAAGCGACCGCCACGGACGGCGCCGCGTGGGATGCGTGCGTGGCGGCCCACGGCGGGTCGGTGTTCCAGCGGTGGGGGTGGACGCGCGTGTACCAGGCGGCCTACGCGCTGGAGACCCCGTACCTC
>JBILED010000012.1:0-30417 GCA_044352305.1 Gemmatimonas sp.
CACGATCCCGCACAGCAGGATCACGCCGATGAGCGACATGAGGTTGATGGTGTTCCCCGTGATCGCCAGCGCCCCCATCACCCCGATGAGCGACAGCGGCAGCGAGATGAGGATGGCGAGCGGGTCGAGGAACGAGCCGAACTGCACCACGAGGATGAGGTACATCAGCGCCACCGCCACTCCCAGCGCGATGAAGATCTTGCCGAACACCTCCGCCTGCTGCTCCACCTGCCCCCCCTCGGAGAGGCGCACCCCCGGCGGGAGCGGGATGCCGTCCACCGCCTTCTTGATGTCGGCCTGCACCTCGGAGAGGGAGCGGCCGGCCACGTTGGCCTCCACCTTGATCACGTTGTCGCGGTCCAGGTGGTTCACGATGGCCGGGCCCAGGTCGTTGCGGATGCGCGCCACCTGCGCCAGCGGGATGAGCGCCGCGCCGGGCCCCTGCCCCACCGCCACCGGCAGCTGGGCCAGGTCGGCGCCCCGCGCGCGCGCCTCCGGCGCGAGCCGCACCATCACCTTCCGCGTCTCGTTGGTGGGGTCCACCCAGTCGCCGGCGTCCAGCCCCGCGAAGGCGGGGCGGATCGCCTGCGCCACCTGCCCCACGCTGAGCCCCAGCGCGCCGGCCAGCCCGCGGTCCACCTGCACCGTGAGCTCGGGCTTCTGCCCCTTGGTGCTGAGCCCCACGTCCACCGCGCCGCGCACCCCCTTCATGGCGGCGAGGTACTGGTCGGCCACCCCCTGCAGCGCCCCCTTGTCGGTGCCGCGCAGCTCCAGCGAGATCTGCTTCTCCTGCCCGGCGAAGTCGCTGGTGAACACCGCGACCGACGCCCCGCCAATCGCCTTCACGTCCTCGCGGATCTGCGCCGCCAGCTCCTCGGCGCCCCGCTGCCCGGCGGCCAGCCGTTCCCCCTTGGGCTTGAGCTTGAGGAACACCCCGGCCTGGTCCACCGCCCCGCTCGCGCCGCCGGCGGTGACGAACGAGTAGAGCACCTCGGGGTTCCGCGACGGGTCGGTGAGCGCCAGCGTCTCGGTGACCTTCTGCCGCAGGTAGTCGAGGTTGGCCCCCGGGGGCGCCTCCACCTTCATCTGCAGCTCCGCGTTGTCCTCCAGCGGGAAGAAGCTCCCCCCCACCAGCCCCAGCCCGGGCATCGCCAGCGCGAACGCGAACGTCCCCACCGCCAGCAGGACCATCGACTTGGGGTGCCCCAGCGCCCACCGGATCAGCCCGCGGTAGCGGTCGGCCAGCCCGTTGAACCACCGGTTGAAGCGGTCCAGCGTGCGGGTGACCCACCCCTTCTGGTGCTCCTCCAGGTGCGGGTCGGGCCAGTAGGCCGACAGCATCGGGTCGAGCGAGAAGGAGACGAACAGCGACACCAGCACCGAGCAGGCGATGGTGAGCGCGAAGGGCTTGAACCACTGCCCCGCCTCCCCCTCCAGGAACGCGATGGGGACGAACACCGCCACGATGGAGAACGTCGTGGCCGCCACCGCCAGCCCGATCTCGTCGGTCCCCTCGCGCGCCGCGGTGTAGTGATCCTTCCCCATCTCCACGTGCCGCACGATGTTCTCGCGCACCACGATGGCGTCGTCGATGAGGATGCCGATGGCCAGCGAGAGCCCCAGCAGCGACATGGTGTTGAGCGTGAAGCCGAAGGCCCACACCGCCACGAAGCTGGCCAGCACCGACACCGGCAGCGCCAGCCCGGTGATCACCGTGGAGCGCCACGAGTTGAGGAACACGAACACCACCAGCACGGTGAGGACCGCGCCCTCGATGAGCGCGCTCTGCACGTTGGCCACCGAGTTCTCCACCCGGCGCCCCTTGTCCTTCACCAGCTCCAGCGTGGCCCCGGCGGGGAGCGTGGGGCGCAGCTGCGCCAGCTTCTCCAGGATGGCGGCCGAGACGGCGGTGGTGCTGTACCCCTTGGTCTTCTTGATCTCCAGCCCCACGGCGTCGCGCCCGTTGTAGAGCGCCATGGTGCGGCGCTCCTCCTCGCCGTCGGTGGCGGTGGCCACGTCCCCCAGCCGCACCAGCCGCCCGCCCTTCTCGGCCACCACCAGCGCCATGAAGTCCGCCGGGCCGTCCAGGCGCCCGCGCAGCCGGATGGTGCGCTCGTCAAGCGCCCCCTCGAGGCGCCCCACGGGCACCGCCAGGTTCCCCGCCTGCAGCGCCGCCACCACCTGCGGCACCGACACCCCGGCCGCCTGCAGCCGCACCGGGTCCAGCGCCACCGACAGCTCCCGCTTCACCGCCCCGGTCACGGACACGTCGGCCACCCCGGGGATCGCGCGCAGCTCCCGCGTGATCCCGGGGTCGGCCAGCTGCGTGAGCTGCGCGGGCGACAGCGTGGTGGACCAGAGCGCCAGCGTCACGATGGGCGCGTCCAGCGGGTTGAACTTGCGCAGGATCGGCTCCTCGATCTCCTGCGGCAGGTCCTGCCGCTTGGTGGCGATCGCATCGCGGATGTCCTGCGAGGCCTCCTGCAGGTCCTTGCTGAAGGCGAACTGCGTGATGACCTGCGCGTAGCCGTCCCGCGCCTCGCCGTTGATGGCCTCCACCCCCGCGATCGACTGGATCGCCTCCTCGATCGGCTCCAGCACCTCGCGCTCCACCTGCTCGGGGGAGGCGCCCGGATACACCACGGTGGTGAGCACCACCGGCGGCTGCACCTCGGGGAACTCGTCGGTCTGCAGCTGCAGCAGCGCCACGGCGCCGAATCCCACCAGCGCCAGCATGGCCACCACCGTCAGCAGCGGCCGCTTGATGGCGAAATCGGAGATCACCATGGGATCAGGACCCCCGCCCGGGCGTGGCGGCGGCCGGCGCGGGCGCCGACGCCGGCGCGCGCACGTCGCCCGGCGCCGAGACGGTCACCTGGGTGCCCACCGAGATCCCGCGGGCGGCCCCCAGCAGCACCGTGTCCCCCTCGGCCAGCCCGCGCGTCACCTCCACGCGCTCCCCGCTCTCGTCGCGCGCCCCCACCGCCACCTCCACCCGCTCCACCTTCCCCCCCTTGAGCCGCATCACCAGCGCCACCATCCCGGTCTGGTCCACCGCCTGCTCGGGGACCACCAGCCCGGCGCGCACCGCGGCCACCACCCGCCCCTCCACGAACAGCCCGGCCACCAGCGCGCCCGCAGCATCCGGCAGGGCGACGCGCAACCGCACCTGCCGCGTCTGCGGGTCCACCATCGGCACCACCTGCGCCACGCGCCCGGTGAGCGTGCGGTCGCTGCCGTTCACGCGGAACTGCACCGGCGCCCCCACGCGCACCTCCCCCAGTGCCATGGACGGCACCGACGCCTCCAGACGCAGGCTGCGCGGGTCGATGATCGTCACCAGCGCCGCCCCCGGCGCCACGATGTCGCCGGGGCTCACGGCACGCTCGGCCACCACGCCGGCGAAGGGGGCGCGCACCTGCGTGCCGCGCAGCGCCTTCTCCGCGCTCGCCACCCGCGCCTCGGCGTCGGCCAGCGCGGCCTGCGCCCCCAGCGCCGCCCGCTCCGCCGTCTCCACCTCACGCTCGGCGATGGCGCCCGCCGCGGCCAGCGTCCTGGCCCGCTGCAGCTCGCGCGCCGCCTGGCCGGCCGCCAGCCGGGCCTGCGTCACCGCCGAGCGCGCCGACAGCGCGGCGTCCTTCACCGCGGCGTCGTCCACGCGCACCAGCAGCGCGCCGGCGGCCACCCGCTCGCCGGGCTCCGCGTACGTGTCCAGCACCGCCCCCGCCACCTCGGCGCGCAGCCGCGCCTCCCGGTCGGCCACCAGGGTGCCGGAGATGGACGGCCCCGCGCGCAGCGAGTCGGCGCGCACCACCGCGATGTTGTCGGGGCCGATCACCTGCGCGCCCGAGGCGGCGGTGACCGGGGCCTCGCCGCGCGAACCGCAGGCGGCCAGGAACACGGGAAGGGCCAGGAAGGCGCGGGACACCACGCGCCGCGGCATCGAAATCATCGGGGGGAACCAGAAGTCAGGGTGGACCCCGCGCCCAACGGAAGCGCGGGGAGAAGGGCCAGGCGCGTGCGCGCCACCTGCAGGTCGCGCGCGGCGCGGGCGCGATTGGCCAGCGCCTGCTGCCACTGCACGCGACTCTCCGAGAGTTCCAGCTGCGTGGAGATCCCCTCGGCAAAGCGAACATCGGCGATTTCGTAGGCGCGCTGCGCCTGCTCGGCGGTCCCCACCGAGGCCAGCCATGCGGCCTCCGCCTCGGCCAGCTGCAGCACCGCCTGCCGAGTGTCCAGGTCGGCGCCTTCCTCCGCCTGGCGCAGCCGCTGCCGCGCCTCGACCACGCCGGCCTCCGCCGCCTGGATCTCGCCGCGCACCCGCCCGCCGCTGAACAGCGGCCACGACACGCCCACCCCCACCGTCCAGTTGGGGAAGAAGTCCCCCAGGCTGCGCGGCAGCACCTGCGTGGGATAGGCGAAGCGCTGGTAGGTGCTGGTGGCCGCCAGCTGCGGATAGCGCTGCCCGCGCACCGCGCGCAGCTGCTGCTGCGCCACCTCCACCCCCAGCCGCGCCTGCTGCACCGGGGCGCGGCGCGCCAGCACCGTGTCGGCCGTGCCCAGCCGCGCCGCCACCGCCTGGGTCACCCGCGGATCCAGCGCCAGCACCTCGGCGGGAGCCACCGCCACCGTGGCGGGCACCGCGGCCGGCGCCGGCGCCGACGCCTCCACCGGCACTTCGACAATGCTGTCGGTGAGCTGCACCGCCTGCGCGGGCGGGAGGTTGAGCAGCTGCCGCAGCCGCACGTACGCCAGCTCGCGCGCGGTGCGCGCCTGCAGCCATCCCGGGCGCTGGTTGTCGCGCGTGACCCGCGCGCGCAGCAGCTCGAATTCCGACGCCGACCCCACCGACCGCGTCAGCTGCACCTGCCGCAGCGTGCGCTCGGCCTGCACCAGCGTGGACTCGGCGATGGTGACCAGCCGGTCGGCCAGCAGCGCGTCGTAATACGCCGCCGTCACGTCCAGCTGCGCCTGCGCCTCGGCGGCGGTCACCCCCACCTCGGCCGCCTGCCGCCCGGCGCGCGCCGCCGCCACCCCGGCGCGCCCGCGCCCCCCGGTGAAGAGCGGCTGCGACGCCACCAGCCCGGCGTTGAGGTTGTACTCGGAGGCAAAGATGCGCGTGAACGCCGACGTGCCGTCCCCGCCGCCGCCGCTGCTGTCGGCGCCACCCGCGGCGGGGGCGCTGCCGTTGCCGCGCGCGGCCCGCTTGGCCACCTCGGCAAACTGGTTCTGCAGCTGCTTCTGCCACGCCAGGGAGGAGGAGAGCTGCGGCAGCCGCGCCGACCGGGCCTGGCGCTGCTGCCCCTCCGCGCGCTCCACGCCGGCACGGGCGAGCGCCACCGCCTCGCTGCCACCGGCGCCCAGCGCCAGCGCCTCGCTGAGGGAGAGGGGGAGGGGACGGGCGGTGCCGGTGCGCACCGGCTGGGCAAGCAACGCCGCGGGAGCCGCCAGCGCCACGAGGACGGCGCCGAGGCGGGGGACGCGGAAATGCGACAGGGGTGTCATGCGTGGGGAGCGGGAGAGGGCGGCGCGCCGATGGCCGCTGCCGGTCGAACGCCAAGGGCGCGCAGGAAGATCCGGACGTAGGCGCGCAGGCTCACGTCGACGGGTTGGGGGAAGAGGGCGGGCATGAGGTCCCGGTTCATGGCGTCGGCGAACATGGCGCCAATGAGCATGGTGGAGGCGGCGGTGAGCTCCGCGGGGGTGATGGTGTCGGGGTGGGCCAGCCAGCCGTGGCGGTTGAGCTGGATGACGTAGTCGCGCAGCTGGGCGGAGGCGGCGGAGGGGCCCTGGGCGGCGCGGCAGGCCACGTCGGGGCGCTCGTGCGCGTCGCTGACCACCTGCCGGACGAAGTCGCGGTGCTCGGTGGTGCGGGCGTGATGGCGCGCGAGCCAGTCGGCGAGCTCCTGCTCGGGGTCCTGCGGCGGGGCGGGGAGGGCGATGCCGGCCCCTTCGCGCTGGCGCTCCTGGAGGACCTGCTGGAGGAGGGCGTCCTTGGAGCCGAAGTGGCGGAAGAGGGTGACCTCGTTGACGCCGGCCTCGTCCGCGATGCGCTTGGTCGTCGCCCCCCGCCACCCGCACTGGGCGTAGACGGTGGCGCAGGCGCGCAGGATGCGATCGTGGAGCGATTCGGGCATCCGTGAACTGAACAAGCAAGTGGTTGCTTGCGCAAGTAGGCACTTGCTTACCTGACAGGACGCGCCAGCATCGTGACAATGGCCATGTCAGTCATTATGCCCGATTCCGCACTGGCGACGATTGGCGGTATCTTCCGGCCATGGCGCCAACCTCCCTGACCGTGAACGGCCGCCCCCACACGCTGGCGGTGGCCCCCGACACCCCGCTGCTCTGGGCGCTGCGCGACGCCCTGGGGCTCACCGGCACGAAGTTCGGGTGCGGCGTGGCGCAGTGCGGCGCCTGCACGGTCCTGCTGGACGGCCAGGCGGTGCGCAGCTGCGCGGTGACGGTGGCCGCGGCGGCCGGCCGAGGGGTCACCACCATTGAGGGCGCCACGGCGGCGGAGGGGGGCGACCGGGTGGCCCGTGCCTGCGCCGACGCGTGGGTGGCCGAGGATGTGGCGCAGTGCGGGTACTGCCAGCCGGGGATGGTGATGGCAGCCGCCGCGCTGCTGCGCACCACCCCCGCGCCCACCGACGCCCAGCTGGACGCCGCCCTCACCAATATCTGCCGCTGCGGGAGCTATCCGCGGCTGCGGCAGGCGGTCCACCGGGCCGCCGCGGCGCTGTCCACGTCCCGATGACCGGAATGGCCGCCCTCGCCCGGGCGGCGCACGAGGCGCGACTGGCCCGCCCGGCCGTGCCGCTGGCGCTGGCCACGCTGGTGGCGGTGGAGGGGTCGTCGTACCGGCAGCCGGGGGCCCGTCTGCTGGTGGACGCCGAGGGGCGCGTGCTGGCCGGGGCCATCTCCGGCGGGTGCCTGGAAGGGGACGTGGCCGCGCGGGCGGGCGACGTGTGCGCCACCGGCACCGGCGTGCGTCTCACCTACGACCTGCGCGCGGATCTGGACGTGATCTGGGGGTTCGGGAGTGCGTGCGACGGGGTGGCCCATCTGCTGCTGGAGCCACTTCTGGAACCGTATTGGCTTGATGATGCCGCAGCAGTGGCGCTCAACCGTCGCGGTGGAGCACTGGTGGTCGAGTTGACCGAACACGCCGGACACACCGCCTGGCTGGTGGCCGAACGCGACGGGACCGCCGCATGGCGGCCGCTGACGGGTGATGGCGCCTCCCCCGCGCCGGCGCTGGTGGACCAGGTGGCGGCCGCGCGCGCAGCCCTTCCTCCGCATGGCGGCACCCGAATGCTCCCCGCGGGCCACGGAGGGCCGACGCTGTTCATGGACACGCTGGTCCCACCCATTGCCCTGTGGCTGGTGGGGGCCGGGCGCGGCGCCGAGGCGTGTGCGCGCATCGCCGACACGCTGGGGTGGGCGGTGACCGTGGCCGACCATCGCCCGGGGGTGCTCGCCGCGCTGGCGCTCCCCGCCACGGTAGGCACCCGCGTGGTGCACCCCGATGCCGACGGAGCGGAGGGATTGCCGGCGGCGCTGGCGGGGCTGCCGCAGGACGGGCGCACCGCCGTGGCGCTGCTCACCCACCAGTTCGCCATGGACCGGGCGTGGCTGGAGGCGGTGCTCCCCACCGGGGTGGGGTATGTGGGGGTGCTGGGGTCGCGCCGACGGGCGGCGCAGCTGCTGGAGGCGGTCACCGAAGGGCTGGCCGCGCGCGGCGTGGCGGTGACCGATGCCATGCGGGCGCGCTGCTTCGCCCCCATCGGGCTGGATTTGGGGGGAGAGGCCCCCGCTTCCATCGCTCTGGCGGCGGTGGCGGAGATCGAGGCGGTCATGCACGGGCGCCCAGGGGCCTTCCTGCGCGACCGGGTCGCCGCCATCCACCAGCCGGGCCCATGAGCCACCGGCGGGAGCGGCCATGAGCGACCGGCGGGTGGCGGCGGTGCTGCTGGCCGCCGGAGGGTCCACGCGGCTGGGGGAGCCCAAGGCGCTGCTGGCGGAAGCCGACGGGGTGCCGCGGGTGGTGCGCGTGGCGCGCGACCTGGCCGCCGCGGGGTGCGCCCCGGTGCTGGTGGTGGTGGGCGCCCACCGGGCGGCGGTGGAGGCCGCGGTGACGGGGGAGGCGGTGACGGTGGTGCCGCACCCCGGGTGGGCGGCGGGGATGGGCAGCTCCATAGCGGCCGGGGTGGCAGCGCTGGACGCCCACGCGGAGGGGGCGCACGCCGGCGCCCTGCTGGTGGCCCCCTGCGACATGCCTGGCGCCACGGCGGCGCACCTGGCGTGGCTGGTGGAGGCCAGCGGCGTAGGGATGTGGCGGGTGGCATCCGGGTATGCGGACGGCGCGCGGGGCATCCCCGCGGTCTTCCCGCGGGCGGACTGGCCCGTGTTGCAGGCGCTCGCCGGCGAGGGGGGCGGGCGGGCGCTGCTCCGGGGCGCGGAGGTGGTGGTGGTGCCGTTGCACGAGGGGGACCACGACCTGGACACCCCCGAGGCGGTGCGCGCGTGGCGGGCGAGTCGGGCGGAGGCGCCGCCGGCGGTGTGATCGCGTGGGGGATCCGTCCTGCCCGGGGGGGTGTCTTGGCGGGGCGGCCAGTGGGATACTCCCTGCGTGGGAGGCGCCGCGTCGGTGCCCCACCCCCCCTCATCTCCGGAGCATCCCATGATCCCGATGTTGCAGCTCGCGCTGGGCGACCTGGCGCATGAACTGGCCAGCACGCGCCGCATGCTGGAGCGGCTCCCCGACGACCGTCTCGACTGGCGTCCGCACGCCAAGTCGTTCACGCTGGGACAGCTGGCCGACCACCTCACCGACACGCCGTTCTACGGCACCACCACGCTGACCACCGCCACGCTGGACTTCGCGTCCCTGCCGCCCCGCGCGTCGCACCCGGCCGCGCGCGACGGCTTCCTGGCGCAGTGGGACGCGCGGGTGGCCGCCTTTGAGCAGGCACTGGCCGCCGCCACCGAGCCGCAGCTGGGGGAGACCTGGACGGCAACGATGGGGAGCCGCGTGGTGATGGCGATGCCGCGGCTGGCGATGCTGCGCGGGTTCGTCGTGAACCACATGATCCACCACCGCGCGCAGCTGTCGATGTACTACCGGCTGCTGGACGTGCCGATGCCGGGGATGTACGGGCCGAGCGCGGACGAGAAGTAGGGCGCGCGCCGACGGGCGGGGCCGGTCAGCGGACGACCACCCCCAGCTCGCTGGTGGCGCCGGTCCCGCTGGCCACCAGCAGCAGCGTCCAGGTGGCGGGCTTCCCGGACAGCCCGGGGAGCCCCGCCTCAGCCGGTTCGGTGCCCACGAACTTGACCCAGCCCCCCGGGACGGCGCTTGAGAGCCACCACTCCAGCACCCCGCCGTCACCGGCCCCGAAGCGCACCCGGCGCGCCGGCACGCCGGCCACCTGCTCGGTGCCCACCGTGGCGGCGGCCACGCTCTCGGGGGTGGGACGGAAGGGGAGCGCCTGCGTCCCCAGCATGCCGGACCCCTCGGGGGGGAGCATCTCGCGCGCCTCGCCGGTGCCCGGGAGCCGGGCGCGCATGCGCACCACCCGGCGCGGCATCTCCGGCGCAAGGAGTGCCTCGAGCACCACCGTGTCCACCGCGGCACGTCCCTTCCCCGCGGGCGGGCGGCTGATGACGGCCTTGGTGCGCCACCACTCGCTGCCGTCCGCCAGACGGGCCAGGAGGGCACGCTCCATCTGCACCGTCTCCCCGGCGGCCGACGAATCCACCAGCTGCCACCGGGTCCACGCCCCCTCGGGATACGGCGTCTCGAAGAGCGAAGCTCCCGAGGCGTAGGTGAAGGCGTACAGGTAGTCGATGTAGCCCCACCCGCCGTTGACCCCCAGCAGCGAGGCGCCGCGCCCACCGCCCATCCCGTCCAGGAGCCCCTCGGCCGCAGCCCGCACGGCCGCCCCCTCGTCGTCGTCCTCGTCCTCCGCCCCGCCGGCCCGTCCACGCCGCTCCGCCGCGAGGACACGCGCGGCGGTGGCCTGGTCGGCCAACGCGTCCTTGAGCAGCGCCTCCAGTTCGGGGCGCCGCTTCCCGGCGGCGCGACGCTCGCGCCCGTCCAGCTGCGTGGAGTCGGTGAAATAGGTGAGCAGACGGTCCTCGACCGCGGGATCCACCCCGTCCCCCTCGTCCAGCGTGGCCAGCTCCTTCTGCCACGCCTCGTCGCTGGTGGCCCCGCACTTGGCGCGGACGGCCAAGCGCGCCGCCAGCCCCACCTTGGCACCGCCCCCCGCCGCGTCGGCCGCCATCCCAAACGGCTCGGCGCATTTCCGGAAGCCTTCGATTTTCGCCTCGAGCTCCTTGCGCTGGGCCTCGTACGCCTTGGCCACGGCCGGGTCGGCCGTGCGCGCCTTGATGTAGCGGTCGACCGCCGCGTCATCGAGGCGCGTCTGGGCGGCGGCGGGGGCCGTGGAGATCAGCAGGGCGCTGACCAGCAGCGCAGGAAGCGGGCGGACAGACATCGGGACGGGGGAGAGGTGGACGCGGCAGCGCCTCACCGGCGCGGGCTCCGCACAGCCACACCTAGACGGCTGAGCGGACGCCGGGGTTACCCCGCGGCGGACGGACCGTTCCCCAAGGCCGGTCCACGACCGCTTGATTTCCCGTCCGGGGCTGCCGATGATGCAGGCGTGCGGCGTTTTCCCGACTTGGCGGGCCGCACCACCGGACTCCGCGTCCGGCGTGACCGTCTAAGTCGCTGGACCCGCCGGCGACTCCACGTCGCCGGCGTTCGTGCGTCGGCGCACCGGGAGGATCTCGATGTCCCCGCTTGCCGCCGTGCCCCCCGTGGCCGCCCCGCCGCGCCCCCGTTCGTACTGGGCGCCGCAGTGGATGCCGCCCGTGCTGGCCCCGGCCCACGGGGAGGTGGCGCTCCCCGAGTTCCTCGCCGGGGAAGTGGAAATCGCGCGCGTGGTGGTGGACGCCATGGTCCCCGACGTGTTCAGCCTGCGGGCGCGGCGCACGCGCGCGGGGCGTCCCTATCGGTACCGGCTGGTGGACGGCGCGGGAACCAATGTCGCCCTGCCGTGCGAAGGCGCCGGCGGCACGCTGTCGCTGGACGAGGTGACGACGTTGCTGGACGGAGCCACGGCCTACGCCCTGCCGCACCCGGGGCTGCCGTTCGTGGAGCGGGTGACGCGTGCCACGCTGGACGCTGGGACCCTCACGCCAGACGAGGCGCACACGGCGCTCCGGGTGGAGAGCGCGGTGTACGCCTCGCTGACGGCGTGTTATTCGCCGCGGATCGCGGCGGCGATCAAGGCGTGGCGGGCGGCAGCGTAGTCGCAGGCTGCGGGGCCGCCGGGGCCTCGGGGGCTGCCGGGGCCTCGGGGGGCAGCGGCGCCAGCGGCGCCAACCCCCGCCGCTCGCGGAGGCGCTCCAGCATGGGGAACTGACCGGGGACAGGGCCGCCCATGCCGGGGCCCATGCCGGGGCCCATGCCGCGCCGAGGACCCTGGCCCATGCCTGGGGCCATCACCCCGCGCCTCATGCCGGGGCCCATGCCACGGCCCGCGCTGGGACCCATCCCGCGCCCCCCACCCCCGCGGCCGGTACGCCCGCGTTGCATCCGCTCGCCGCGGAGCCCGCGCCGCGCCTGCTCCACCTGCGCCCGCTGCGCCGGCGTGAGCACGGCGCGCGCCTCCTGCCGCCGCTTCATGCCGTCCAGCGCCTGCGCCGTGCGCAGCGACGCCATGCGGTCCATTGCCGTCCTGGCCGCCGTCAGGTTGCCGTCCCCCTGCATGGCATCCATGAGGTCGGCGCGGGCGCGCATCAGGTCGGCGGCGTTCCCGCGGGGACGCGGGGCGTTGGCCAGCGCCTCCAGCCGCCGCACCTGCTCGTCAGTGAGCTGCAGCCGGTCGCGCTGGCGGAGGAGCAGGGCCGCCGGCCCCCACCCAGCCACGCGGGGACGCTGGGCACGCGCCTGCGGCGCCGCCGGGGCACCGGGCGCGCCGGGCTGCACTCCGGCGCGGGGCGGGCCGCCGCGCCCGCGCCCCGCGCCAGCCTGCGCGTCCGCGGTGGCGCTCATCCCCAGCGCGGCCGACGCCGCGAGAGTCAGGAACATCGGGAGTGCTCGCATGGATTGGTTCCTCGGGTGGGGCGTGACGGCCGACGGGGAGTCGGCCGCATCACGCCATGGTGCAGGGTCGTGACACGGGAGGCGCCGCGGTCGCCCGGATGGCCACGTGGCCGGCGCTTCTGTTCCGGTGGACGCCGCCTGCGCGCCGCCGTTAAGGCGCAGCCGCACTGCCACCCCCGTGCGCGCCTTCGAGCCCGCCACCCGTCCCACCCAGCCCTGGGCGCGGGGCGCATCTCGTCCCCGCGCCAACGGAACCCCGCAGTGCCGCGTCACCGGAGGTATCCTCCTGCGTGGCCGGGGAGCTCGCGCAGCCCGCCACCCGCCGTCGTCCCCCTCCCGCCGCCCCCGTGCCCCCATCGCTGGACGCGCTGCTGCAGTGGCTGGTGAAGCTCCCGCTGCGCGTATTCGCGGAAGGGGCGCTCACGGTGGCGCCGGTGGTGCCGCCACCGCTGCTGGCGGTGCTGGCCGTGGCGGGCGCGGCGGTGGTGGCGTGGTCGTACGCGCGCGTGACCGCGGTGCCGCCGCGCACGCGGGCGCTGCTGGCGCTGCTCCGCACCGCCGCGCTGCTGCTGGTGCTGGCGCTGCTGCTCCGGCCGGCGGTGGTGGTGGCTGCGGCGGTGCCGCAGCGCAACGTGCTGGCGGTGGTGGTGGACGACTCGCGCAGCATGCGCGCCGCCGCCCCGGGCGCGACGTCGCGGCTGGCGATGGCGCAGGGGCTGCTGGCCGACAGCGGGGCGCTCATGCGGGGGCTGGCGGCGCGCTTCGTGGTGCGGCGCTTTGCCGGCGCGGCGGCCGCGACACCGGTGCCCGCGCTGGACGCGTTGCGCGGCGCGGGCACGCGCACCGACCTGGCACAGTGGCTGCGCGACGTCCCCGAGGCGGTGCAGGGCGCGCCGCTGGCGGGGGTGGTGGTGGTGTCCGACGGCGGCGACAACGCGGGGAGCGCGCTGGGGGAGGCGCTGGACGCGCTGCGCGCGCGGGGGGTGCCGGTGCACACGGTGGACGTGGGCGCGCGCCCGCCGGGCCCCGACGCCGCGGTCACCGCGGTGCGGCTGCCGGCGGCGCCGCTGGCCGGCGGCGCGCTGCTGGCGGAGGCCACGGTGCGCGTGCGCGCGAGCGACGGGCGCGCGGTGCCCGTGGTGGCCGAGGCGGACGGGCGCGTGGTGGCCGCGGACACCGTGCGCCCGCGCGGCGACGGCGCGGCCCTGGCCCGCTTGCGGCTGCCGCCGCTGGCGGCCGGGGTGCACCGGGTGACGGTGCGCGTGCCGGCGCTGCGCGGCGAGACGATCACGCAGGACAACGCGTGGAGCGGCGCGGTGGCGGTGCGCCCGGGCCCGGACCGCGTGCTGCTGCTGGAGGGGGAGCCGCGCCCCGAGTTCGCGTTCCTGCGCCGCGCGCTCCTCCCCGACAGCGCGCTGGCGCTCACCGCGGTGCTGCGCACCGCGAAGGGGAAGTTCCTGCGCCTGGGCGTGCGCGACTCGCTGGAGCTGCTGGGCGGATTTCCGGCCACGCGCGCGGAGCTGTTCGCGTACCAGGCCGTGGTGCTGGGGAGCCTGGAGGCGGCTGCGCTCACCGGGGCGCAGCGGCAGTGGCTGGCCGATTTCGTGGCGGTGCGCGGCGGCGGGCTGCTGGTGCTGGGCGGACGCGCGGCGCTGGCCGAGGGCGGATATGCGGGGACGGCGCTGGAGCCGGCGCTGCCGCTGCAGCTGGTGGCCGACACGGTGAACGCCACCGGCCCGGCGCGCCCGCTGCGGCTGACGCCCACGACCGCGGGCGAGGAGCACCCGGCGCTGCAGCTGGCGCCGGGCGCGCCGGGGAGCGCCGCCGCGCGCCAATGGTGGAGCGCCCGCCCCGTCGTGACCACCGTCAACCGCCCGCTCACCGCGCGGCGCGGCGCCACGGTGCTGCTGGTGGGGCGTGATTCTGCGGGGGGCGGCGACCATCCGGTGCTGGCCTGGCACCGGTACGGGCGCGGTGTGGCCGCGGTGCTGGCGGTGCAGGACCTGTGGCGCTGGCGCATGGATGCCAGCGTGGACGAGACGGACCTCACGCTGCCGCTGCTGTGGCGCCAGCTGCTGCGTTGGTTGGCGGAGGAGGCGCCCGCGCCGCTGCAGCTGACGGTGAGCCCGTCGCACGGCGCACCGGGGGACCCGGTGCAGGTGCGCGCGGAGCTGCGCACGCCGGAGTACGCCCCTATCGCCGACGCGGTGGTCACCGCCACCCTGTCCCCCGCCGATGGCGCGGGCGCGGGCGTGTCCGCCGCGGCGCGCGTCACGCTCGCGCCGCAGGTGGCCACCCCGGGTGCGTACCGGGGGACGCTGCCGCTGACCGACAGCGGGCGCGTGACCGTCACCGTCACCGCCCTGCGCGGGCGCGACACGGTGGGGGTGGCCTCGGCGCTGCTGCTGGCCGACACGCTGGGGGCCGACCAGCCGCTGGACGAGGAGGGGAGCGCGCGGCTCCGCGCGATGGCTCGCGCCACCGGCGGCCAGGCGTACGATCCCGCCACGGTGGCCGCGCTCCCCGCCGACGCGGCGATCACGCGGGCGGGGATCACGGTGAAGGAGGCGCACGACGTGTGGGACATGCCGCTGCTGTTCCTGCTGCTGCTGGCGCTGCTGGGCGCCGAGTGGGGGGTGCGCCGGTGGCGGGGGCTGGCATGAGGCGCGCACTCGGGCAGACCGCACGTCTGGCGGTAGCGTGCGTGTTGGCCGGCGCGCTGTGGGCAGGGCCCGCGGCGGCGCAGCGCGCGCATGTGCTGGTGGTGGCGGGGCTGTCGGGGGAGCCGGCGTACCGCGCGAGCTTCGCGGCGGCGGCGCGCGCCACCCGAGAGGCGGCGCGCACCCGCTGGGGGGTGGCCGACTCCAGCGTGGTCATCCTCACCGAGGACTCGCTGCCGGTGGCCGGCGTGAGCGACGGACGCAGCACGCGCGAGAACGTGCGGGGCGCGTTGGCGCGGCTGGCGGCGCGCGCGCGCCCCGGCGACGTGGTGCTGGTGCTGCTGCTGGGGCACGGCGCGGGGGAGGGGACGGCGTCGCGCGTGAACCTGCCGGGCCCCGACGCCACCGCCGCCGACTACGCCGCGTGGCTGGCGCCGCTGGCCGCGCAGCAGGTGGTGGTGGTGAACGCGGCCAGCGGCAGCGGCGACTTCGTGCCGGCGCTGGCCGCGCCGGGGCGCGTGGTCATCACCGCCACGCGCAGCGCGCTGGAGCGCAACGCGCCGCGCTTCGCCACGCCCTTTGTCGAGGCGCTGGGGAGCGACGCGGCCGACAGCGACAAGGACGGGCGGCTCTCGGTGCTGGAGCTGTTCCGCTTCACGCGCGCGGCGGTGGCGCGCGCGTACGAAGCGGCCAACACGCTGCAGGTGGAGCACCCGGTGCTCAGCGACTCGGCGGCGGCGGCGCGCATCGCCTTCGCGCGGGAGGCGTCGCCCGCCAACGCGCGGGTGGCGGCGCTGCTGGCCGAGCGGCAGGCGCTGGAGTCGGCGCTGGCGGCGCTGCGCGCGCGCAAGGGCGCCACGGACGCGGCGGCGTACGAGACGGAGCTGGAGCGGCTGCTGGTGGCCATCGCCGAGAAGACGCAGGCCATCAAGGCGGCGGGAGGGACGCGATGACGGCGCGCGTGGTGGCGCCCCGGGCGCTGGCGGCGGCGCTGCTGCTCGCGGTCCCCCCGGGGGTGCGGGCGCAGGCGGCCGCCGACCCGTGGACGCCGGTGGTGGAGGAGGCGGAGCGTGCGGCCCGCCGCGGCGCGCACGACCGCGCGCGCGAGGCGGCCTCGCGCCTGCTGGCCACCCGCACGGGCGCGGCGCCGGCCCCCGTGGCCGCGCGGCTGGCCGAAGGGCGCGCCTGGCAGCTGCTGGCCGCGGGCAATCCGCAGGCGGTGCGCAACGCGCTGGCCGCGTACGACGCGGCGGCGGCGGCCGACACGCTGGCCCCCGAACCGCTGCTGCGGCTGGGCGCGCTCTGGTTGGGCGCCTACAATGCCCCCGAAGCCCGCACGGCGTACCGGCAGGCGCTGGCCCGCGCAGCGGCGGCACCACAATGGCGGGCGGAGGCGCTGCTGGGGCTGGCGCGCACCGCCGCCTTTGACGGCCGCGAACGCCCGGAGGCGCTGGTGCGCGAGGCGCTGGCCGCCGCCCCCGACCATCCGGGGGCGCTGGCGCTGCTGGCCCGGCTGCAGCTGGACGCCGAGGCGGGAGACTCGGCGCGCGCCACGGCGGCCCGCGCGGTGGTCGCCGCGGGGGCGGCGGAGTCCCCCGACGCGCTGGAGGCGTGGAGCGTGCAGGGCGCGGTGGCATGGCTGCTGGGCGACTCCGCCACGCTGCGCGCCGCGCGCGACGGCGCGGCGCGCCTGCAACCCACGCTGGCCGCGCTGCAGCTGGAGCAGGCCGAGACGGCGGTGCGGCACCGGCGCTACGCGGAGGCCGCGCCGCTGGCCGCGCGCGCCGTGGCCGGGGACTCGCTGGCCGTGCGCGCGCTGGAGGTGCTGGGCACCACGCAGCTGCGCCTCGGGCAGATGGCCGAGGGGCAGGCGGTGCTGGCGCGGGCGTTTGCGCTGGACCCATTTAACGTGGTGCAGAAGAACGTGCTGGACCTGCTGGACGAGCTGGGGCGATACCGCACCATCGACCGCGGCCGCTTCCGGCTGGTGGCGCCCGCCGAGGAGGCGGAGCTGCTGGCGGGGTTGCTGCTGCCGCTGCTGGAGCCGGCGTACGACACGCTGGCCGCGCGGTACGGTCACGTGCCCGCCGGACCGGTGCGGCTGGAGCTGTTCCGGCGCTCGGCCGACTTCTCGGTGCGCTCGGTGGGCCAGGTGGGGCTGGGCGCGCTGGGGGTGAGCTTTGGCCCCGTGCTGGCCATGGACGCCCCCAGCGCGCGCGCGCCGGGGAGCTACAACTGGGGCACCACGGCGTGGCATGAGCTGGCGCACACCTTTACGCTGGGCGCGTCGGGGCACCGCGTGCCGCGGTGGCTCTCCGAGGGGCTGTCGGTGGTGGAGGAGCAGCGGGCGGGGCGCGGGTGGGGGATGGACCCCGGCGTGGGGTTCCTGGTGCGGCTGGCCCGGGGCGAGCTCCCCCCGGTGAGCCGCCTGACCGACGGCTTCGTGCGCCCGCGCGCCCCCGAGGAGGTGGGGCACGCGTACGCGCAGGCGGCGCTGGTGTGCCGCTGGATCGAGGCGCGCTTCGGGGCGCCGGCGCTGCCGGCGCTGTTGCGGGCCTACCGCGACGGGGCCGACACGCCCGCGGCATTTGGGCGCGTGCTGCGGCTGTCACCGGCGCAGGTGGACAGCGGCTTTGCGGCGTGGGTGGCGCGCGAGCTGGCCGACGGCGTGGCGGCGGTGCGGGGCGCCGACGCGCGCGACAGCAGCGGCGGGGCGTTCGTGGCGGCCATGCGCGAGGGGATGCGGCTGCTGGCCACCGACACCGCGCGCGCGCGGGACCGGCTGGCCGCGGCACGCGCCCTGTTCCCGGGGTATGCGGGCGCCGACGGCCCCGCATGGCCGCTGGCGCGGCTGGCGCTGGCGGCAGGGGACAGCGCGCAGGCGCTGGCCCTGTTGGCCGAGGTGACGCTGCGCGACGAGACCGCGTGGGAGGCCAACCGGCTGGAGGCGGCGGTGCGCGAGGCGCGGGGCGACCGCGCCGGCGCGCTGGCGGCGCTGGAGCGGCTGCAGTGGCTGTGGCCCTACGATGCGGCCCTGCACGCGCGGCGCGGCACGCTGGCGGAGGCGCTGGGGCGCCCGGCCGACGCGGTGGCGGCGTGGCGGGCCGCGGTGGCCGCCCGCCCCGACGACCTCCCCGCCATGCGCACCGGATTGGCGCGGGCGCTGGCGGCCGCGGGGGAGACGGCGGCGGCGCGCCGTGAGCTGCTGGGGGTGCTGGAGGAGGCGCCGGGGTACGAGCCGGCGCAGGCGCTGCTGCTGGCCCTGCGCCGTCCCCCCGGCGGCGGGGAGCGCCCATGAGGCGCGCACACGGGGCGGCCCGAGGGCGGCTGGCGCGGTGGACCGCGCTGACCGCGGCGCTGGTGCTGGTCGCGGGGCCGGTGTCGGCCCAGCGACGCGGGCGCACCCCGCCGCCCCCGCCGCCGGCGGAGGCGGTGCCGTACGACGGGCGCTTCACCTGGGCGCGGCTGCGCTACGGCGCCGCCGACTTCAGCGGGTTCCGCCGCGAGGCGCCCTGGAGCCATGACTATCCGCGCGGCGAGCGCAACTTCACGAAGATCCTGCAGGAGCTCACCGTGATGCGGGTGCGCACGCAGGAGAGCCAGGTGCTGGCGCTGGACGACCCGCGGCTGGCGCACTACCCGGTGGCGTACATGGCGGAGGCGGGGTACTGGCGCCCCACCGACGCCGAGGTGGCGGCGCTGCAGCGGTACGTGGCCAAGGGCGGCTTCCTGGTGTTCGACGACTTCGCCGGCGACGCGTGGACCAACTTCGAGGCGCAGATGCGGCGCGCCTTCCCGGCCGTGCGTCCGGTGCGGCTCACCGCCGCGCACCCGGTGTTCGACAGCTTCTTCCGCATCGCGTCCATCGACATGGCCCACCCGTACTACGGGCTGCCGTCGGTGTTCTACGGCTTCTTCGCCGACAACGATCCCGCCGGGCGCATGTTCGCCATCGCGAACTACAACAACGACCTCTCGGAGTTCTGGGAGTTCGCCGACCGGGGGTTCTTCGCGGTGGACGAGACCAGCACGTCGTACAAGTTCGGCATCAACTACGTCATCTACGCGCTGTCGCGCTGACCCCCCGCCCTCCCCCCGCACCCCCGAGGCCCCGCGTGCCCCCCACTTCCTCCCCTGCCGAGCTGGACGCCCTGGACGACGGCGCGCTGGCCGACCGCCTGCACGACGCCGGCACCCGCCTGACCGCCGCCATCCGCACCGAGGTGGTGGGGCAGGACGCGGTGGTGGAGCAGGCGCTGGTGGCGCTCTTCGCGGGCGGGCACTGCCTGCTGGTGGGGGTCCCCGGGCTGGCCAAGACGCTGCTCATCGCCACGCTGGCGAGGGCCCTGGAGCTCAAGCACGCGCGCATCCAGTTCACCCCCGACCTGATGCCCAGCGACGTCACGGGGACGGACGTGATCCAGGACGACCCCGAGACGGGACGGCGGCGGCTGGCGTTCCTCCCCGGGCCGGTGTTCGCCAACATCCTGCTGGCCGACGAGATCAACCGCACGCCGCCCAAGACGCAGGCGGCGCTGCTGGAGGCGATGCAGGAGCGCCGGGTCACCGTGCAGGGGCGCACCTACCCGCTGGACCCGCCCTTCTTCGTGTTCGCCACGCAGAACCCGATCGAGCTGGAGGGCACCTATCCGCTCCCCGAGGCGCAGCTGGACCGGTTCATGCTGGAGCTGCAGCTGGACTACCTGGGAGAGGAGGACGAGGTGGCGGTGGTGCGGCAGACCACGGGCGCGCCGCGGGGCGCGGTGGCGCCGGTGATCGGGCAGGCGGAGATCCTCGCGTTCCAGGGGGTGGTGCGGCGGGCGCCCATCGCCGAGGCGGTGGCGCGCTACGCGGTGACGCTGGTGCGCGCCACGCGCCCCGGCGAGGGGGCGGCGCCGTTCGTGCGGCAGTACGTGGCCTACGGCGCCTCGGTGCGCGCCGCGCAGGCGCTGGTGCTGGGCGCCAAGGCGCGCGCGCTGCTGCAGGGGCGCGCGGCCGCGTCGTTCGACGACGTGCGCGCCCTGGCCCCCGCGGTGCTGCGCCACCGGGTGCTGCGCAACTTCACCGCGCAGTCGGAGCGCGTCACCCCCGACCAGCTGGTGGCGCAGCTGCTGGCCGCCGTGCCGGTGCCCCGCTCCGCCCTCTGAGGCCGCCATGGCCGACGCCCCCGCCACCTTCCTGGACCCCGCGCTGCTGGCGCGCCTGGGCGACCTGTCGCTGCTGGCGCGCACGGTCGTGGACGGCGTGCTGCACGGCGCGCACCGGTCGCGGCGCACGGGGGCGTCGCTGGACTTCGCCGAGCACCGCGCCTACCAGCCCGGCGACGATCTGCGCCGCGTGGACTGGCGGTTGGTGGGGCGCACCGACCGCTATTTCGTGAAGGAGTTCGAGGCCGACACCACCACGCGGCTCCTCGTGGCGCTGGACTGCTCGGGGTCGATGGACTTCGGCAGCCACGCGGTGGACAAGTTCGCGTACGCGCGCATGCTGGCAGCGTGCCTGGCATGGCTGGCGCACGCGCAGGGGGACCGGGTGGGGATGGCCGCCTTCACCGACACGGTGGGGGAGGTGGTGCCCCCCGCGGCGCGGCAGCGGCTGGCGGTGCTGCAGGCGCTGGCGCGCGCGCGGGCGGGCGGGCGCAGCGGCGTGGCGCCGGCGCTGGCGCAGCTGGGGCCGCTGCTTCGCCGCCCCGGCATGGTCGCGGTGGTCACCGACGCCTACGACGACCCCGAGGTGCTGGGGCGCAGCGTGGACGCGCTGCGGGTGCAGGGGCACGACGTGATGGTGTTCCACGTGGTGGACCCGGCGGAGCGCGAACTCCCCGGTGACGACGTGGCCACCTTCGAGGATGCCGAGGAGGGGACGCTGCTGTCGCTGGACCCCGCCGCGTGGCGCGACCGCTACCGCGCGCTGGTGGCGGCGCACCACGACGCGGTGCGCCGGCGGCTGGCCGCCGCCGGGGCCGACTACCTGGCGCTGGACACGCGCGAACCGCTGGACCGGGCGCTGCATGCGTGGCTGCGCGCGCGTCCCCGCCGCCTCGCGCCCCGCTGACCGCCATGGGCTTCCTGGTCCCCGCCTTCCTCGGCGCCCTGCTGACGCTGGCGCTGCCGCTGTGGCTGCACCTGCGCCGTCGCAACCGGCGCACCCCCGTGCGCTTCCCCTCGCTGCAGTTCCTGCAGGCGCTCCCCATCCAGGTCACGCGGCGCCGGCGCCTGGCCGACCTGCCGCTGCTGCTGCTGCGCGCGCTGGCGGTGGCGGCGGTGGTGCTGGCCTTTGCACGCCCGGTGCTGCGGCCGCGCCCGGGCGCCGGCGGCGACGGCGCGCCGCGCGACGTGGTGCTGCTGGTGGACCGCTCGCTCAGCATGGGCACCCCCGGCACCTGGGCGCGCACCCTCGACTCGGCGCGCGCGGTGCTGGACGCGCTGGGGCCGGCCGAACGGGTGGCGGTGGTGGCCTTCGACGACGCGGCCGAGGTGGTGGCCCCGCTGGCGCCCGATGTGGCGGCCGCGCGCGCCGCCCTCGCGGCCCTCGCCCCGCGCCCCCGCGGCTCCGCGGTGGCCGGCGCCGTGCGCGCCGCGAGCGCGCTGCTGGATGCGCGTGCCGGCACGGCGCGCGCGCTGGTGCTCCTCTCCGACCTGCAGGGCTCGGCGCTGCGCGGGGTGTCCGCGGTGGCGCTCCCCCCGGGGACCGCGTGGCGCGCCATTGCCACGGGGCCTGCCTCGCACCGCAATCGGTGGGTGGGCAGCCTGCACACGCGACGCTCCCGCCCCGACGGGCGCTCGTTGCTGGCGGTGCAGGCGCAGCTGCGCACCAGCGCCTCACCGGAGCGGGTGGTTGCGCGCGAGCAGGTGGCGGCCACGCTGCTGGTGAACGGCCGCGCGGCCGCCACCACCACGGTCACCGTCACCGGCAGCAACGAGGCCCCGGTGGCCTTCCCCCCCGTGGCGGTCCCCGAGGAGGCGGTGCTGGTGCAGGTGGCGCTGGCCCCCGATGACCTCCCGGGCGACGACACCGTGCGCGCGGTGGTCCCGCGCGAGGTGCCCATTCCGGTCACCCTGCTGACCACTGCCCCATCCGAGGAGACGGCCTACCTGCTGCAGGCGCTGGCGCTGGTGGATGCCCCGCGCCTGGCCGTGGAACGGCGCGCCCAGCTGGGTGCCCCGCCCGCGCGCGGCGGAGACGGGGCCGCGGCCGTGCCGCCCGTGCTGCTGGCCTGGGACCAGTTGCCGCCGGCCGCGGCGCTGGAGGCGTGGCGGGCGCAGGGCGCGGGCGTGGTGCTGCTGGCGGGAGCGCGGGTGGCCGCGCGCCGCGGGGGCGGCGCCCCATGGCCCGCCACGCTGCAGGGGATGGCCGACCGCACCGCCAGCGGCGGCGGTCGCCTGACCAGCTGGCGCGTGGAGCACCCGTTGCTGGCCCCGTTCCGCGAGGTGCCGCAGGCGCTCGGGGAACCGCGCGCATGGCGCTACCCGCGCCTGGAGCCCGCGCGTGGCGCCGAGGTGCTGGCCCGCTTTGACGACGGGCTGCCGGCCATCGTGCAGGGGGGCAGCGCGGGCCCGGCCGGTGCGTCGCCGTCGATCGTGGTGGCGCTCCCCCTGGCCACCTCCGCCGGCGAATGGCCGCTGCACCCGGCGTTCGTGCCGCTGGTGCAACAGCTGGTGCACCAGGCCGCCGCGGTGGCGAACGGTGGAGAGGCGCTGGTGACCGGCAGCCGGTGGCGGGTCCCTGCCGCGGTGCGGGACCCTGTGCTGCGCGAACCCGGCGGCCGGCTGCAGCGGCCAGCCGCGGGCGGCGACGCCGAGGCCGTGGTGTCGCTGGCCGACGCCGGCAGCTACCAGCTGTTTGCCGGCCGCGCGGCCGGCGTGCCGGCCCGGCTGCTGGCGGTGAACGTCCCCGAGGCGGAGTCGCAGCTGGAGGCGCTCCCCGCCACGCTGGTGCGCCCCGACAGCGACGCCGCGGCCGCGCCCGCGGCCACGCCCGCCACCGCCCCGTCCGACGCGGAGGCGCTGGCCCAGACGGAACGTCGCCAGAGCGGGTGGCGGTGGCTGCTGCTCCTGGCGGCCGCGCTGTTGCTGGTGGAAACCCTCCTGGCCACGCGCGGCCGTCGCGCCGTGGTGCAGGACGCCCTGCTGCGCCCGGCGGCCTCTGCGGCCGCCGGCCCCACGCCCCCCCGCCGGGAGTGAGCCCCATGCCCCGCCACGTCGGACCATCGCCATCCCCCACCTCGCCCGAAGGGCTGCTGTTCGCGCGGTTGGACGCCCTCCGGCGCCAGTGGTGGCAGCGCCGCGCCCTGGAAGGCGCCGCGTGGCTGGCCGTGGGCGCCGTGGGCGCGCTGCTGGCCGCCGCGGGCGCCGCCCTGCTGGTGGAGACGGCGCGCCCCGACCTGCCGGTAGCCCAGGTGGCGTGGTGGGCCCGGGGCGCCGGCTATCTCGTGCTGCTGGGGGTGGCGGGCGCGTGGGGGTGGTGGGCCCGACGCCAGCGCAGCGACGCGCGCCGCTTTGCGCTGTACGTGGAGGAGCGCGCGCCCGCGCTGCGCCAGCAGCTGCTGACGGCGGTGGAGGAGGCGCTGGCCCCGGTCGATCAGCGCCCGTCCCCGGCGCTGGCGCACCGGCTGATGGTGCGCGCGACGGCCATGCTGGCGCCGCTGGCCGACACCCGCGCGCTGGAGGCGGCGCCGTCGCGGCAGGCGCTGCGGCGGCTGGCGCTGGTGGCCGGCGGCGCCGCGCTGCTGCTGGTGCTGGGCCCGCAGCCGCTGCGCGATGCGGCGCGCTGGCTGCTTGTCCCCTCGGCCACTGCCGAGGCTGCGGTGCCGCGGCGGCGGTTGCTGGTGACCCCGGGGCATGTCACCGTGCCGCGCGGCGGGGGGCTGGCAGTGCGCGCCACGGCCGATGGGTTTGCGGCCGACGAGGCGGTGCTGCTGGTGCGGCGCGACACCCTCGGCGCCTGGGAGCGGCTCCCCATGGCCCCCGAAGGCGACAGCACCCGCTTCGTCGCGCGGCTGTTTGACGTGGTGGCGCCGCTGGCGTACGCCGTGGAGGCGGGGGGCGTGCGCTCGCCGGTGTGGCGCGTGGCGGTGAGCGACCTCCCCGCGGTCACCGACGTCACGCACGTGCTGCGGTTCCCGGCCGCCAGCGGGCTGCCCCCGGAGCCGGTGCCCTCGGGGGATGTGGCCGCCGTGGTGGGGACCGTCGTGACGCTGCGCGTGCGCGTCTCGCGCCCGGTGTCCGGGGGCGTGGTGCGCTTTGACCACGGGGCGCGCGTGCCGCTGACCGTCGTGGCGGACACGCTGGCCACCGCGCGCTTCCCCGTGAGTCGCAGCGGCTTCTACCGCGTGGACCTGGTGGCGGAGGACGGCACGCTGGTGGCGGGGGGCGTGGAGTACGTGGTGGACGCCATCCCCGACCGGCCGCCGCGCGTGGCCATCGAGGAACCCGGGCGCGACACCAAGGTGACCAGCACCGAGGAGGTGGCGGTGGCCGCGGTGGCCACCGACGACCTGGCGGTGTCGGCGCTGGAGCTGCGTTTCCGGGTGAACGGGGGGGACGAGCGGCGCGTGCCGCTGGGGACCGGCGCCGTGCGCACGCCGGCCGAACGGCGCGGCGTGCACACCTTCCTGCTGGAGGAGTTCGCGCTGGTGCCGGGGGACCTGGTGGCGTACCACGCGGTGGCCACCGACCACCGCGGGCAGTCGGGGAGCAGCGACGTGTACTTCCTGGAGGTGCGCCCCTACAGCAAGGACTACAAGCAGGCCGAAGCCGGCGGCGGCGGCGGCGGGGGGGGCGGGGGCGGCGACTCCCCCGAGGGATTCGTGGCGCGGCAGCGTGAGGTGGTGGCGGGGACCTTCAACTGGCTGCGCGACAGCGCGGCCACGGCGCCGCGCGCTCGGCGCGAGCAGCTGGCCACCCTCACGCTGGCACAGGGGAAGCTGCAGGCGGAGGTGCAGCAGCAGGTGCAGCGGCTGCAGGAGCGCGGCGTGGCGGCGCGCGATTCCGCCTTTGCGGCCATCCAGGGGGACCTGCGTGCGGCTGCGGGGCACATGCGCCAGGCGGAGGAGCAGCTGGGGCGCGGGCGGGGCGGCGGGGCGCTGCCGTTTGCGCAGCAGGCGCTGCAGCAGCTGCAGCGTGCGGAGGCCCGGTATCGCGAGGTGCAGCTGCAGCAGGGGGGCGGAGGCGGCGGTGGCGGGGGGGGCGGGGGCGGCGGGCAGCGCGCCGAAGAGCTGGCCGACCTGTTTGCGCTGGAGACCGACAAGCTGCGCAACCAGTACGAGACGCTGCCGCAGGGCGGCGGCGCGGGCGGCGGCGATCGGGGCGCGCCGGCGGTGGACGAGGTGATGGAGCGGCTCAAGGCGCTGGCGGCGCGGCAGCAGCAGGAAAACGCGCGCATGCAGCAGATGGCCGCGCAGCTGCGCGAGCGCATGGGCAGCCAGGATGGCGCGCAGGGTGGCGGCGCAGCGGGTAACGCAGCAGGGGGCGCATCGGGGGGCGCGCGCGGCGGCGCCATGGGGAGTGGCGCGCAGCGCGCGCTGGCCCAGCAGGCCGAGGCGGAGGCGCGGCGGCTGGAGCGGCTGGCGCGTGAGCAGCGCACCCCCGAGCTGGCGCAGGCGGCGGAGCGGCTGCAGCAGGCGGCGGATGCGATGCGCCGCGCCGCGGGGGGATCGGCCGCACAGGGCGGTGCGGCGCTGGAGTCGCTGCAGCGCGCGCTGCGCGACGTACAGGGGGGACAGGCCGGCAACGCCGCGCGGGCGCTGGCGGGGGTGGGGGAGCAGGCGCGCGCGCTGGAGGCGCAGCAGCAGGCCATCGCCGAACAGGGACAGGCCTTGGCGGGAATGGACCCGGCGGCGCGCGCCGAGGGGACGCGGCGGCTGTCGGCGGAGAAGGACGCGCTGGAGGCGGCGGTGCGCGCGCTGGAGGCGGAGGCCGACCGGGTGGCGCGTACGCTGCGCCGCGACCAGCCACGCGCGGCGCGGGCGCTGCAGGAGGGGGCGCAGGCCATCCGCGACACGCGCCTGGCCGACAAGGTGGCGTTCTCGCGGCAGCTGCTGCGCGGCCGCTCCGCGGAGTACGTGCAGGCGTTCGAGGCGCAGATCGGCGAGAACCTGCGCGACGTGGCCGACCGGATGCAGAACGCCGTGGGCGCGCTCACCGCGGAGTCGCCGGCCGGGCGCCTGGAGCGCTCGCTGGAGCAGCTGCGCGGCGTGGTGGCCGGGGTGGAGGCGGCGGTGGGGGAAGCCCAGGCGCGCCAAGGCCAGCAGGGCCAGCAAGGCCAGCAAGGCCAGCAAGGCCAGCAAGGCCAGCAAGGCCAGCAGGGCCAGCAAGGCCAGCAAGGCCAGCAAGGCCAGCAAGGCCAGCAAGGCGCGCGCGGTGGCGTGCCCATGGGCGGCACCCCCAGCGGCGACGCGCGGCGCGCCTTCGGGGTGCGCCGCGCCGCCGCCGAGGCGATCCGTCGGGAGGTGGCGGAGGCCGGCGTGGCCACCGACGACCTGGACCGCGGCATTGCCGCGCTGCGCGCGCTGGAACGCGGCGATGACCAGCGGCGCGAGGGGGGCAACGCAGCGGGCACCTCTGCGTTGCAGCAGGCGGCGCTGGAGCGGCTGCGTGCCTTTGAGCTGGCACTGGCGGAGGCGCTGGGGCGCCAGGCGGGCAACCCTCCCGCCTCCGGCGGACGCGGCACCGTCCCGCCCGCGTTCCGCGCGCAGGTGGAGGCGTACTACCGTGGCCTCGGCGGGCGCCGGGTTCCGTAAGCGGCCCCAGCCCCAGAGCGGCCTCCGAAATCCGCCCCAGCCGGCCGCCAACCCGCTATTTTTCAGGATTACCCCCGCCACACCGAGGCCCTCGATGCTGCGTACCACGTTCGTCTCCCGCCCCGCCCTGCGCCCCCTCGCGCACGGGGCGCTCCTCGCCCTCGCCGCCCTCCTCCCCGCGCGCGCCGTGGTCGCGCAGGGAACCGCCGAGCTGTTCCGCTCGGCCGAGCACGACTACCGCATCCGCACGGTGGTGGAAGGGCTGGTGAACCCGTGGGGGCTGGCCTTCCTCCCCAACGGCGACCTGCTGGTCACCGAGCGCCCCGGACGGCTCCGGATCGTGCGGCAGGGGAAGCTGCTCCCCACCCCCGTGGGGGGCGTCCCCGCCGTGCTGTCGCGCGGCCAGGGGGGGCTGCTGGACGTGGCGGTGCACCCGGAGTTCGCCACCAACAAGCTGGTGTACCTGACCTTCTCCAAGCCCACTGGAGAGCGGGAGAACGGCACCACCGCGGTGGTGCGCGGCACGCTGGTGAACGACCAGCTCACCAACGTGCAGGAGATCTTCGTGGCGCAGACGCGCGGCGCCCCGGGGCACTTCGGCTCGCGCCTGGTGTTCGACGGCAAGGGGTACCTGTACCTCTCCGTTGGCGACCGGCAGGTCCCGCCCACCGGCAACCTGCCGGCGCACCCGGCGCAGGACCTGGGCAACCACCACGGCAAGATCCTCCGCCTCTTCGACGACGGTCGCGTCCCCCCCGACAACCCCTTCGTGGGGCGCGAGGGCGCGCGCCCCGAGATCTGGAGCTACGGGCACCGCAACCCGCAGGGGCTGGTGCTGCACCCGGAGACCGGCGAGCTGTGGGAGACGGAGCACGGCCCGCAGGGGGGCGACGAACTCAATCGCATCAAGCGCGGCGCCAACTACGGCTGGCCGGTGATCGGCTTCGGCGTGAACTACGTGTCGGGATCGGCCATCCACGCGGCCACCACCAAGGAGGGGATGGAGCAGCCGCTCGCGGTGTGGGTCCCCTCCATCGCCACCGCCGGGATGCTCGTCTACACGGGGAATGCCTTCCCGCGCTGGAAGGGGAACATCTTCGTGGGCGGCATGGCCGGCGAGCAGCTGGCGCGCGTCACGCTCACGGGAGGCAAGGCCGAGATCAGCGAGGTGCTGGTGCGGCGCAAGGGGCGCATCCGCGACGTGCAGCAGGGCCCCGACGGTTTCCTCTACCTTGCCATCGACGACCGCGCCTCGCAGCCGTCGGCCATCCTCCGGCTGGAGCCGGTGGCGCGCAAGTAGCCCGGCGGCATCGTGACCGCACGGGGGCGTCGGCGACGACCACCCGTGACATGGCGGGGCCATCCTGAACGGGTGGCCCCGCTGTGCTTCCCCCCGCGCATTCGGGAGGTAGCATAGGGGCGAGCGCTTCATCCTCCCCCTCCCCCGCCGCCCATGGATCGCCGCGACTTCCTGGCCGACCTCGCCCGCCTGGCCGCCCTCACCGCCGTCGTCCCCAACGACTGGCGCGTCACGCTGCGCCCGCGCTTCGCCGACGACCCGTTCACCCTGGGCGTGGCCTCGGGAGACCCGACGCCGGGGGGGGCGGTACTCTGGACGCGCCTCGCGCCGCGCCCGCTGGACCCGGACGGCGGCATGCTGACGGCCAAGGCCGCGGTGGACTGGGAGGTGGCCGAGGACGACCGCTTTGCGAAGGTGGTGCAGAAGGGGCGCGCCACCGCGGCGATCGAGCTCGGGTACAGCGTGCACGTGGACGTGACCGGGCTGCAGCCGGACCGCTGGTACTGGTACCGCTTCCGCACCGGCGAGGCGGTGAGCCCGGTGGGAATGCTGCGCACCACGCCTGCGGCGGGCGCCGTGGTGCCGCTGGCCTTCGCCTTCATGTCGTGCCAGAAGTACGATGACGGCTTCTTCACGGCGTACGGCCACCTGGCGCGCGAGGCGCAGCTGGACCTTGCGGTGCACCTGGGGGACTACATCTACGAGGGGCCCAGCGGCCCGGCCGCGGTGCGCGCGCACGTGGGTGGCGAGATCCGCGTGCTCGACGACTACCGGCGCCGCTACGCGCAGTACAAGAGCGATCCGCTGCTGCAGGCGGCGCACGCGCGCTGCCCGTGGCTGGTCACCTGGGACGACCACGAGGTGGACAACAACTACGCGGGGTCGATCGGGGAGAACGAGTGGGAGTCGGAGGAGCAGGTGCGCGCGCGCCGCGCCGCCGGCTACCAGGCATGGTGGGAGCATCAGCCGGTGCGCGTCCCCCGCGCCCGCTCCTGGGCCGACCTCACCATCACCCGCTCGGCCGACTGGGGGGCGCTGGCGCGGCTGTGGGTGCTGGACACGCGCCAGTACCGCGACGACCAGGCGTGCGGCGACCGCATCCAGCCCTATGGCTGCGGCGCGCACCTGGACCCGTCGCGCTCGCTGCTGGGGGCCGCGCAGGAGCGCTGGCTGGTGGACGGGATCGGCGCCTCGGCGGCGCGGTGGCAGGTGCTGGCCAACCAGGTGATGCTGGCGCCGGCCGACAGCGCGCCGGGTCCCGACGTGACCACGTCGATGGACCAGTGGAGCGGCTATCCGGTGGCGCGCGACCGGCTGCTGCAGGCCATCGCCGAGCGCGCCCCCAACCGCACGGTGGCCATCACGGGCGACATCCACACCAACTGGGTGAACGAGCTGCGGCGCGGCTTCCTGCGCCCCGACCAGCCGGTGGTGGCGGCGGAGTTCGTGGGGACGTCGATCACCTCCGACGGCGACGGGCGCGACATCCCCGCCGAACGGTGGGCCACGATGCAGCGGGAGAACCCGCACGTGCACTGGTACCAGAGCCGGCGCGGTTATGTGCACTGCCGGGTGGACCAGGGGGCGTGGCACACCGACTACCGGACGGTGCCGTACGTGCGGCAGCCCGACGCGCCGGTGGAGACCGCCACCCGGTGGCGCCTGGAGCACGGGCGCCCGGGGATCACGCGGGTGTGACCGCGCCGGCGGCGGGGCCCGGCACGGGCCCCGCCGCTACTCCTGCGTGAGCAGGGCGCGGAACTCGGTGGTGGCCATGCGCCCACCGTCACGCAGCTCGTCCAGTACGTGGTCGGCGTGGTCGTCGCTGCACCCCATGGCGCGCAGGCTGTGGTACGCCATGGCGTAGGCCAGCTCGCGCTCTCCCATGAGTGCGCGCTGCACCCCCATCCGCTCGAACAGCGCCTGCTCCTCGTCGCCGTGGGTGCGCACCACCACCTGCAGCGCGGCATTGGCCTCGCGGGCGCGCTCGATGACCACCTGCGCGTGATAGGGGTCGGGGGTGGCCACCACCAGCAGCCGCGCCGTGCCCGGGTGCGCCAGCTGCAGGATGTCGCGGCGCGTCGCGTCGCCGTAGATGGCCGGCACCCCCAGCGAGCGCATCACCTCCAGCGTGCGCCGGTCCTGCTCGACGGCCACGAAGGGGACGCCGCGCCGCTGCAGCGCATCGCCGATGGTGCGCCCCACCCGGCCGTACCCCACCAGGATGACGTGGTCGCGCGGCACGGCCTGATACACCGCCGTGGTGGCCACGCGCGGCTCCGTGGTGCGCTCCATGCGGTCGATGAGGCGGGGGAAGCGCGCCAGCCAGGCCGCCAGGCGCTGGGCGCCGCGGTACAGCAGGGGGTTGGCCACGATGGTCACCAGCGCCGCGGCCAGCACCAGGCTGCGCCCCTCCTCGGGGAGCACCCCCAGCGACACCCCGAGCCCGGCCATGATGAAGCTGAACTCCCCCACCTGTCCGAACGCCGCCCCCAGCCGCAGCGACGGCCCCACGGGGTGGCGCAGCAGCACCAGCAGCAGCGTCACCAGCACGCTGTTCCCCAGCAGCACCACGCCGGCGGTGGCCAGCACGCGC
>JBILED010000077.1:0-11485 GCA_044352305.1 Gemmatimonas sp.
GGCGTCCGCGAGCTGCGCGAAGACGGCGGCCATCAGAAGCGGTCGGTGACGAGCGGGTGGGCGCTGGCGGCGATCTTCTCCTGCAGCCGCAGGATGCCGTCGATGACCATCTCCGGGCGCGGCGGGCAGCCGGGGACGTAGATGTCCACCGGGATGATGCGGTCGATGCCGGGGAGGGAGGCGTAGTTCTGGTAGAAGCCGCCGGTGCTGGCGCAGACGCCGAAGGCCATGACCCACTTGGGCTCGCACATCTGCTCGTAGACCTTGAGCAGGATGGGGGCCTGCTTCTGGGTGACGGTGCCCACGACCATGAGCAGGTCGGCCTGGCGCGGGGAGAAGCGCGGGAGCGCGGCGCCGAAGCGGTCGGTGTCGTACGCGGAGGCGCTGACCGCCATGAACTCCATGGCGCAGCAGGCGGTGACGAACGGGTAGGGGAAGAGCGAGAACTTGCGCGCCCACCCGGCCAGCTCGTCCTTGCGGGTGGTGAGGAACTCGAAGGTGGCGTGCTTGGTGTGTCCCGCGGGCGCGCCGCCGGGGCGTCCCTGCTCCACGATGGGGAGGCGCTTGCCGTACATGGTCACTCCGTCACCGCGTCGAGGACGCGGGCGTGGTAGACGTAGGCGAGGCAGAGCCCGAGGAGCGCCAGGAAGACGGCGAAGGTGAGGGCCATGCCGGTGGTGAGGGGGCGCGCGCCGAGGGCCCAGAGGATGAGGAACATCGTCTCCAGGTCGAAGAGGAGGAAGACGATGGCCACCGCATAGTACTTGATGGGGACGGCCTTGACGTTGATCTCGTCCACCGGCGTGGCGCCGCACTCGAAGGGCTCCTGCTTGCGGGCGCTGGCCTTGGGCTTGGGGCCGAGGAGGGCGTTGAGGGCGAGCGCAAGCCCCACGAACCCTGCAATGGCCACCGCATACAGCAGAAAGGCGATGTAGGGGGTCATCCCTGGGGCGGCCGGTGGGGAGGGGAGCGCACCAACGGCGCGCAGCGGGGCGAGCGTGGCACGAGGGACGGTGACCGCCCCCCTTGCCACGGCGGGGAACGTGAAGGCGGGCGCAGGGGGCGTCAAGCCGTGCGACGCCCCGTGGCCGTTCCGCTACGGCGCCACCACCTCGGGGAGCTCTGGCTCGGGGGGCACCGGCGGCTCGCTGCGGGTGAGCACCGCGGTCACGGCCAGGACCACCAGCGCCAGGGCCAGCTCCACCCGGATGGCGCGCGCGACGGGGCGCGCCTGGGCCTGCACCTGCCGCCGGTTGACCCACCCCAGCGCCAGGGTCCCCGCCACCAGCAGGAGCTTGAGCGCCAGCAGCTGCCCGTAGCCGCTGGCCACGATGGCCGGGAGGGGCGCCTGCGCGACGCGCAGCAGGGTGCTCCCGCCGCCGGTGAGGAGGGTGACGGGCGCCAGCACCGTGGCCACCGGGCTGAACAGCTGCCAGCGAGGCAGCGCCACGTCGTTGGGCGCGTCGGCCGGCAGGTCGGACCAGGTGAGGGCCAACGCGCCCAGCCAGCCCCCCACAGCGGCCACATGCATGCCGTCCAACAGGCGGGCCAGCCGCGGCCAGGCGTCGTCGGCGGCGGCGTGGCCGATGCCGCCCATGGCCACCGCCACCGCCACGGCGGTCATGAGCGCCCCCACGGCTCGCCACCAGGGGTACGGGATCCACACCCCCAGGGCGGCCACGGCACTGGCCAGCGCCAGTTGCCCCCACCCCATCCCCCAGCTTGTGCCCCCCACCAGCTCGGCGGCATCCGCCAGCGAGCGGTCCAGCGCGTACAGCTGCGCCACGAGCAGCAGGGCGGGCGCCACCAGCAGCGCCACCGCCCCGGCGTGCCGGAGCCACCGCCCCGCGGGGGGTGGCGGCCACGGGGTGGGGGTGCGGGTCATCCCGTCCAGGAAGGCCAGGGTGCCGTGCCCCACCGCGATGGTGACGCCGAGGTAGAGGAGGAGCGTGGCGACGTATGGGAGCATGACTCAGGGGGAGCGGAACCGGGGGGTGAAGCGGGACCGGGGGCCGGCTTTGGGGCGGCGGCGTGGCACAGCGAGGGCGGCAGATGGACTCATTGCGGTGAGTATGATATACTCATGCCATGGGTACGCGCTTGCAGGTCATCCTGGATGACGACGAGCTGGAGGAGATCCGGCAGGTGGCGGCCGCGCAGCGGGTCACCGTGGCGGAGTGGGTGCGGCAGGCCCTCCGGCGGGCGCGCGCCCAGGAGCCTCGGCAGGTGGCGGAGCAGAAGCTGCGGGTGGTGCGGGAGTCGGCGCGCTACGGCTACCCCACCGGCGCCATTGACGACCTGCTGGAGCAGACGGCGCGGGGCCGTGCGGAGGGGGAGCAGTAGGGTGGCGGTGCTGTTCCTGGACGCCAACATCCCCATGTACCTGGTGGGTGCGCCGCACCCCAACCGGGAGCGCGCGGCGTGGGCGCTGGAGCGGGCCATTGCGGCGGGTGACCGGTTGGTGACCGATGCGGAGGTGCTCCAGGAGATCCTGCACCGATTCATGGCGATCGGACGCGCCGAAGCCATCGATCCGTGTCTGGAGACGCTGTTGGGGCTGGTGGACGAGGTGTATGCCATCCACGGCGAGGATGTGCGCGCGGCGCGGGCGCTGCTGGTGACGGTCCCGGGGCTCTCGGCCCGCGACGCCGTGCATGCCGCGGTGATGCGGCGGCACGACGTGCGCCGCGTGCTGAGCTTCGACCGCGGGTTTGACCGGCTGGGCGACCTGGAGCGCCTGCCGTAGACCACCCGCGGCGGGGGAAACCGCCGTCAGGGGGCGCCGCGCACCTGAAAGGTGAAGGTGCCGTTCACCACGTGGCCGTCACGGGACATCCCCTTCCAGGTCACCGTATAGGCGCCGGCGGGGACGGGCGTGGTCAGCGCGGCCACCAGCGGCGCGTCCTTGGCGGCGTCCCGGGTGAGCGGCGCCAGCGCCACCGTCGCACCGCCGGCGCCCTTCACGCTCACCGTGGAGCCCTTGGGATCCACCGGCTCGGAGAACCAGAGGCGGATGGCATCGGGGGAGGCGGTGAGGGTGGCGTTGGCGGCCGGGGTGGACTTGAGCAGCCGCATGTGGGGGAGCGCCGCGGCGGGGCGCGGGGGGAGGGGGCCCGCCAGCAGCAGGAGGGTGGCGGCAAGGGTGGCCGCCACGGCGCCGCGTCCGGAGAGGCGGGGGGCACGGGTCACGGAGAGCTCCAGAGGGTGGCGAGGCGGGGATGGCGCAGGCGCGCGCTGCGCAACCCCAATTCTGACCCTACGCCGGTCGGGACCGAACTGTCAAGGCACGTCCGGCTGCGGGGCGCAGCGGCGACGGCTCCGATAGCTCATGGCGTGCGCCCCCACGATTCCCAGGGCGCCGGCCAGCACGGCCCCCAGCTCCCACGGCGAGCCCTCCGGCAGGCGCGGGCGCACGATGGCCAGCGCCAGCACCCCCAGCAGAAAGGGCACCACGGGCCAACGCCGACGGTGCACCACCGCGCCGTGCCCCAGCACCACCCCGCCCACCACCATGGCCGCGAGCAGCATGGTGCGCTCCACCCGCGGATCGGCCACGCCGGCCAACCCCAGGGTGGTCAGCGTGGACACGAACAGCACCGTGGCCGCACAGTGCACGGCGCACAGCGACGACAGCAGCATGCCGACCAGGTCGTCCCACCCCTCGGGGAGGCCCGATCGCACGGGGGTCGGGGTCGGCATCAGGCGCTCCCCGAGGGGGTGAACGCCCCCAGTCGGTGCCACGACCATCCGCCCAACGCCACGGCAAGCGCCATCAGGAGCAGCAGCGCTGGCCACACCCGCGAGACCGCCGCCGCCAGCGGCTCCTCGCGATACTGGTAGCGGGGGAGCGCCTCCAGGTCGGCACGCGTGAAGGGCTGGTTGGCGAAGATCTGGCGAAAGAACGCCGCCTGCCAGGCCTGATGGTGCGCGTCCACCTGCCGCTCATAGTGGCGGTGGCGTGCCACGCCGCGCCCCGCGACATCGTGCAAGGCGTCCAGCAGGACCGCCGCAGGGCTGGCCAGCCGCCAACGGGCTGCCGCCCGCTCCTGCGCATCCCGGGCCGCGGCAAAGGCGGCGTACACCGGGCGCATCGCCTGCGCCGTCCGTTCCTGCAGCGCTACCGTGCGCCCCCAGTTGCCGGCCGCCGCCAACGTGCCGGTGCGCAGCAGCTCGGGGTGATCGGCCAGGTATTGCGCCACCGCCTGCTCCCCCTCGCGCGTGGCCGCATCGGTGGCCTCGCGCAACGCCACCGTGAGCCCCACGCGCGACGGGGCCGGATGGGCCAGCGACACCCCGGCCGACACCAGCGCCGGCGCGACGACCACCACCGCCAGCCACCCCCCCAGCAGCACCACGGCATTGGTGGCCGACCCGTAGCCCCGCAGGTTCACGGCAAACGCCAGCGCCGTCCACGCCGCGGTGTACGCCAGCACCAGCAGCAGCCACAACAGCACGCCCCCCCACGTGGCCGCCGCGCCCAGCGGGCTCCCGCCGGCCCACAGCGTGGCCACCACCAGGAGCAGCGTCATCCCCACGGTGCCCCCCAGCACCGCCCCGGCGCGCACCCCCACCTTGGCCAGCAGCAGGCGCCGCGGCGGGACCGGCGTGGCCATCAGCAGCGCCAGCGTCCCCTGTTCCCGCTCGCCCGCGACCACATTGTAGGTGAGCGCCAGCACCACCAGCGGCAGCAGGTACACCACCACGAACGCCAGGTCGAAGCGCCCCGCCAGCAGGTGATGCGGGTTCTCCACCTCATCCGTGATGAAGAACGACTCCTTGCTGCGCGTGGACACCTTGGCGTAGTACGGCAGCAGGTCGCTGGCCCCCACCGCCAGCGCCCCCAGCGCGGAGGGCGGGAGCACCGCGTGCTGCACCGCCCCCGTGGCGCCCAAGGCGCCGGCCGGCGGAAGCTGCGCCGTCGTGTCCCCGCCCTCCCGACGGCGCAGCAGCGAGTCGAGCGACGCCAGCCGCCCCGCATCCTCAACCGCCAGGCGGCCGATGGCCTCGCGCTGGAAGCGGGCCCAGTGCCACCCGTTCCACGCCCCGTACCCCATCAAGAGGCCAAGGAGCGCCCCCAGCAGCCAGGGCAGCCGCTCCCGCGCCAGGAGGCGCCACTCATGGCGCGCCAGCGTGCCCCACCCGGGGACGGCCACCGGCGCGCTCATGCCACGGCCGGGGCGGGGGTGCGCACGAGGAGCAGCAGGGCGAGCACCAGCCATCCCAGCAGCACCAGCAGCGCCGGACGCTGGTGCTCCAGCAGCGCCGCCGGGCGGGGGATGGCGTAGGTGAACGGCGGGTACGTCCGCCACACGTCCGGCGGGGCCTTCCAGTCCCACTCCCCCGTGCGGGTGTTGTCGCGCAGGTAGGCGTTGCTCCACTGGATCAACCCGCGCCGGTACGACTCGGCCGCGGTGGCGAAGTGGCGGTGCTGTTCCACGTCGCTGGCGGCCAGCGCCATCGACAGCGACCGCACGGCCAGCAGCGGAGAGAGCGCCCCCGCCCACTGCACCAGCGTGTTCTGGGCCCGGTAGGTGTCGTACAGCGCGCCGTAGTGGTGGTCGAACACCGTGTTGGCGTGCTCCTCGGAGGCCTGCATGCGAATGGCATCGAAGTTCACGGGGAGCGCCGCCAGCGACAGCACCCCGTACTCGCGCAGCGCCTGCGCCTCCACCACCTTGGCCCGGACGTCGGCGGGGTCGTGGCCGTCCAACCCGTTCGCCACGTCATGCGCCAGCGCCGCCTGAAACCGCTCCGCGGACGGGGTGGGGTGCAGGGCGCGCGCCAGGTCTCCCATGCCGCGGGGGAGCATCAGGGTGGTCACCGCCCACCCGCCCAGCAGCACCAGGAGCGCCGCACGCGACGTGGCCGCCCGCGCGGAGACCACGAGCGCCAGCAGGAGGACGAGCGCGAAGTAGCCCAGGTAGAGCCCCGCCAGCCCGGCCACGCGCGGAAGGTCGGCCCCTCCCGTGGTGGCGGCGAGGGTGGCCGCCCCGAGCACCGTGGCCGGGACGAGCACCAGTGCCAGCGCAGCCGCAATCCCCAGCGCCTTGCCGGCCAGCAGCGCCCGCATGGGCACCCCCAGGGCCAGCAACTGCCGCAGCGTGCCGCTCTCCCGTTCGCCCGCGAAGGCCGGGAACGCGAGCAGGATGATCAGGAGCGGCACCAGCTGCTGGAGGATCGCCGCGGCGCTCCACGCCCCCATGCGCGCCACCGTGGGCTGGTCCATCGCCGGACGCCGCGTGAACTCGTTCTGCCGATGCGCCTCGAGATAGGTGGTGACCCCGGTGTAGGCGTCCACGCCGGCGTCGAACAGCCCCAGCGGGGGGACCGGCTTGAACACCCACAGCCCGTAGTGCGCGGCCGAGTGCGGGTTCTTGGCCCCCTGGTTCACCCAGAAGCCGCGCATGGCCTCCTGCGCGGCGGCGTGGTCGCGGCGCACCTCCTCCTGCCGGTGCCGGCCGGCGAGGAACGCCACGCCGAGCAGCGCCAGCAGCAGCACGCTGGTGACGCGCACGCGACCGTCGCGGAGCTGTTCGGTGAACTCCTTGCGGGCGATGCGGGTGATCACGGGGCCTCCTCAGGCGGTGATGTGGGCGAGGTACAGCTGCTCGAGGTCCGCGTGCCCCACCGCCTGCGTGTCGAGCTGCGCGACGAGGCGCCCCTGCTTCATGATCCCCACCCGCGTCCCCGACTGCTTGGCGCGGAACAGGTCGTGGGTGGCCATCAGGATCGCCGCGCCGCGCGCGCGCAGCGTGTCGAGCAGCCCCGAGAACTCGTTGGAGGCGCGCGGGTCGAGCCCCGACGTGGGCTCATCCAGCAGCAGCACGCGCGCCTGCCGGGCCATGGCCACCGCGATCCCCACCTTCTGCCGCATCCCCTTGGAGTAGCCCCCCACCCGCTGGCGCGCCTGATCCGCCGGCAGCCCCACCTCCGCCAGGAGGTGCAGCAGCTGCTCCGGATCGGGGGACGTGCCGGTCCCCAGCGCCGTGAAGTACTCGAGGTTCTCCACCCCGGTGAGCTGCCGGTACAGCATCACGGTCTCGGGGATGTACGCCACATGCTCCCGTCCCTCGGGCGCCCCCGGGGTGATCGGCTTGCCGCACACCAGCGCCACCCCGCTGCTCGGCGTGAGGAATCCGAGAAAGAGGTTGATGGTGGTGGTCTTCCCGGCCCCGTTGGCCCCCAGCAGGCAGTAGAGCTCACCGGCGCGCACCTCGAGGTCGAGGGCATCGAGCGCGGTCACCGCGCCGTAGCGCTTGGTGAGGGCGCGGGCAATCAGCGGCGCCGGCTCGGGGGATGGGGCAACAGGCATCATGGGGCGAGCGGCAGAGGAAGAGTGCGCTGGTCTGGTGTTTTGATAGTGCGCTCTCAATATTTCTTTTCCCGCCCTTCGGGGCAAGGGCATCGCTCGGTCGTCCCTCGAACCCCCCATGACCCCGTCAAGCGCCCCGCCAACCATCCCGCGCCTCCTGCGATGGGGGACCGTGGCCCTGCTCGCCCTCGCGTGGTCGATCCGCCCCGCCCCGCTGCGCGCCAACCACCGGCGCGGTCCGGCCGATCCCGCAACCGCCGAGCGCACCGCCGCTGACGCGCCGACGCCCCTCCCCGCCGGCACGGCACAGCCCGCCCCCACGGTCGATTGGGGCGTACTCGCCACGCTCAATCTCCGCACCGGCGAACCCTCCGACTCCCTCCGCCAGCTCGACGGGCGCCGCGTGCGGCTCGCCGGGTTCGTCGTCCCCCTCGAGGACTTCCAGGAGCGCGCCGCCGAGTTCCTCCTCGTCCCCTACTTCGGCGCGTGCGTGCACATGCCCCCGCCGCCCGCCAACCAGATGGTCTATGCCCGCGTGCGCGCCGGCGTCGTGCCGCTCCAACTCTTCGCCCCGGTGTGGCTCGACGGCACGCTCCGCATCACGCGAGTCCAGAGCGTGTACGGCGCTGCCAGCTATCGCATGACCGTCGAAGCCATCACCCCGTACCGCAAGGAGCGCGACTGATGCCGCCCCTGTCCCCCCGCCCGGCCCGCCCGCGGGTCCGGACCGTCCTCAGCCTCGCCGGCGCGCTCGCCGCCGCCCCCTCGCTCGCGGCGCAGCACACCCACGGCGCCGCCACCCTCGACGTCGGCATTGGCGGCCAGGAGGGCACGGCGCAGCTCCGCGCTGCCGGGGAGGACCTGTGGGGATTCGAGCGGGCGCCGCGGAGCGCGGCCGACCGCGCCGCGCGCACCGCGGCGCTGGCGCGGCTTCGCGACGGCGGCGGAACCCTGCTCCGCCTGGCCCCGGCCCTCGGCTGTGCGGTGGTGGCCGACAGCGTGACCCCGGTGCGGACCGCGGAAGGGCATGAGGAGGTGACCGCCCGCTACCGGGTGCGCTGTCGGCGTCCGCTCGCCGGCGTCCCCATCGGCTTCGGCGTGACGGCGCTCTTCCCGCGCATCACGCGGGTGCGCGTCCAGCTGGTCTCGGACACCGCGCAGGTCGGACGGGCGGTTGTGCGCGACCAAGGGCGCATCACGCCGGAGTGAGCGCCGGCCCGACGACAGCGCGTTAGGTGATCCCCGCCGCCGCACACCACGCCGCGTCGGCCAGCACGCGTGCGGGCGCGCCCGCGCGCACGGCGCGTCCGCGCACCAGCACCACCACATGGTCGGCCCAGTGCCGTGCCAGGTCGTCGTCATGCGTGGCCGCCACCACGGTGGTCCCCCTGGCGACCTCTGCGTCCAGAAGCGCGAGCAGCGCCCGGCGCCCCGGCCGATCCAGCCCCAGAGTGGGCTCATCCAGCAGAAGCACGGCCGGCTCCAGCACCAGGACCCCCGCCAGCACCACCCGCTGGCGCTCCCCATGGCTCAGCGCATGGACACTGCGGGTCAGCAGGGCGACGAGCCCCAGGCGCTCCGCCACCGCCGCCACGCGCGCCCGCGCTTCGGCCGGTGGCACTCCCAGGTTCAGCAGGCCAAACGCGATCTCGTCGTCCACCTTCGGCGCGATCAGGTGGTCTTCCGGATCGGACCCCACCCACCCGATCTGGCCGGCCGGCGGCGGATTGTGCCCAACGTCATACTCAACCCCGCCCACCCGCACCCGCCCGGCGGCGGCCGGGTGCATGCCGGCGAGGAGGCGGAGCGCACTGCTCTTTCCGGCCCCGTTGGCGCCCAGCAGGACGGTCCGTGCGCCGGCCGGTGCCTCGAAATGGAGCCCGTCCAGGGCGCGGACCACCCCGGAAGCAGCGCGGTGATGCAGCACCCCGTCTTCAAGGACGAGGGCCGGCGCCGGGGACGGCGTGGGTGTGGGGGGGGAGGCTCCCGACACTAGCCGGTAACGAGCATCCACCCCGCCGCTCCCGCCAGCATGGCGGCGAGCACTAGAGGGCGGGCGGGGGGATGCCAGCGCGCTTGGTCGCCCCAGCGGACGGGCCCGCGGAGGGTGAAGACGGCATCGAGCTGGAGAGCGCGGCGGTGGCATAACCCGGCGAGCGAGGCCGCCAGCCAACCGGCCGTGCGCAGGCGACTCCGCCAGGCCTGGGCGCCGCCACGGCGGCGTGCCAGCGTCATCCGGGTGTGCAGTTCGCCGCCCACCCGCTGGATGGTGCGGGCCGCGAGGACCAGGACATCCACAGCGGGGGCGGGGAGGCGGAGGCGCACGGCGATGCCGGCGGCCACGGCAGGGGGGACGGTGAGGGCGGCCATGGCTACCGCCGCCGAGGCGGCATAGGCGCGGAGCGCCCGGGCGAGGAGTGGCATCAGGGTCGGCGTCGCCCCGTGAGCGGCGCGGCTGGCGAGGGCCACGGCCCCGAGGGAGGCCAGAAGGAAGGGGAGCGGGGCGGCAAGCGTGCCCCCCCACCGGCGCCATGGCACGCGTGCGGTGAGGATGGTGACGGAGGCCACCCCCAGCACCAACCACGGGGTCCGGAGATCGGGGCTGATCAGTGCCATGCCGAGGAGCAGGGTCGCCAACGCGAGGTATTCGGTGGGCCGCACGTCAGCGCGCGGGGCGGGCGGTGGCCATGAGGGCGAGCAGGACCAGAAACGCGCCCCCCCCCCACGATCACGAACCGGTGCTGCTCTTCCTCGGGATCGAGGGCGCGGGCGGGGAGGGGAGAGCGCTCCACTGGGGCGAGGCGCTGGCGCAGGCGATCGTCACTCCCCTCCCGTGGAGGACCGGGGCGGAGGGTGCCGATGCCCCAGGCGAGGGCGAGGAGGAGAAGGGCGAGGATGCGGGCGCGGTTGAAGCTCATGGACGGATGAGCGTGGGATGGTGCCGTTCGGGGGCGAGGGCGCGCCAGGCGACGGTGGTCAGGATCCCCTCGAGGAGGGCGATGGGGAGCTGGGTAACGCCGAAGAGCGCGCTGGTGGTGAGGAAGACGGACGCGAGGGGGACGCCGGTGCCGGATTGGGCGAGGGTGAGTTGGACGGCGGTGGCGAGGTAGGTGGCGAGGTCGCCGAGGGCGGCGGCGGCGCCGAGGGCGACGGCTTCCGGGCGTCCGAGGCGCTGGAGGGCGCGCCAGGTGGCCCAGGTAACCCAGGGGCCGACGACGCCAAGCGCCCAGGCGTTGGCGCCGAGGGTGGTAAGGCCGCCGTGGGCGAGGAGGAGGGCTTGGAGGAGGAGGATGCCAAGGGCGACAGGGGCCATCCTGGTGGGTCCGAGGAGGGCGGTGCCGAGGGCCATGCCGGTGGGGTGGGCGGAGGAGCCGGCGACGGAGGGGAGCTTGAGGGAGGTGAGGAGGAGGCCGAAGGCGATGGCGGCGACGAGGGCGGGGCGGTCGCCGGTGGCGCGGACGAGTGGGGCGGCGACCTGCGGGGGCAGGGGGAGGCGTCGTCGGTGCGGGTGTCGGAGGCCGGCCCAGAGATGCGGGGCGAAGGCGCCGGTCCAAGCGGCGGCGTGGAGGAGGGGGAGGTACCCCTCGGCGATGTGCATGGGGGATGGTCAGGGGTGGACAGCGGGGGAACAATCGGTAATGATACCGCACTATCATGAATTCCTCAACAACGTCCCCTTCAGAGTCCCTCGACGACTCCCTCCCGGCCTCTGGACGCGCCTGTCTGGCCCAACTCCTCGTGTGCGCGCTGGGGTGCTGCTGCGGGCGCACCGACAAAGGGAAGCCGGCGGTCCCGGTGGACGCCCTCAAAGCGGCGTGGCGGGCCCGTCGCCTCAATCCGCGGGTTCAGCTCACGCTGACGGGCTGCCTCGGGCCCTGCGACCGCCTGAACGTCGTGGGGATCCTGACCCCGGAGGGGACCACATGGCTGGGCGCCCTCGACGCCCCCTGGCAGTTCGAAGCGCTCCTCGAGTGGGCCACGGCGGTGCATGCCGCAGGGACCCCGCTGCCGCTGCCACCGGCGCTCCGTCCGCATGTGTTCCCCCGCTTCCCCACCCCCTCCCCCCTGCCCTCCCCCGCATGACCGCCCCCGCCCCCCGCGACACCCGCGTCCCCGTCACCGTCCTCACCGGCTTCCTCGGCGCGGGGAAGACCACCCTGCTCAACCACATCC